>VGSF01000048.1 GCA_016875165.1 Deltaproteobacteria bacterium
GGGGGAGGGTTAGGGTGGGGGTGTTAATAACTTGATTGTATAGGAAATTCCTTTTGTCAACTTTAGTATAGCCTTAAGCTGGATCACTTTAGGCAATGAACATGAAATGGTCAATAGTCAATTATCAATGTTCAATGTTCAATGATCATTGCTAATTGATAACTTGAGAAGTACTGGTAGGGAGTATTCCCAATGAAAAAGAAAGAAAAGCCTAAGCACGCCAAAGGGATTATGCGCAAGAATAAAGACAGCCAACGCCTTTCTCAAGACTTGGAGACCATAGCCGAGATCGGGCGCATTATCAGCTCCACATTGAACATTGATGAAGTTTACGAACGATTCGCCCAGGAAGCAAAAAAATTAATTGAATTAGACAGGCTTTCCGTAAATATCATAAATCAAAAAGAAAATACAGTTTCGGCCCTTTATGTATGGGGAATAACTGTTTCCGGTCGCCAATCTGAAGATGTTTTTTCTTTAACCGGGTCAGCCACCGGAGAAGTGTTTAAAACCCGATCAAGCTTAATTATTCAGCCAGATAGCGAGGAAGAGTTGGAAGGAAGATTTTCCACCCTCATCCCTACTTTTCGTGCCGGATTGCGGTCGATGATGACCGTACCCCTGATATCCAGGGATGAAGTAATTGGGGCATTGCATTTTCGGTCGAAAAAATCCAAAGCCTACACAGAGTTGGATCTCAGGCTGGCCGAGCGTATTGGAACTCAGATTGCCGGGGCCATCGCCAATGCCCAGCTTTTCCTTGAGCAAAAAAAGGCCGAGGCGGCTTTGCAAAAGAGTGAGGAAGGCGCGCGGCGCCTGGCCCGGGATAATGCCATGGTGGCTGAGGTCGGAAGGATCATCAGCTCAACCCTGGAAATCGAACGGGTCTACGAACTCTTTGCTGAGGAAGTGCGTAAGGTCATCCCTTTCGATAGGATTTCGATAACCGTCATCGATCATGAAAAAGGGGCGTTTCATAATGCCTACATTTTAGGACCTGATATTCCAGGTCGCCAGCTCAAGGAAGTGATCTCTTTGGCTGGTTCTTTTACCGAAGAGATCATGCGCAGGTGGTCGAACCAGCTTATACAGACGGAGGATGTAGATGAAGTGGCCGGACGTTTCCCGAAACTTCTGCCTTTTTGGCAGCGCGGATTTCGATCATTCATGGCCGTTCCTTTGATCTCCCATGATCAAGTTATCGGAGTTCTCCACGTATATTCGCTAAGGTCCCAAGCCTATAAGGAGGCAGATGTTCGTCTGGCCGAGAACATCGGCTATCAGATTGCCGGGGCTATTGCCAATGCCCAGCTCTTTGCCAAACACAAGCAGGCACAGGAAGCCCTGCGGAAGACTGAGGAGGCCGCTCAGCACTTGGCCCAAGAGAATGAGACCATAGCCGAGATCGGACGCATCATCAGTTCCACGTTAGACATTGAAGAAATTTACGAACGGTTTGCCCAAGAAGCAAAAAAGCTGATCGAATTCGACCGGATTACCGTCAATATCATAAATCCAATAGAAAAAACTGTTACGCTCCCTTATGTATGGGGAACCTTTGTTCCAGGACGTCAACCCGGCGATGTTTTTCCTCTGATTGGGTCAGCTACCGGAAAAGTGTATGAAACCCGCTCGATCTTACTCATCTCCGCAGAGGAAGACGTAAAAGATATAGCCACCCGGCTTCCGGGTTTTGCACCCCACCTTAAAATTGGACTTCCTTCAATGCTATTAATCCCCTTGATTTCAAAAGATGAGGTCATTGGAGGACTATCCTTCCATTCCAAAAAACCAAATGCTTATGCAGATCGTGACCGGAAGCTGGCTGAAAGCATCGGCCACCAGATCGCTGGGGCTATTGCCAATGCCCGGCTTTTCCTTGAGCACAAAAGAGCGCAGGAGGCGTTGCGGGAAAGTGAGTGGCGGTTCCGGACAGCCGCTGAAAGCGCCAGCGATTTGATCTGGGATTGGGACATTGTGAATCAGCGGCTGACCTGGTTCGGCCGTATTGATGAAAAACTCGGCTATCAACCGGGGGAGTTCCCCAGAACGACAGAAGCATGGGAAAATATCATTCATCCGGAAGACCATGAACGGGTCATGAAAGCTCTTGACCGGCATTTGGAGAATCAGGAACGCTATTTTGAGGAATACCGTGTGTTGCGCAAGGACGGATCGGTCGCCTACTGGATAGGCTCTGGCACGGCCATGCAGGATCAAGAAGGCCAGCCATATAGAATGGTCGGTTCGGTTACCGACGTCACCGAGCGCAGAAAAATGGAGGAAGAGCTTCTTAGGTCCAAAAAACTTGAATCCATCGGCTTCCTTTCCGGCGGCATCGCCCACGATTTCAACAATTTACTGACGGGTATTATGGGCAACATTTCCCTGGCCAGGTTGTCTTTCCACCCTGGAGATAAAACATTAACCTACCTGGAAAGCGCCGAAAATCTGTCCGTGCGAGCGAGTGAGTTAACCAAAAGATTGCTTACCTTCTCCAGAGGAGGAACGCCGATTAAAAAACTGGTGTTGATAGGAAATTTCTTAAAAGAAACTGTTCATATGCCCTTGAGCGGCTCCAATGTCCGGTGTGAGTTCAATATTTCCGAAGATCTCTGGCCTGTGGAAATCGATGAAGGCCAGATGAGACAGGCAATCTATAATATCGTCATCAACGCCCGCGAGTCCATGCCTGGAGGGGGGACAATCGAAATCCTGGCCCAAAATATTAGCCCTGTCCCGGCAGACCGCCATTCTTTAAAAGAGGGAAAATATGTAAGGGCATCCATAAAGGATCATGGAGTAGGAATACCCCCAGAGAACCTGGAAAAGATATTCGATCCTTATTTCTCTACCAAAGAGATGGGCAGCCAGAAAGGGATGGGGCTGGGGCTGGCCATCAGTCATTCCATCGTAAAAAATCATGGCGGACTTATCACAGTGGAGTCAATAGTGGGAAAGGGTTCGACTTTTCATATTTATCTTCCGGCTTCTGCAAGAGAATTCGTTCCGGCTAAAGAAGCGGCCGAAAAGTCTCTGCCGGCAAAAGGAAGAGTTCTGGTCATGGATGATGACCAGGTGGTGAGATATATTGCGGAAAAATTTTTAAGGCATTTAGGGTATAAAGTAGAGCTGGCCGAAAATGGGGCAGAGGCCGTGGCCCGTTTTAAGAAAGCTCAAGAATCTAAGCAGCCTTTTAATATTGTCATTCTGGATTTAATCGTTCCTGGGGGAATGGGGGGCAAAGAAGTTCTCGGAAAGTTGCTGGAAATTTCACCCGATGTCAAAGCGATTGTAGCCAGCGGTTTTTCCAACGATCCTATTTTTTCCGATTTTAAGCGATACGGTTTTAAAGGGGTTCTGGCCAAACCCTTTGATCTCGATGGATTGAGCGAGAGCGTGCTTAGGGTGATGAAAACGGCCCCATAAAAATGGGGTTGCCAGCCGCCAAGAAAACTCACAACCCCTAAATTCCCCTTCCCTTACCCTGCGCCATACCTTTGCTTCATGGCTGGCAATCCAGGGGACACCGATTTTGACGATCAAAGAACTTTTGGAAAAATGGGGGACGTCCATAAGATAATAAGAGCTTATCCTTAAATAAGTCGCGATTTTGAATCCCCCTTTGAAAAAGGGGGACATAGGGGGATTTACTTTGGGATTCCCGATCAAAATCCCCCCTCGCCCCCCTTTGCAAAGGGGGGAATATTATTTACGGACAAGTACTAAAGTTCATTGTATAGGAATTTCCTTACTCCGAATCATCACGTGATGAAGGGTCCCAGGTGCATCCAATCTGTCTTGCTGAGCCATAGCCCCTACTTATCACACTCCCCAAACTATGTAAATAACAATTGTGATGGTTTTGAGCAAATCTTTCCCTGAAGAGCCTCCGGCAATATTTTGCTGCAATCCTAACCGGCGCCCACGCGCAGGACGGCATAAGCTCTTGGCACCCCAAACCTTATAATGTCTGAATTGCAAAGACAGGGCCAAAATAATATTGACTTCAATACCTTAATGATGTTAAAATTTTAAATAAGTGAGCCTCTTGCAAAAGTATTTTTTTGTGGTTCGACAAGCTCACCACGAACGGAAAAACTAAATAATTTCAGCCTAAACCCGTTCACCCTGAGCCTGTCGAAGGGTAAATTACGGACTTTTGCAAGAAGCTCAAGTTAGACAGCAGGGAGGCGGAGAAATGTTTAAGATTGGCGATAAGGCGGTCTATCCTGCGCACGGTGTTGGGGTTATCGAGGATATTAAATGCAAGGTGATTTCAGGAAGTAAGAGAACCTTCTATGTTTTAAGGATTTTAGAAAAAGAGATGACCATCATGATTCCCACTGATAATGCCCAGAGCGTGGGGCTTAGGGAAATCATCGACAAGAAAGAAATTCCCAAAGTTTTCCGGATTCTTTCCGAAAGAAACGGAAAAGTCGATTGCCAGACCTGGAATCGCCGGTACCGGGAATACATGGACAAGATCAAATCCGGGTCTGTTTTTGAAGTAGCCGAAGTCCTTAGAGACCTTGTTCACCTAAAAAACAACAAAGACCTTTCCTTTGGAGAGCGGCAGATGCTCGACCTGGCCCAGAACCTGCTGGTCAAGGAGCTCTCCAGCGCCAAAAACATGGCCGAAGAAAAAGTTCGTCTTCGGCTCATGAGCATCTTCAACGTCTGAAACCAAGCTATTCTTTTTAAAAATTCCACATAGAAAGGAGGTGAGAAAAGGTGGGAGTGTTTATCCTGCGGATATTATTGTTAATTGCCACTGGCAGTAGCGGTTATTTTTTAGGGCAGCAAGCCGCCCGATTTCCAGATTCCAGTTTGTGGGGGATGGGCATCGGCCTAATCATCGGGATTATCGTCATTTTTTCCGAGCGCAGCATAAAACGCCTGCCGCTGAAAGTAGTCATCGGCGGGGCCATCGGCTTAGTTTTAGGGTTGATGCTGGCCAACCTGCTCGTAAACGCCTTCTTCACCGGTCTTTTTGAGCGGCTGGAGGTTAACTTTTCAGCCTACATTCTGATCAACAGCGCCCTTGGCTACCTGGGTTTGATCTTAGGCCTAAAGAAAGGCAAAGAGTTTGAACCGGCGAAACTTCCCTGGTTTTCCAAAGGAGCAGTCCAAGGCACCAACGGTCATAAAGTCCTGGATACCAGCGTGATTATCGATGGGCGCATCGCCGACATCTGTGATACGGGATTCATGGAGGGGACATTTATCATTCCCCAATTTATTCTCCAAGAATTGCGACACATTGCAGACTCTTCGGACTCCCTGAAACGTGGACGGGGCCGGAGAGGACTGGATATTTTGAATAGAATTCAAAAACAAGCCAACCTGGAAGTCAGGATAGTTGACCAGGATTATCCCAAGATTCAGGAAGTGGACGCCAAGCTGATTGCCCTGGCCAAGGATATAGACGCCAAGATCATTACGAATGATTTTAACTTAAACAAGGTAGCCGAACTTCAGGGGATTCCGGTGTTGAACATCAATCAGCTCTTCAACGCTTTAAAACCCGTTGTTCTCCCCGGTGAAATCATGAACGTGAAGATTTTGAAAGAGGGGAAAGAACCCGGGCAGGGGGTGGCTTACCTGGATGATGGAACTATGGTGGTGGTGGACAACGCCCGGCGCTACATGGGTAAGTCTGTTGATGTTTCCGTAACCAGCGTCCTGCAGACCACTGCCGGAAGAATGATTTTCACCATGCTGAAAGAAGATGTTCCGGAGAACTTCTATCAGGGATTTAACCAT
Source organism: Deltaproteobacteria bacterium (assembly GCA_016875165.1). Lineage (GTDB taxonomy): Bacteria > Desulfobacterota > SM23-61 > SM23-61 > SM23-61 > JAHJQK01. The sequence continues at coordinate 5,767 of VGSF01000048.1, forward strand.
TAAAGCAACCCCCGGAGGGAGGAGCGCCCAGGATTTCTTCGGGAAATTCTGGGCTTTCTTTATGCCGGGCGGCTGAGCCTTTTCATGACCTTAAAAAAACTAAGCACCGCAACGTTGCGGGACCTGCTCAGATGATGCGCGTCGTGGCTTTGGTCCCGGCAGCGGGGCGGGGGAGGCGGATGGGCGGCGAGACATCCAAAGCTTCTCTCCTTCTGGGGGGGATTCCTCTCCTGACGCATACTCTCCAAAAATTTGCAGCCTGCCCGCAGATCGATGAGATCTTACCCCTGGTTCCTCCGGGGGAAGTCCCTTTCTGGACAGATGAAATCATCCGCCGGCATGGTTTTACGAAGGTTCTTAAAATATTGCCGGGAGGATTGGAACGACAAGATTCGGTTGGCGCGGGGCTGAAAGCCATCGAAGGAAACGCTGATTTGGTCATCGTCCACGACGGAGCCCGGCCTTTTGTCCCTCTCCCACTCATCGAGAGAACCATATCGGAAACCCATCGCTGGAAGGCGGTGGTTGCGGCTCTTCCCGCCGGAGAGACTTTAAAAGAGGTTTCTCCGGAAAAGGAAGTTTTAAGAACGGTTGACCGTGAACGCCTCTGGATCATCCAGACCCCCCAATGCTTTGAGTATAGCTTAATAGTAAAGGCGCATGAGCAGGCCGGAGAAGAGCGATTTTACGGGACCGATGACGCTGCTCTGGTGGAACGGCTGGGAATTCCGGTGCGGGTAATCGAGGGGTCCAGGTTGAACTTTAAGATTACGACTCCTGACGACCTGATCCTGGGGGAAGCGTTACTGAAGTACTTGAAATGAAGTTTTAAATTAGCCACAGAGGACACAGACATCACAGAGTTTTTAAAACCATGTTTAAGAAAAAGTTAAGGGTAAGTGTCAAGTCTCTAAAGTGATCCCGCTGCATTCTGGGCTAAAATTGAAAAAGGGTAACAGTTTAGCGATTTGTAAAAATGGTATTAAAGCCTTTGTTGAGGGCCGGGGGTTAGAGCGGAACGCGCCGGAAGCATCGGTTGGGTTTCCGCTTGGCCACGAGGACAGAAGATCTTTTCCTCCGGAGGAGGCGGGGGTTCTTGCCCGCCCCATATGCGGAGAAATAAGCGCCTTATGATTCCAAGCGTTCCGCTCTAACCCCCGGCCCCTGGAATCCCTTGGCCTTTACAACCCACCTTTTTTCAAAGAGCTAAAGTGTTACGAAAAAAGGAATTTCCTATACAATCAAGTCAAGGGTTAATATTTACGGATTGCCAGTTATGCCTGAGAACGAGTTACTTTTTTATCTTTAACTTCAAACTTGCAACTTGAAACTAATTTGGTATTTTTATGCTGATTGGATTTGGCTACGACATACATCCCTTGGTCGAGGGTCGCAAGCTAATTATCGGCGGCGTGGAGGTTCCCCATGGGAAAGGACTCGCAGGGCATTCGGATGCCGATGTGCTCTTGCACGCGGTTTGCGATGGAATTTTAGGGGCCATGGGCGAAGGGGATATCGGGAAACACTTTCCCAACACCGACCTTAAGTTTCGGGGGATCTCCAGCCTTTCGTTGCTCAAAAGCGTGGCCTCGATGGCGACCGAGAGGGGCCTGAATGTGGAAAACCTGGATACCACCGTGGTCGCCGAAGAACCAAAGTTGATGCCCTACATTTCCCGGATGGTGGAAAAAATCTCCGGAGCTTTAAACATTTCCACCAGGAGAGTCAACGTCAAAGCAACGACTTCCGAAGGCCTGGGGTTTGTGGGGGAAGGAAAGGGAATCGTGGCCTATGCCATAGTCCTTTTGGCTCCGAAAAAATGATATTTATTCACCGCAAAGATCGCCGAGAGCGCCCAAAATCGCTAGGCGCTTAGCGCCATGCGCATAGCGTTTCATATCGGCGAGCTGGGCGCGCTCTACGGAAAAAATTTGTAACACTTTAGCCCTTTGAAAAGAGGTGAGACTTAAGGTCAGAGAGAATCCATGGTCCGGGGGCCTGGTCCCGCCATGGCGGGATTGGAATCATAAGGCGCTGATTTCTTCGCGGGTGGGGCGGGGAAAACGCCCCCCGCCTCCTCCGGCGGAAACGAGCGGGGTTCTTCGTGGCCAAGCGGAAACCCGGCCGATGCTTCCGGCGCGTTCCACCCAGACCCCCGGACCTCGACAAAGGTGTAAAAACACTTTTTCAAACCGCTAAATTGATTAAAAAATTTTATGGAAAACAGTATCCGAGTTCGCTTTGCCCCCAGCCCCACCGGGCTATTACATGTGGGCAACGCTCGTACAGCCCTCTTCAACTTTTTTTTCGCCTGTAAGAAGGGCGGAACGTTCATCCTCCGTCTGGAAGACACGGACATGGAACGTTCCTCGGCTGAAGCCGAGGAGGCGATTCTGAACGACCTTAAATGGCTGGGGATCGACTGGGATGAAGGGCCGGGCCAGCCGGGAGAGCGCGGGCCCTACCGACAGTCGGAACGTTTGGAAACGTACCGGCGGTATGCCGGGGAACTCCTAAAAAAAGGGGAGGCTTACCGTTGTTACTGCACGCCGGAGGAACTGGAGGAAAAGAAAAAGCGCTCTTTGGCCAGAGGGATTCCACCCAAATACGACGGCCGCTGCCGGAATTTATCCGCGGAAGAAGAACGTTCCTTTTCTGCCGCCGGCCGTCCGGCCTCCTTACGTTTTAAAGTAGAGGCCCGGACTGTTGAATTCCAAGACCTGGTAAAAGGCAAGGTATCCTTCGACGGCCAGGGGATTGGGGATTTCATTATTTTACGCTCCGATGGAGTGGCTTCATACAACTTCGCCGTGGTAGTCGATGACGCCCTCATGGAAATCACCCAGGTCATCCGCGGAGAAGATCATCTGGCAAACACCCCGCGGCAACTTCTCCTTTATAAAACCCTGGGATTCCTTCCCCCCCAATTCGCTCACCTTCCCTTGATCGTGGGGCCGGACCGCGCGCCTTTGAGCAAACGCCATGGAACCACAGCCGTGGCTCATTTCCGGGAAGAAGGCTATCTTGCGGAAGCCCTGGTCAATTACTTGGCCCTGCTGGGCTGGTCCTCGGAAGACGCAGAGGAAATTTTCAGCCTGGAGAAGTTGATCGGAAAATTTTCCCTGGGACGGGTCTCCCGCAGCTCCGCCATTTTTAATTATGAGAAGCTTAAGTGGATAAACCGCACCCACATGAAAGGCCTTTCAGGTGAAAAACGATTGGAACTGGCCTGGCCATTCCTTAAAAAAAAGGGTATAAATGTAAATAATGTGGACGGGTCGTGGTTGAATACCGCCCTGGAAACAGTCGGGAAAGAGGTGGATAACTTAAACCAGTTGGCCGACCACTTAACGGTTTTTTTCGAAGACGGTTGGAAGATGGATCCGGAAGCCCAAGACCTCCTGCAAAAAGAAGAAGGTCGGAGGGTACTTAAGGGGCTTATAGATGAACTTGGAAAAGTGGAAGAAATTACCCCTGAAAATTATAAACTTATCATATTCAGCCTGGCCAAGCGGGCGGGCCTTTCCGGTCGAGGCCTTTACATGCCCCTGCGGGCCGCCCTGACCGGAAAAATGCGCGGCCCGGAGCTGGAAAAGGTTTTTGTCCTTCTGGGGAAAGAGAAAACTTTGAAGAGGATAGAAGCGGCCCTGGCCCAGGCCGAGTGAAGGAGGAGCGCGAGGAGTGAATAATAACAACGAATTAATTCCTTATATTGCCAAATTCAACAATGCCCGGATTATGGTCATCGGGGATTTGATGGTCGATGAGTATATCTGGGGGAACGTCTCCAGGATATCTCCGGAAGCGCCGGTCCCGGTGGTGAGCGTGACCTCTGAAAGCCTGCGACTGGGTGGGGCCGGCAACGTGGTCAATAACATCCACAGTTTAGGGGGAAAGGTATTGCTGGCCGGAATTGTGGGAAATGATGAGATGGGCCGGAAAATAATCCATGACCTGCATAAGATGGGCGTCGAAACAAAAGGAGTAATCGTCGAATCAGAACGGGTCACCACAGTAAAGACCAGGATCATCGCTCAACACCAGCAGGTCGTCCGTTATGACCGGGAAGTCGTCCGGGGGATTCATCCGGAGAATGTAAAACAGATTCTTGCCCTGCTGGAGCGGCGCATGGATGAGATAGACGCAGTTCTGATCTCTGATTACGGAAAAGGGGTGATCTGCGAGCCTTTGATAGAGGGGGTGCGTTCCCTCGCTCTAAGAGCTGGAAAAATTTTGTCCGTGGATCCGAAAGTAAAAAATTTTCCTCTCTTCCGGGAAGTTACCATCCTGACCCCCAACCATTATGAAGCCGCGGAGGCGGCCGGACGCTGGATCCAAAACGAAGAAGACCTGATGGCCGTTGGCCGGACATTGCTTCAGCGCTTGCAGGCCAGGTCTATTCTGATCACCCGCGGAGAAAAAGGCATGACCCTTTTTCAGGACAACGGGGAAATAACCAACATCCCCACGATGGCCAAAGAAGTCTTCGACGTTACCGGCGCAGGGGATACGGTGATCTCGGTATTAACCCTGGCCCTGGCCTGCGGGTTAAGCGCCAAGGAAGCCGCGATACTCTCCAACATTGCCGCCGGAATCGTCGTGGGGGAGATCGGAACCGCCACGATCAAAGCTTCCGAACTGGAAGATGCGGTGAGAAACGGCATCCGGGAGAAGCGCAAAAGAGTCGACCCTAAAGCCTGAGGACCTGCTGTGAGTCTGCCCCGTTCCCCCAGGGAAGTGAAATTGGTTATGAGCTTCATTTTTCGGGAGGGGGAAGACTTTGCTTCAGCGGCCTTGGCCGCAGAGGAACAATACGGGCCGGTGGATTTTTTAAGCGAACCCCTGCCCTTTGACTTTACTGAGTATTACGAGTTAGAGATGGGGAAAAATCTCTGGCGCAGGATGGCCAGTTTTGGGCCTTTGATTCCACCCCAAAACCTGGTAGAAATAAAGCTCGTTACGAATGCCCTGGAATTACAGTTGCTGAACGAACAGGGAGGGCGAAGGGTTAACATCGATCCGGGGTACCTGACTGCGGCCAAGTTTATCCTGGCCACGGGCAAAGATTACAGCCACAGGATATATCTCGGGCAGGGAATTTACGGGGAGCTGACCTTATTGTTTAAGAAGAGCACCTTTACATCCCTGCCGTGGACTTACCCGGATTATGCTTCCCAGCCCTTAATCGGTTTGATCAATTTAATGCGCAAGCGCTATTTGTGGCAACTGAAAAATACAGGGGTCGAGGGATCAAGGGTTCAAGGAGTCAAGTGTACGGCCTAAGGCGTAAGGCCCAAGGTTTAAGGCTAAAAAACTAAAATTCAACACCCGGATTTTTTTCACTTGAACCCTGTAACCCTGGAATCCTTGAACCTTCTATATAAAAGGTGAATTTATGATCAAAAGCATGACCGGCTATGGCCGGGGAGAGTGGGAAGGAGATGGGCAGCGGGTGGATGTGGAGGTTAAATCCTTCAACCACCGCTACTGTGACGTCGTTCCGCATCTTCCCCGCAGGCTGAATTCCCTGGAAGGACAGGTGCGCAGCCTCATCAAACAGCGAGTTGCCCGGGGGCGGATTGAGGTGTCCGTGCAAATCGACAATACTTCCCAGGCAGAACAAAAATTGGAATTGGATGTTAATTTGGCCAGGGATATTCACCTGGCCTTGAAGACCTTGCAGGAGAACCTGGGAATTCCAGGGGAAATTCGTCTGGAAATCCTGGCCAGCTTCAAGGAGATTTTCAGCCGCAAAGAAGTGGAAACCAACCTGGAAAAAGAATGGGCCGCTTTGCATGCAGCCCTGGAAACGGCCCTCAGCGGACTGGAAAAGATGCGCGGCGAGGAAGGCTTAATGCTCCGCCAGGATTTTTTGAACCGGCTGAAAGCTGTGGAGGAGATAATCAGGGGAGTGGAAGAGAAGGCCCCTCTGGCGCTTAGGGCTTGCCGCGACCGCTTGGCCCAGCGGGTGGAGGAACTAAGCGGTGGACTTAAGATCGATGAAGCCCGCCTGGCCCAGGAAGTAGCCTACCTGGCGGAACGCAGCGATATAAATGAAGAGCTGGTGCGTATCCGCAGTCACCTAAACCAGTTGCGGGAAATGCTGGATCGCCCGGAGCCGATGGGAAGGAAGATGGAATTTATCCTGCAGGAAATCAACCGGGAAGCCAACACCATCGGCTCAAAAGCCAACGATGCCGGAATCGCCCAGATGGCCGTTGAAATTAAAAGCGAGCTGGAGAAGATGCGCGAGCAGGTTCAGAACGTGGAGTAATTTTAAAAATATTTAACCGCAGAGAACGCCGAGATCGTAGAGTTTGTATTAAGCCAAAGACCCCCAAAAAAAAGGCGGTCTCAGCGCTCTCTGCGGTGAAAATTTAATGGAAAAAAAGATTAAACAAAAAGGGCTGGTGTTCGTCGTCTCCGCCCCCTCGGGGGCGGGGAAGACGACTCTCTGCCGGGCGATATCGCGCATCTTTCCCGCCCTGCATTTCTCCATCTCATACACCACCCGTCCGCCCCGGCCAGGAGATGTAAACGGCCGGGATTACCACTTTATCGACCCGGAAAAATTTCAGGAGATGAACGATCGGGGTGAATTCGCCGAATGGGCGGAGATTTACGGCTACCGATACGGTACCTCCAGGATCATTCTGGAGAAAGTCCTGGAAGAAGGCCAGGATGTCATTCTGGATATCGACGGTCAGGGGGCCAGACAGTTGCGGGAAAAGAAATTGCCGGGAATCTTCATCTTCCTCCTCCCTCCTTCGGTCGAGGAGCTGGAACAGAGGTTATCCCGCCGCAAGACCGAAGGAAAAGCGGCTATGGAGGAACGCCTGAAAAAAGCAAAGGTTGAGATGGCCGAGGCTCGCTGGTATGATTACTTAATTGTCAATGATGAGCTGGAAAAGGCTAAGGAGCAACTGAAGGGCATCATTCTGGCAGAAAATTGCCGGCGGGAAAGAATGAACAACGTTTTAGAAGATATCCTTACAGGAAAATAAATCATGAAAATCTGGTAACACTTTAGCCCTTTGAAAAGAGGTGGGGCGTTAGGTCAGAGGGAATCCAGGGTCCGGGGGCCTGGGCGGACCGCTGGGAATCATAAGGCGCTGATTTCTTCACGGGTGGGGCGGGGAAAACGCCCCCCGCCTCCTCCGGCGGAAACAAGCGGGGTTCTTCGTGGCCAAGCGGAAACCCGGCCGATGCTTCCGGCGCGTTCCACCCAGACCCCCGGACCTCGACAAAGGTGGTAAAATCACTTTTTCAAACCGCTAAATTGATACAAAATATGCGTTAATCTGTTTTCCAAGAGGAGGAAAAAATGGCTCGTATTTCAGTAGAAGATTGTTTGAAAAAGGTGCCCAACCGTTTTGCCCTGGTGCTTTTAGCCGCAACTCGCACCAAACAAATTCTTAAAGGGTCCAAACCCCGCGTGCAGACGGACAATAAAGAAATCGTCCTGGCCTTGCGGGAGATCGCTGCCGGCAAGGTGGTTCCGCCCAGACCGAAAAATAAATATCTGCAGGAAAATTCCGGGGAAGGAAAATGATGACCGCCTCAGAAAAGCTATCCGGAGAATCCCGCGCCGGGCAAAAGGTGATCTTTGCCCTCGATGTTTCCTCTCTTAAGGAGGCGCGGCACTTTGTTCGCCTGCTAAAAGGCCGGGTGGTTTTGTTTAAAGTTGGGCTGGAGCTTTTCACGGCTTTCGGCCAAGAGGCCGTAAGGGCGGTTAAGGAAGAGGGCGGGGAAGTCTTTCTGGACCTAAAACTCCATGATATTCCCAACACCGTGGCCCGGGCAGCGGAGGAGGCCTTGAAGTTAGGCGTGCGCATGTTCACCCTGCATGCCAGCGGCGGAGGGGAGATGATGCGTGAAACATCGTTGCGCTGCCGAATATTGGCAGAAAAGCTGAACCGGCCCCGCCCCACCATTTTAGCCGTGACGATTCTCACCAGTCTGGATGAGGGAAATCTGAAAGAAGTTGGTTTGCAGGGGCCGGTGCAGGAACGCGTTGTCAGCTTGGCGGGTTTAGCTAAAGAGGCCGGAATCGATGGAGTCGTTGCCTCTCCCCGTGAAATAATTCCCGTACGGGAGCATTGCGGCCGGCAATTCATCATCGTTACCCCGGGAATCCGCCCGGCGTTTGCCGCAGCAGAAATAGATGACCAGAAACGGGTGATGACTGCCGGGGAGGCGGTCTCGGCCGGAGCGGACTATATCGTGATCGGCCGACCAGTGCGTCTCGCGCAGGACCCTGCGGCAGCCATGGATAAGGTAATCGCTGAGATCAGCTAATGTAGTGATAAGTTGCCTCTCCCGGCCAATGCTGCCCGCGCTCAGCACCCTTTCCCCGGGCCACGACAAAGTCGGTCGAAATTATCGCAAAAAATACAATAACTAATAGACCGATTCCAAAGTAAAAATAGAGCAGAGGTGTCATTGCAAGGAGCGGAGCGACGAAGCAATCTCGTCATGATTTTAGACATTTAATAGATTGCTTCGCTTCGCTCGCAATGACAGCCGTTTTGACACGATAATTAGGAAACTCTGTACTAATTGGAAGTATCTTAGAAATTTAGGATAATTTTTCAAAGCCGCTCCAGCGAGCCAGACAGAAGACCGCATAAACATTTCCATCACTGAGAAGGGAAAAGATGGGCAAAGAGGTCAATAAAATAATCTACTCCATGATCGGAGTCAGCAGGTACTACGATAAAAAACCGATCCTCCAGGATATTTCCCTCTCCTATTTTTACGGGGCCAAGATCGGCGTGCTCGGGCTGAACGGATCGGGGAAAAGCTCGCTTTTAAGAATTCTGGCCGGCAATGATAAGGATTTTCTCGGAAAAACCATCCTTTCCCCCGGCCACACCGTAGGATTTCTCGAACAGGAGCCGAAGCTGGACGAATCGAAGACCGTCCGGGAAGTCGTTGAAGAGGGAATGCAGGAGACCGTCAACCTTCTTAAGGAATACGAACGGATCAATCAGCAATTCGCCGAACCCTTAGCCGACGACCAAATGGCCGCCCTCCTTGAACGGCAGGGAGAAGTGCAGGAAAAGCTTGACGCCCTCGGAGCCTGGGACCTGGACAGCCGGCTGGAAATGGCCATGGATGCCCTGCGCTGCCCTCCGGGAGATACGCCCGTACGGGTTCTTTCCGGGGGAGAGCGGCGGCGGGTGGCCCTCTGCCGCCTCCTTCTGAAAAAGCCCGACATTCTTCTCCTCGACGAGCCGACCAACCACCTCGATGCGGAAACTGTGGGCTGGCTGGAACAGCATCTTCAACAATACCCCGGGACGGTCATTGCGGTGACCCACGACCGCTATTTTTTAGACAACGTGGCCGGCTGGATCCTCGAGCTGGACCGGGGGCGGGGAATTCCCTGGCAGGGCAACTATTCCTCCTGGCTGGAACAAAAGCAGGCCCGTCTTAAGCAGGAGGAAAAAACAGAAACCGCCCGGCAGAAAACCCTGCAACGGGAGCTGGAATGGATCCGCATGTCCCCCAAGGGAAGGCAAGCCAAAGGGAAAGCCCGCATCAATTCCTATGAAGCCCTCCTCGGCCAGGAAAGCCAAAAACGCTCTGAAGATTTGGAGATTTATATTCCCCCCGGTCCGCGCCTGGGCAAAGGGGTCATCGAAGCAGAAGGGGTGAGCAAAGCCTATGGTGATCGCCTGCTTTTTGAGGGGTTGTCTTTTAAGTTACCCCCGGGCGGAATTGTCGGGGTTATCGGCCCGAACGGGGCCGGGAAAACAACCCTCTTCCGGTTGATCACAGGCCAGGAGGCGCCCGACAGCGGCACGATCCGGATCGGCGAGACCGTAAAGATAGCCGGCGTCGATCAAAGCCGCGACCGGCTCGACCCCGATAAAACTATCTGGGAGGAAGTCTCCGACGGGCTGGATGTTGTGCAGCTTGGCAACAGACAGGTCAACTCCCGCGCCTATGTGGCCCGATTTAATTTTTCGGGTACCGATCAGCAGAAGAAAGTCGGTCTGCTTGCCGGCGGCGAAAGGAACCGGGTTCATCTGGCTAAGATGCTTAAAGAAGGAGGGAATGTTCTCCTGCTCGATGAGCCGACCAACGACCTCGATGTCAACACGCTGCGGGCCTTAGAGGAGGCTCTGGAAAACTTTGCCGGCTGCGCTGTCGTGATCAGCCATGATCGTTGGTTTCTCGACCGGATCGCCACGCACATCCTGGCTTTCGAGGGAGACAGCCAGGTGGTCTGGTTCGCCGGAAATTATTCCGACTATGAAGCAGACCGCAAAAGAAGGCTCGGCGCCGCCGCGGACCAACCTCACCGCATCAAATACAGACACCTGACCAGAAATTAAGGAAGATAACCGCTAATTTCCAAAAGTAACCTTGATTGTTCCCGATTGAAATTTTTTTAGGGATTTAGGTAGCATTTCCATCCCCTGCATCTCCTATACTCGGGTGGGTGCCGAAGGTGCAAGAGGTTAAACAGGAGAACAACTTCCCCTTGCCCAATTTTTTTAAATCTGGTTTAATTAAATTGTATAGGAAATTCCTTTTTGGACACGGATGTACACAGACTATCAGGATAAACTAAAAAAAATAATTATCTGCGGTTATCTGCGTAAATCTGCGTCCTATTAATCTTAAAATTATACATCCAGAAATAAGGAAATAGCTGCCCATGACTCAATTTTTTGGATACTCCATGCCGGTTCAACCCTGGTTTGCTATGGCCATCTTTATCGCCCTCTGGTTGGCCTTAAGCTTATTGATTTTGCGATTATTTCAAACCTATGTCCGGCAATGGGCTGAAAAGACCGAGACTCGCATAGGTAAACTCCTGGTGGAAGCTCTCCACGGGCCGCTCTTGATCTTACTCCTGTTCATCGGGGGGAGGGTGATTTTGGGGGGCATGGAACTAACCTCCAAGATAGAGAGATTAACGACGGTAGGAATCTCCCTGGCCACGGCATTTGTACTGATTTACGCCAGCGTCAAGATCTACCACGGTATTCTTTTGGAATACGGGCAGCGTTATGAACCAATTAAACCTTCCCTGGGCATCCTGAACCTTTTGGGCACGGCCTTAATCATCCTCATCGGTCTCCTGATTACCCTGGACAGCCTGAGCATATCCATAAGCCCGCTGCTGACCACTCTGGGAATTGGGGGCTTAGCCGTGGCTTTAGCCTTCAAGGATACGTTAGCCAACTTCTTTGCCGGACTTTACATCCTGGCCGATCGGCCCATTAACGTGGGGGACTACATAAAATTAGAAGGAGGACCGGAAGGGTACGTGCAGGAAGTGGGTTGGCGCTCTACCCGCATCCGCACCCTCCCCAATAATATCGTAGTCATTCCCAACTCCAAGCTCTCCGAGTCGATAATTACTAACTATTTCCTTCCCGAACGGCGCATGTCCCTGCTCCTGAATATCGGTGTCAGCTACGAAAGCGACTCCAGGAAAGTGGAAGAGATTCTCATAGAAGAGGCCAAGCGGGCCGTTGGGGAAATCGAGGGCCTACTGGCTGATCCCCCTCCCATCGTGAGATTCATCCCCGGCTTTGGGGAGTCTGCCCTTAATTTTACGCTCATCTGCCAGGTGCGGGAGTTCGTGGATCAATATTACGTGCAGCACGAATTGCGCCATCGCATTTTCGAGCGCTTTAAAAAAGAAGGCATAGAGATTCCCTTTCCTCAGAGGACAGTTCATTTGCGGAAGGAAGGGATTTAATTTGGGGCTGGTGCAAAAGGCAGCGAATTGTGTTAAAATAGAATCAATGGAATGGCTTCGTAAAAAGTCTTCACTCCGGCCTGCCTGTGCCTGGCAGACAGGTGAAAACCGGAGTCCAGAGTATTTATAAGCATTTGAAAATACTGGATTCCGGCTTCCGCCGGAATGACGGAAAAGGGCATTTTCAGACCTTTTACGACTCCATCAACTTTGATTCACTTCAGGCACATTAATTTCTCATCGAAAGCGCCCTAATTCTCTACTCTTTTCCGAAAGGAGCCAGCCATGGAAAAAGTCCTCTGCGTTGACGATGATCTCAGCCTTCTTCGTCTTTACCAGGACGAACTTACGGAAGAAGGATACAAAGTAATTCTGGCCAAGGACGGAAAAGAGGCCCTGGCCAAATTCGAGAAAGAAAACCCCCAGGTGGTCGTTATGGATATCCGCATGCCGGTCATGGATGGCATCGATACTCTGACAGCCATGCTGGGGAAGGACCGGCAGGTTCCGGTCATTTTGAACACGGCCTATCCCCAGTACCGGGAGAACTTTATGACCTGGGGAGCTGAAGCCTACGTGATTAAATCATCCGACCTCACCGAGCTGAAACAAAAAATCTGGGAAGTCCTGAACAAGCGAAAAAAGCAAGCGAAATCTTAACCAGCAAGGAGGCTTGCTTTGCCAGTGTCAGAGAAAATTGTTGGCATGGTTTTAGCCGGAGGAAAAGGTGAACGGCTCTATCCGCTTACCCAGGATCGGGCCAAACCCGCTGTTCCCTTCGGGGGCAAATACCGCATCATCGATTTTACCTTGAGCAACTGCCTTAATTCCGGAATCCGGCGGTTGAACCTCCTCACCCAGTATAAATCCCTATCCCTCAACCGGCACATCATGCAGGGGTGGAATATCTTCAACCCCGAACTGGACGAATACATCAACCTCATTCCAGCCCAACAGCGCGTCGGCGAGGATTGGTATCTGGGCACGGCCGATGCCATCTACCAGAACATCTACGTGTTGCAGATGGACCGTCCTGATCTGGTCCTCATCCTTTCCGGCGACCATATTTATAAGATGAATTACATGGAGATGATTGCCTACCACCGGGAGCGCCGGGCCAACCTTACCGTGGGCGTAATAGAAATGGATAAAAACCTTTCTCGCCATTTTGGCGTTCTCCAGGTCGATGAAGAGTTTCGCATTGTAGGATTTGAGGAAAAGCCGGAGATACCCCAAACCATTCCGGGCTACCCCGACCTGATTCTGGCCAACATGGGAGTTTATGTTTTCGATACAGAAACTCTTGTGCGCCGGGTCATTGAAGACGCCAAGGATCCAGATTCACAGCATGATTTTGGGAAAAATGTCATCCCGGCGATGGTCCCTCAAGACCGGGTCTTTGCCTACAGTTTCCGGGACGAAAACAAAAAAACTGCCAAATACTGGAGGGACATCGGAACGCTGGATGCCTATTATGAAGCCAGCATGGACCTGGTGGCCATCGACCCGATATTCAACCTTTACGACCAGGAATGGCCTATTCGCACTTACCACCCTCCCACCCCGCCGGCGAAAACGGTTTTCTTCGAAGAGCATAAAGGTGGCCGAATTGGAGGAGCTTACAATTCCCTCATCGCCGGCGATTGCATCATCAGCGGGGGAAAAGTAATTCGCTCCATTTTATTTCCCAAAGTGCGCATCCACAGCTATTCCTTGGTTCGCGATGCCATATTGATGGAGGGGGTCGATGTGGGTAGATACGCCCGGGTGAATCGAGCAATTATAGATAAGGGGGTGCATATCCCGGAAGGATACCAGGTTGGGTTCAATCTGGAAGAAGATGCTAAGAAATTCACGGTTACTGAATCGGGCATCGTGGTCATCCCCAAAGGGGCTATTCTATGATAATGTTCGGGCGCTAAGCGAATAGCATTTTGCTTCCCTTGCCCGCTTTTCTCGCCAATATTCTTCAAACAACTTTGACGATCTCGTAAAAAGCCCCGTTTTCGTCATGGCGAGGAGTTCCGCGAATGCGGGACGACAAAGCAATCCCGTATTTTCAAAGACTTATAAAAACGAGATTGCTTCGCTCGCAATGACTCTTCTGCCGGCTTTTTACGAAGCCATCAACTTTGATGAACTCGTAAAAAGACAGAATTCCCTTCATTAGGTCATTCTGGCCCCGTATCAAGTACGGGGTAAACTCCAGCCGGAATCCAGTAAATTCAAGCATTTCTGTCCCGCCATAGGCGGGACTTTTCGCAGGAGTGACGGCTTTTCTGACTTTTTACGAAGCCATCAACTTTCGCTTTTCAATAAACGTCTTTGGGCGTATAATTTTTCTCTATGAGATGGGGCGATAAAATCCGGGAGATGGACAGAAACAAGGTCTTCGACAAGCTCGAAGGCCTGCGCGGCGCATTGATCCGCGCATTCCTCATCATCCTCGGTCTCTCGATTGTCTCCTATTTTTTCTGGAAGGAAGCCCTGCATTTTCTGCAAAAACCCCTGGGAATGCCGTTGATCATGTACGGCCTTCCGGAAGCCTTTTTTGTTTCCCTTAGGCTTGCCCTCTTCATGGGCATCTTTCTGGCGTCCCCCCTCATCTTCAACGGCCTATGGGGAGCCTTTGCCCCGCTATTTTCCTTCAACTCCCGGCGATACTCCCTTCTTGTTGTCCTATCAGCCACAGCCCTTTTTTATGCCGGATCCTTTTTTTGCTATTATTTAGTTTTGCCCGTAGGAATCAACTTTCTGGTGAATTATGGCAGCGAAAACCTGAAACCGATGATCAGCCTATCCAAATATATGACGTTTTCCATCGGACTTATTTTTGCTTTTGGCTTAGTTTTTGAATTGCCGCTCATCATGCTTATCCTTGGCCGGGTGGGCCTGGTTGGTTATCAGGGGCTGGCCAAAAACCGCAAGTACGCCCTTTTAATAAACTCGATTCTCTCCGCCATGCTGACGCCCACGCCGGATGCTTACTCCATGCTTTTAATGATGGTTCCCGTACAAGTCCTCTATGAACTTTCCATCTGGCTGGTAAAAATTTTCGGGAAGAAGAAAGTCGCGGTGCCTGATCCCACTTCAGAGGAGTCCCCATGAAAGAAGCGATGCTCTATCAGAAGGTGGCCGGCCAGGAAGTTCATTGTAACCTCTGCTATCACCGCTGCCGGATTGGAGACGGTAAGCGGGGAATCTGCGGCGTGCGGGAAAATCGGGGAGGAACCCTGTACACCCTGGTCTACCGTAAGCTTATCTCCCGCAACGTGGACCCGATCGAAAAGAAACCCATGTTTCATTTTGCTCCGGGAACAAGGTCTTTCTCCATCGCCACTGTGGGCTGCAACTTTCGCTGCGATTTCTGCCAGAATTATGAAATTTCCCAGATGCCCGGGGATCAAAAACGTATTATGGGAGAAGACGTTAGCCCGGAGGAGATTGTAGCCCTGGCCAAGAAGACAGATTGCCGGACCATTGCTTATACGTACACGGAACCGACCATCTATTTTGAATATGCCTACGACATTGCGGGGCTGGCCACCCGGCAAGGGTTGAAGAACATTTTTGTCACCAATGGTTACATGACTGAGGAAGCTCTACGGACAATCCATCCCCACCTGCACGGAGCCAACGTAGACCTGAAGTCATTCACTGAAGAGTTCTACCAGAAGCGCTGTGGGGCCAGGCTCGACGGAGTCCTCCATTCTCTGCGGTTGATGAAAGAATTGGGAGTCTGGGTGGAGATCACCACCCTGATCATTCCCGGCTTAAACGACAGCGAAGAAGAACTCCAAAACATCGCCCGCTTCATCTTCTCTCTGGGCCGGGAAACCCCCTGGCACATCAGCCGCTTTCACCCCATGTACAAGATGCTTGACCGGTCTCCGACCTCTGTTCATATTCTCGAACAGGCCAGAAAAATCGGATTGGATGCCGGGCTGCGTTACGTCTATACGGGGAACGTTCCGGGAGATGCGGGGGAAGATACCTTCTGTTACCATTGCGGCAAGTTGCTGGTGGACCGGCTGGGGTTTCAGATTCTTAAATGCCGTGTGCAAGGGAATAAATGCTATAACTGCGGCTCGACGATTGATGGAGTGGATCTGGAAACGGGTTCCAGCGGCCAAGGGTCATAGGGTTCACGTCTTCGAACCCTTTTGGACCGAAAATCCCTTGCCCCCCATCACTTTTGATTTTCATTCATGATTTAAGAATGATGGTCTCGTAAAAAGTCGTCACTCCGGCCTGCCTGTGCCTGGCAGACAGGTGAAAACCGGAGTCCAGAGAATTGATAACTATTTGAAAAGACTGGATTCCGGCTGGAGTTTACCCCGTACTTGATACGGGGCCGGAATGACGGAAAACAGCATTTAAATACTTTTTACGAGATTATCAACATTTTTTTACTAAACTCTGCTTGATCAGAAAAATAATTTGAGCTACCATGCTAACAAATATTCGTGTATGAATTTTATCTGTTCATTGCGCTTATTCGGGCCCAACCTGGGCCTGGCAAAGCACTCCAATTTTGGCAACTAAGCACTAGCCATTAAAATAAAGAGAGGTGAACCATGATGTATGAAGTTGTCACTTTTGGTGAAGCGATGCTTCGCCTATCACCACCGCACTTCGGGCGACTGGAGCAAACCCATTCTTTGGATGTGGAAATAGGCGGGAGTGAGCTGAATGTGGCTGTTGGATTATCCAGGCTGGGAATGCCAGCAGTCTGGATCTCCAAACTCCCCAATAATGCCCTGGGATGGATGGTGCGTAATCGGGCCCGGGAATTGGGAGTGGATACCTCCCAGGTGATCTTCAGCGATAAAGGGCGCCAGGGCCTTTATTTCGTCGAGTATGGCGCGGCCCCGCGGGCCAGTTCTGTGCTTTATGATCGGGGAAATTCAGCCATCAGCTTGATCCAGCCCGGTGAAGTGGACTGGATAAAAGTATTTTCCAAAGCCAAACTATTCCACGTCAGCGGGATCACGCCGGCGCTCAGCGCATCCGCGGCAGAAACCACGGCAGTGGCCATGAAAGCCGCCAAGGAAGCGGGATGCTTAGTGAGTTATGACCTCAACTACCGCAAGAAACTCTGGTCGCCCGGCGAGGCCAAAAGCTGCCAGGAACCTCTGATGAAGCTGGTGGACATCATCACCACCACAGAAGAGGATACGGGCATCGTCTTTGGAATCCGGGAAGATAATTATCAGAAGGTTGCCGAAGCTCTGGCCAAGACGTTTGGATTCAAAGCAGTAGCCATCACCTTACGCGAAGACCTTTCGGTCTGGAAGAATAATTGGACGGCTATTGCTTACGCGGACGGGAAGATCTATTCTGACCGCACATATACCGTTGAAATTGTGGACCGCGTTGGCGCCGGCGACTCCTTTACCGCCGGGTTTATCTATGGGTATCTTAAAGGCGGAGCAGAGCAAGGCGTAAAATACGGGAATGCTCTCTCGGCCCTTAAACATACGATCCCGGGAGATTTCAACTGGTCCACCCTGGAAGAAGTGGAAGCCCAGATTAAAGGGACAGGGTTGAGAATATCGAGATAAATTCGGAATGCGGAATGCCGAGTTCGAAGTGCGGAATTATTTTTATTCCGCATTCGGCATTCCGCAATCCGCATTCAAAGGGGGTTTTATGAAAGAAGTTTTAGCGAAAATTTTAGAAGAAGGCGTTGTTCCAGTCATCCGGGTCTCTTCGGCCGGGGAAGCATTTGAGGTGGCCAAGGCTATCAAAGAAGGGGGCATAACGGTTATTGAAGTGACTATGACTGTTCCCGGGGCCATGGACGTGATTAAGGAGGTCAGCCAGAAATTTGGCAAAGAAGTCTTACTGGGGGCCGGCACAATCCTCGACCCGGAAACCGCGAGGATGGCGCTCCTCAACGGCGCCAGGTTCCTGGTCACTCCTGCTGTAAACCTGGATGTGATCAAAATGTCCAACCGCTACAGCGCCGTGGTGATTCCGGGGGCCCTCACCCCCACTGAGATCCTTACGGCCTGGGAGGCCGGGGCAGACTTAGTTAAGGTTTTTCCCATTGCCCAGGTGGGAGGCCCGGCTTACATCCGAGCCATTCAAGGCCCGCTGCCTCATATTCCCCTCGTTCCCACGGGCGGGGTCAATCTGCAAAATGCCGGGGAATTCATCAAAGCCGGGGCAGCGGCCATCGCCGCGGGAGGGGAGTTAGTGGACAAGAAGGCTGTGGCTGAAAAAAAATATTCCGTGATTGTGGAGAATGCCCAAAAATTCCTGGCTGAGGTGAAAAAGGCCCGGGGCAAGTGAAATGTGAAATTGGGTCATTTCATGGTATAGATGGTTGTATTATGGCCCAAGAAAGGCAGAATTTATTACCCGAAAGATTAAGGGGAGTTCTTATGAAAGACAGACTTGAATCAGTGAACGGGAAGGCCGGAAATAGACGCAGGCTGAGGATTGTCATCCCGGCCTATCCGGCATTCAACGTTTATTCTCGAATCGCCCGGACCACGACAGCTCTGGGACCGGTAAGTGTGGCCACCGCTGTCAATGAAGTAGAAGGGTGGGATGTCGAGGTAATCGATGAAAACAACTATCGGAGGGCCGCTCCCAGGAACGATTCGGGCCTGCCGGACCACGAAACTCTGCAGAGACTCAGGCCAGCTGATGTTGTGGGGTTCTATGGCGGGTTGACCAGCACGATCCCCAGGCTCTATGAAGTTGCCCGGTTTTATAAGGAGCAGGGAGTCTTGACCATTGCCGGCGGGCAGCATTTCGTCGAAGAAAACCAGGCCGAGGCCCTCAACAGCGGCGTTGATATTTTGGTGATTGGAGAAGGAGAAGAAACCATCAAGGAGCTCCTGCATGCTTTTGGGGTTCAACGGCCTTTAAAGGGTATTGCCGGATTAGTCTATCTGGATAAGGATCAAATTGTAAGGACTCCGGAAAGAAAAGTCCTAACTGACTTCAATAATCTCCCTATCCCGGATTTCTCACTGGTAAGACATGCCAAGCTCACAATATATCCCATTGGGCGCGTCCGCGGATGCGGAATGGAGTGTGAATTTTGCACGGTCAAAGGGCAAGCCCGCTATGCCAGCCCCGAACGTTTGATAGAGCAGATTGCTTCCATTCACGAAACCCGCGGGGCCAAACAGTTCTTCATCGTCGATGACCTTTTTGGCCAGGACAGGCTGGAAACGCTCCGCCTATGCCGCCTGCTTCAAGAGTACCAGAAAAGGGTCAGGACCAGATTAACCGTAACAGTTCAGATCCGCCTGGATAAAGCCAAAGATACTGAACTCCTTAAAGCCATGCGCGATGCCGGAATTGTCAACGTGGCCATAGGATTTGAATCTCCCATCGCCGAAGAGCTGAAGACCATGGACAAGCGCCTCAAGCCGGAAGAAATGGTCTCCTTAGCCCGTCGGTATCACAAAGCCGGTTTTTTAGTGCACGGCATGTTCATTTTTGGTTATCCCCTTACCGAAGGGGTAAATTTCAGAATGCCGGCAAAGAAGCGCATCCGGCATTTCAGAAAGTTCATCAAGCAGGCCTGGATTGACACGGTGCAGGTTGTATTGCCCATTCCCTTACCTGGCACCGAGCTAACCAAGAGGCTAAGGGAGCAGAACAGAATCTATCCCAGAGAATATCTCGGATGGGAATATTACGATGGTCTCTTTCCTCTCTTCGTTCCCGACGCCCCTATGGCTCCGGAAGAAATGCAAGCATCCGTCCTCAAGATCATGGGACGTTTTTACCGATTCAAACACATGTTTCAAGTAGGGTTGAATGTCATATCCTTCCCTATTCTTTTCTTCTATCTTTATAACCTTCACGAAGGATGGAGGAAGTGGTACCGGAAGTGGACGAATAACGTAACCAGGTTCGGCGGATGGTTGATCATGCGCAAGTGGTTTGCAGATTTCAAAAAAGATAACTTTTCCGGAAAACTGGCAGAAGCTCAAAAACTTCTTGCCCAATCCTTTCCAAATGGAGGGAAAACATGGCTCCCACATCCCTCCCCCTCCTCAGATAAAAGATTAAATCCCAACTGATTTGGCTGGAGAAGAAATTTTTTAAAAAACTATCCAAAGATATTTGAAATTTACATCTGATCCCCTCCCCCTTTGATGGGGGAGGGTGAGGGTGGGGGTGAATAGAAAAATGATCCCCCTCCCCTTCATCCCCTCCCGCCAGGGGAGGGGAGATTTTAGAGATATTATTAAGGTCTGAGAAGAAAATTCTCAGATTGAAAGATGTAAGAATCTATGCTTTTTCCGCGACTGCGCGCGGAAAAAGTGGCCCGCCTCAGGCGGGCAGCCAAAATGCTTCAAATCCCCCCTAACCCCCCTTTTTTAAAGGGGGGTTAGGGGGGATTTTCTGGTGCCAAGAAGTTTCCTTCTTACAAACATGTTTGTATTAATGAGGCGCTAAGCGCCTAATTGGCCACAAAAGACGCCAAGGGCGCAGTGCGGAAAATGTGAAGGGGGGAAAGAGGGCGTTATGCGCGAGTGGATCGCTGTCTCGGTAATCGGGCGTGACCGGCCGGGAATCGTGGCCAGTGTGTCTAAGGTTCTATACCTGAACCACTGCAATATTGAAGAGCTATCGCAGACAGCCATTAAGGGGCAGTTTGCCATGATTCTCATCGCTTCTGCGTTAAAGGAAGAAGCCCGCAGGGGATTAAAAGATGACCTGCAAGAGTTGGCCAGGGCTTTGGCCTTAGACATCAACTTAAGGAAAATTAAAGCAGAAGAGATGACCCCCTTTAGTTCTGGCGCCATAGAGTCTTTCGTAATCACTGTGCGCGGAGAAGATCGGCCCGGTCTGGTTTATGGCATCACTGAGGTCCTGGCTGGACAGGGGATTAATATCACCAACCTTGATGCCCAGGTAGCCCGCATAGGAGGAAAATCAGAATATATCCAGCTGTATGAGGTCGATATTCCCAAAACATTGGACTTAAGCATTATTCAAGAAAAGCTGCGGCAGAGGGGTCAGGAGATGGGAGTGGCCGTGGATTTACAGCACCGGGAAATTTTTCGGGCCATCAACCAGATATAAAAAGGGGCCAAGGGGCCAAGAGTCCGGGAGTTATGACGTAAGGCGCAAGGCAAAATACTTAACACTCAGCACTTCTTGCTCACTTGAACCCTTGAACCCAGGAACCCTTTCTTTAAAAGAGGTCAGGATGCTAAGTTCCGAAGAAATCATCCGCACCGTTGAGATGCTCAAGAATGAAAACCTGGATGTGCGCACGGTCACCCTGGGGATCAGCCTGAGGGATTGCGTCAGCGCCTCGGCAGAAGATCTTTGCGGACGTATCCGCCGAAAAATACTGCGCCATGCTCAAGACTTGGTCCGCACCTGCGACCGGATTTCCCAGAAATATGGGATTCCCATCGTGAACAAACGACTGGCTGTGACACCCATCTCTGCTGTGGCCGAGGGCGTAAGGCGGGAAGATTACCTGGTCGTGGCCCAAACCCTGGATCAGGCTGCTTTAGAAGTGGGCGTCAATTTCATAGGGGGATACTCGGCTTTGGTGCAAAAAGGGTTTACCAGGGGTGACCGGAATCTGATTGATACGATCCCGGAAGTTCTCTCTTCCACCGAACGGGTTTGCGCTTCGGTAAATGTCGCTTCTACCCGGGCCGGGATCAATATGGATGCTGTCTTACTCATGGGCCAGGCCATCAAAGAGAGTTCTTTGCGCACTGCGGAACGTGATGGGTTTGGCTGCGCCAAGTTGGTGGTTTTTGCCAACATGCCCGAAGACAACCCTTTTATGGCCGGGGCCTATCTGGGATACGGAGAGCCGGAGTGCGTTATCAACGTGGGGGTCAGCGGCCCGGGGGTGGTGAAGAAGGAACTGGAGCGGGCGATCCAAGCGGAAAAAAAACTCACCCTGGGCGACCTGTCCGAGATCATTAAGAAGACCAGTTTCCGAGTTACCCGCGTCGGCGAACTCATCGCCAGGGAAGTAGCCCAGTCCTTGAACGTCAGTTTCGGCATCGTTGACCTCTCGTTAGCGCCCACTCCCACAGTAGGCGATAGCGTGGGAGAGATTCTCCAATGCCTGGGTCTTGAATCCATCGGTGTTCCCGGTTCAACGGCCGCCCTGGCTCTGCTGAATGATGCCGTGAAAAAAGGGGGCGCCTTCGCCTCGTCTTCCGTCGGGGGGCTTTCCGGCGCCTTTATTCCGGTAAGCGAAGACCTGAATCTTTCGGAAGCAGTCCGCCTGGGCCACCTATCCCTGGAGAAGTTAGAAGCCATGACCGCGGTCTGTTCCGTAGGTCTGGATATGATTGCCATCCCTGGAAAGGTGGACGCCGAAACCATCGCGGCCATTTTGGCTGACGAGATGGCCATCGGAGTGGTCAATCATAAAACCACGGCCGCGCGGCTCATTCCGGTTCCGGGCAAGGACGTGGGGGAGAAGGCTGTTTTCGGCGGCCTTTTCGGTGAGGCCCATATTATGGAAGTAAAAAACGTCAATTGTTCTTCAAGGTTCGTTCACTTCGGAGGAAGAATCCCCGCGCCCATTACCAGTATCAATAATTAGTGCCAGTGTCAGTGAAAAAAATTTGAGCTTGACGGCTTTGTTATCCAGAGGAAAAAAGGGGATCATGTTAATAGCCAGCCCCCCGGCTTGTCCCTGTCACACATATCCGCACAAATATGACCACTGCCGGAATGATGCGGGAACGCTTCTTTGAACTATTAGAAAAAGTCTGAATCACGTCCCCCAATTCACGTGAGACCCGAGCGTTTTCTTCGAAGGAAATGCTGCCGAATTTGAGTGCCTATTATGCAGGTGATCGGAAGTGATGAATTAAACACGTTCTGCACGAACGTCCCGCTCACCGCGCTCACTATGGATCACTTTCAACAATTTTTGAATGTGTCGAATGTCTCCTCTTTCACAAGTTGTTTTAGAACCTCCGTCCCCTTTTTCGCCGCCTTTGAAAATGTCCCGGAAGAGCTGGGGAATGTTCTTGTTCACGTTCATCTTCTCGATGCCTTCGGCATATAGAATCAGGCGCTCATGGCCGCCGAGACGCTTGTCAAGCAGGTTGGCCCACCCGCGGGAATAGGGGACGTTCGTGCAGAGTGTGCTTTGCGTCTTTTCAAATGTGATTCCCTTCTTTCTCATTCTTCTATGCATTTTCTGCATGAACGTCCCCTCTTTATTGATAAAAACCCCATTCCTCTACCTACAAGAAATGGGGTTCATTTTATCCAGGCCACAAGCCACCCCCCGATGAGGATGATGGAACGCCTCTGGTTCATTGGAATATTATCAAATTAGGTGGAAAAGTCAAGGAAGGATAAACTCAGACCGATGGAGCCGAGCCGGGGAAGGCAGTCTGCCTGACCCCCACACCCGATGATCCTTGGGGGAACTTGGTGGCGAACATAATTTTCAAGAAACCCTCAAAATTTGATGAACTCGTAAAAAGTCAGAAAAGCCGTCACTCCTGCGAAAGCAGGAGTCCAGAACTGCTTGAATTAACTGGATTCTCGCTTTCGCGGGAATGACGAAAATGGGGTAAAAAGTCGTCTCTCCGGCCTGCCTGTGCCTGGCAGACAGGTGAAAACTGGAGTCCAGATATTTCATAACTATTTGAAAAGACTGGATTCCGGCTTGCGCCGGAATGACTGAAAACAGTATTTCCAGATTTTTTACGATGCCATCAAAATTTGTTTTTGTTGCATTTAATAGACAAATGAGCCTCTTGCAAAAGTATTTTTTTGTGGTTCGACAAGCTCACCACGAACGGAAAAACTAAATAATTTCAACCTAAGCCCGTTCACCCTGAGCCTGTCGAAGGGTAAATTACGGACTTTTGCAAGAAGCTCAAATATGTCATCTTATTACTATGAAATGGAGCGAGGTTTTGAGGATTGCCAGAGACACCTCGGTTTTTCCCTCTTCGTTTCTTCTGGCGGGACGCGGTTCAGCTACTGCCGTGCGGCGGCAACTGGACCGCTGGGTCAAATCGGGTCGGCTCCTGCGGCTTTGGCGCGGCGTTTATGCTGTGGCCATCCCATACAGGGCCGAAGCGCCCCATCCATTTCTGGTCGCCAATCACCTGCGAAGGCCGTCGTATGTAAGCCTGCAGTCCGCGCTTTCCCATTACGGGATGATTCCGGAGTTCGTCCCGGTAACGACGTGCGTCACCACCGGCCGTCCTGAGGAATTGGATACACCCCTGGGAAGATTCCTTTTCCGCCGCCTATACGAAAGGAAGTGATTTGTTCGATCTGGTTTGGTATCTAATAGACCGGACCTGGCCTGAACCGAACTTCACCTTCCTGAATAACGCCCTGGCTCAAACCGGATGGCCAGGACCGGAGTTAACTGCCGCAAACTGGCGCTGAATTGTTAGGAAGCGGATGGAAAAAATTCACTGGAGTCGGGCCGTGAAGGATATTTCTCCATTCCTCGAGCGCCCCCAGGACGTGAATCTTCTTACGCTCGAAAACGTCAGGAACCTGCTGTTGAATAAGTGAGGTTTGAGGGGATTAAAACTTCTGGCCGTAGGTGTCACGGTGGACTTTGTCCTTGCGGTACTTGGTATGCGGAGGGGGGGATTCTGCCGGGTAGCCTATGGGGACAATACAAAGAACTTCCAGTCTGGCGGGGATACCTAAAATTTTGCGCACCGCGGCTGCTTGATTTTCTTTGATGCCGCACCATACCGCCCCCAGGCCGAGATTGGCTGCGGCCAATAGAAGGTTTTCCGTAGCGGCCGCACAGTCATCCTCCCACCATTCTGAGCTTTTATCTCCCAGGACAACAATGGCCGCGGGGGCCTCAGCAGCCATGTAAACCCACGGGTGGACTCGGGACAGAGCTTCTTTGGTTTTTGGATCCCGGATGATGACGAATTCCCAGGGCTGAACATTGTTCCCGCTGGGCGCGGCCATGGCTGCTTTCATTAAGACTTCCAGAATCTCCTCTGGAATCGCTTTTTTCTGATAGCGCCGCACGCTTCTTCGGCGGCAGATAAAATCGAGGATTGCTTTAGGCTCCATCGCTTATTCTCCGGAGATATTTTTTACGCAGCGAAAACCAAGCCAGTGGGCTCCGTTGACCTGGTCTTCAGCCGACCAGCGAACCGTGGTTCGTACGAAGGTGGCGCTCCCGAGGAAACATCCTCCCCGCATGGGCAGATGTCCTTCGATCCATACTCCTTCGCACATCTCCCAGACGTTTCCGGACATGTCATAACATCCATACGGACTGAGGCCCAAGTGGAATCGAGTGACGTCGGTTACCCGATTGATGGCCAGTTCAGCAGAATTGCAATACCCGGGATAAAAATCATTTCCCCAGGGCCACCACCGTCTATCGGTTCCCCGGGCGGCTTTTTCCCATTGAGCCTCCGTTGGCAGATCCTTTCCAGCCCAGGCGGCGTAAGCCCTGGCGTCATTCCATCCTAGGCCTACCACCGGCTGAAGGTGCTCATTCCATCCTTCCTTTCCCCAGAGCAGGGGCGTACGATGTCCCGTTTCTTCAAGGAACCTGCCGTACTGATAGTTGGTTACCGGATGTAGGTCGATGTAATAATCTTCCAGGGTTACTTTTCGCGCGGGCACCTCTGACCAGAAGACCGGGTTTTGGGAACCTTCCAGAATAAAAACCTGGTGCAGCTCACTTTCGCTGATGCCCATGGTAAATTCCCCCGCGGGGGTAAAGGCCATTTCGGCAGAATCGATGGGGGAGACAATTTTAGGGGGCAAAAGGGGTGAATTGACCAAATTGGCAACCGACCAATAATTTCTTTTAACCACTCAGCTTCCCTCAAAATTTTTAAATGACCATAATATTGCATTTTCAAAAAAAGAGGGCAAGATAAATCTTAATAAATTAAAATCCGAAATTCGAAACAAACCTAAAAAATTCGAAATCTAATATTTTATTTAAGGGAGTTGATTGAAACATTCATTCCAAAAGTGTTGCGAAGGTGTTATAATTTCTACCTTTAGGTAAACCACTGGTTTTACCAGTGCGACTCGAAAAGATTTGACCGTTGACTGAGGGGAAAATATGGGCCGGCCGGCCTGGCAGATTAAGATCATCACCGCCTTTTGGCCAATCAGAAATATTTTAGCCAGGATGGTGGGTTGGCCGGTCATCGGAAGATGGATGCGGCTTACTTTTCGGGGGGACCGGGCGAGTTTCATTCCCGTTAAGGTTGACGTGGAAAGGCCGGATAGCGTTGTCTTACCAGGCGCTGTCGTGGAACAGTTCATCAAAGAGGCATCCTTTCGCTTTATCCTCCACCAATGCCTTTGCCGTTCCCTGGAACCATGTGCGAATTATCCCCGGGAGATTGGCTGCCTATTTTTGGGCGAAGGGGCAAGAGAGATTGCTTTTGAGCTGGGGCGGGAAGCCACCGTGGAAGAGGCCCTGGCTCATCATCGCCAGGCTCTAACTCTGGGTCTGATCCCCATGATGGGAAAGTTAAGGTGGGACTCGCTCTGGCTGGGAGTGAAGAAGGCCGATCAGCTTCTGACCATCTGCCACTGCTGCGATTGCTGCTGCTATTTTAAACTGTACCGATTTTTTCCCCAAGAGGCGGCCAAGGGTTTGCAGAAAATCGAAGGCCTAAATGTCCTGATAGAAAAATCCTGTGATGGTTGCGGTGTGTGCGTGGAAAGGTGTTTTATCAAGGCCATGACTGTAGAGGGGGGAAAAGCGGTAGTGGGGCAGGACTGCCGGGGCTGCGGCCGCTGCGCCATGGTTTGCCCGAGACAGGCCGTGAAAATTCTCCTCTTTAATCCCCCTCACCTTCAACCTGTGGAGTAACCGAGCTAACCCCACAGGGCAAGCCATCTCCCGCAAGGGGAGAGGAGGTTTCCGGGTGATAACTATTTAGTAATCAGGCCGAGGCCAAGCTATAGCGAACCCACGAGGTTTGGCTCAAATTGACATTGGGTCTAGAAGGGGCTAACATATTATATAGTTAGGCGCAAATCCATGAGGGCACAGGGGAACATTGTTTTTCATGAAAGAATCTTTTCTTACGAACTAAAGTATGCAGAAAAGAGTTGAGTAACCTAAAGGGAAATTCGGGGATGAAACGGTTATCAAAGAAGAAAAATTTGGGAATTATTGCTTTTTACTGTTTTTTAGCCCTTTCATGGGGAAGTATTGATGCAGATACCCCAAAGGCCTGGGCACAAAAAACAGGCGCGATCGACCTGACCACGGCAATTGCCGATGTAGCCCAGAAGGCCATGCCAGCCGTTGTGCACATCGAAGTCACCCAGCGGGTTGAGGTTCCATCCCCTGTGTTTCCCTTTGAGAGCGACCCCTTTTTCCGCTATTTCTTCGGCGGACCTACAGGCCCGCGCAGTTATAAGAAGGAATTGCGGGGAATTGGCACGGGTATGATCATCGACAGCGAAGGGCATATCGCGACGAACCATCACGTGGTCGGCGGGGCAACGAAGATAACCGTTAAAATGGCTTCTGGAGAAGAATTCGAGGGCAGGATCGTAGGAGCCGATCCCAAGACCGACTTGGCCGTGATCAAGATTCGGCCCGCTAAAAACATCCCCTTTCTGTCTTTTGGGAATTCGGATAAATTGCGCGTGGGGGAGTGGGTGGTGGCCATAGGAAACCCCCGAGGTCTGGAGCAGACTGTAACGGCCGGAATCATCAGCGCCAAGCACCGCACGGGAATTTTGGACCCCTCAAGCTACCAGGATTATATCCAGACCGATGCCGCCATCAACCCGGGAAATAGCGGGGGGCCCTTGTTGAATCTTGCCGGGGAAGTCATTGGCGTCAATGCGGCCATCGTCTCCGAATCCGGCGGATTTGAAGGGATCGGGTTTGCCATCCCCAGCAACATGGCCATGGCCATCGCCAATGATTTGATCAAGACCGGAAAAGTGGTGCGCGGATGGATAGGCGTGAGTGTTCAGGATTTGACCCATCCACTGGCCAAAAGTTTAAACCTGAAAGCGCTCAAGGGGGCGCTGGTGGCCGATGTAATCAAAGGAGGACCTGCAGAAAAAGCCGGAATCTTACGGGGGGATGTGATCGTGAGCCTTAACGGAACGATCCTGGAGAGCGCCAACGATTTCAGGAATCGGGTCGCCGCCAGCCGGGTGGGTAAAACAGTGGAGATCGGGTTATGGCGCAAGGGAGAAATGGTTACGGTTCAAGCTGTGATATCAACCTACAAACCCCCTCCCCGTATGGCCACCGCCGATTTCAAAAATAAATTGGGTGTGGAGGTTAAAGAGATTTCGGGATTGGAAGCCCGTCGCAGACGTCTGGATTCACGCGAAGGGGTTATCCTGCTAAAAATTGATCCCAATGGACCGGCGGGCCGGGCTGGTCTTGAGCCAGGGGACATCATCTACCAGATTAATAATCAGGGCGTTCGCGGAATTCATGATTTCAACCGCATTCTTGAGCAAGTACAGAGGAATGAAGAAATCTTGCTTCTGGTGCGGGACGCGCGCACTGGTGAAGTGGGTTATTTGGCGGTGGTAGCTCAATGAGCGAAAAGGAAATTTCAGGCGAAATTCCCGCCCTCTTCGAAGAAATCCCGCCTATTCTGGATGACCGGAATCCCATCGAAGATCAGGAAGCAATCGAAGTCTTTGATCCCCTGAAAAAATACCTGATGGAGATGCGCAAATTTCCCCTCCTAACACGCGCGGAGGAGCTGGATCTGGCCAGGCGTTGGTGGGAAAAAAAAGACCGGCAGGCAGCTTACCGCCTGGTTGTTTCCAATTTAAGGCTGGTGGTGAAAATAGCTTTCGAATACCAGCGGGCCTATACCAATTTGCTGGACCTGATCCAGGAGGGAAACCTGGGATTGATGCAGGCTGTGAAAAAGTTTGATCCCTACCGGGAGGTTAAGCTGTCATCCTACGCTTCCTGGTGGATCCGGGCGTATATTTTAAAGTTCATCATCGATAACTGGAGCCTGGTGAAGATAGGCACTACGCAAGCCCAGCGGAAGCTTTTTTTTCGCCTGAAGAAGGAAAAAAGCCGCCTGGAAGCGCTGGGATTCAATCCCGGGCCCAAACTCCTGGCCAGTGCCATGGAAGTGCGCAAGGAAGAAGTGACTGAGATGGAACAACGTCTGGAAGGCGGGGACCTCTCACTCAACGCGCCATTGGATGAAGATACTCGCCAAACTTATCTGGACATCCTGCAGGGGGGAGAAGCCCTGGAAGAACAGGTGGCCGACACTCACTTCAAGGAAGCGCTTGACCAGAGGATTGAAGAATTTTCCCGGTCCCTGAAGAGCAAGGAAGCATTTCTGCTGAAATACAGGTTGATGGCCGAGGATCCCCTCACCCTGCAGGCTGCCGGTGACCAATTGCGCATTTCTCGGGAACGGGCCCGCCAGATCGAAAAAATGGTGATGAACAAGTTGAAGTTTTTTTTAAAAGCAAAATTTCCGGATCTGGACGAGTTGCAGTTCATCAAAGGCGGTGAATCGTAAGTTGTGAGTAGTGAGTGGCTATTGATTCTTAATTGCTTATCGCCTTGCGCCTAACACCTACCGCCTTACGGCTTTTTAGGGGTTGACAACCTTCGGGTTGGTGCTTAATTTCTTATTGAAAGGCAAACAATGATGGTCTCGTAAAAGTCCCGTTTTCGTCATTGCGAGGAGTTCCGCCAATGCGGGACGACGAAGCAATCCCGTATTTTCAAGGACTTCTAAAAACGAGATTGCTTCTCCCGCCTTAGGCGGACTCGCAATGACTCTTTAGCCGACTTTTTACGAGATCATCAACAATGATAAGGAGGAAATTAATATGGCGCTGATTCGTTGGGATCCATTCAGAGAAATGGCAGCCCTGCAAGAACGTATGAACCGACTTTTTTCCAATGTACGCACACAGACTCCTTTTCGGGAGGAGGAGATCGTTCAAGGCACCTGGGTTCCGGCCGTGGACATTTATGAGACAAATGAAGCCATTGTCCTTAAAGCCGAACTTCCAGGAATCACCCCAAAGGAGATTACGGTCGAGGTAAAAGACAATACCCTTACTTTGAAGGGCGAGAAAAAATTTGAGAAGGAAGTTCAGGAAGAGAATTATCACCGGGTGGAACGTTCGTACGGGTCGTTTCAGCGGGTGTTTACTCTCCCTGGCGCCGTCCAACACGACAAAGTTAAAGCCAGGTTCAAAGAAGGGATTCTGGAGGTTAACATTCCCAAGATCGAGGAAGCCAAACCCAAGCAGATCAAGGTGGAAGTAAGTTAAGCTTCTTTCTTTGAGGGGGGGGCGAAAGCCCCCTTTTTTTATAACCCCATATGATTATTGAGACAACTTTTCACATGATAAAATGATCTAAATTTATTGTATAGGAATTTCCTTATGGGACACGGATGAGCACAGATTATTAGGATAAAATAAAAAGAAATAATTATCTGCGGTTATCTGCGTAAATCTGCGTCCAAAGTAATTTAATTGTATAGGAATTTGCTTTTTTATCCCCCTCCCCCCAACCCCCTCCCGCCAGGGGAGGGGAGATACTGGGGGATCCAAAATTCCCTCCCCTGGATGGGGGAGGGTTAGGGTGGGGGTGTTAATAACTTGATTGTATAGGAAATTCCTTTTGTCAACTTTAGTATAGCCTTAAGCTGGATCACTTTAGGCAATGAACATGAAATGGTCAATAGTCAATTATCACTACTGTCCAAATAAAAATTTTAACATAACATAAAACGCTATGACTTCATTGGATAATTGCAATATTTTGTACGGGAACGATTTGAATTTTGAAAAAGGCTATACTCCCCTAAAAAAGGAGGTGGCCAATGAATCGAGGTCGTACAATCTTCGCACAAGCCATGC
>VGSF01000049.1 GCA_016875165.1 Deltaproteobacteria bacterium
CATGATTCGAAATAAAAACCCAAGCATAGCAGGCTGTATCAGTCTCAGGCAGTAGCCTTGAGAGACGATCCAGAAAGTCCTCACGATCCTGCTCGTTCCAGAATATCTTTCGGCGTTCGATCCCCCTGATCATGAGGTGATGCAAGACGCCGGGTGCGTCGAGTCGGGCTAATCTTGGCATGCATTTTCAATTACCACATCCAAGTAGGTTTGCCAACTTAGAATCTTAAGGGCGTCCCCTTATCCGTTACTTTAAGGGCGTCCCCTTATCCGTTACTATTTTTCGCCGGGGAGCTTTTAAATGGCACCCGATTCACGCCCCGGCAAAGTCATTTCATCATCCCCTTATCCCGATAGTATTTCTCTGCCCCGGGGTGAAGGGGGATCCCGTATTGGGGCAATTTCCAGGCTTCTTCGGGCTTGAAATCTTTGAACCCGGCGTGGGCTTTCATAAGGGCGTCCCGGTTCTCGACGATGGTTTTGGTAAGAAGGTAGGCGACCTCGGGTTTCAAATCCTGGTGACCGATCAGGACCGTGGGGAATCCCACGTAAGGCACCTCTTTATCCTGCCCCTTGAAGACCTTGGCGGGAAGGACGGTTTTTTCAAAGCCGGATTCCATCATCTTTTTGATGACTTCCTCACTTGCGGGCAAAAAATTTAACTCCGTGGAAAGAGCGAGCTCAGAAACCGCAGGATGGCCAGCCGTAACCACCTGGATCCAAATGTCCGCCTTTCCGTCGGTCATCTGGGCCTGGGCGACACCGGTGGAAGTGGGGGTCACCGACCCGCCCCAGGATTTGATGTCTTCGAGGCTCATCCCATAGGCCGCAAAAAGCAGAGGCATGGAAGACTCGGCAGTGCTTCCCACCGGCTGAGAAACGAACCTGGCGGGAAGCTTTTTCTTGGCCACCTCCTCCAAGGAGGTGATCCCTGAGCGTTTGGTGGCGATCACGGCCAGGTAATATCGATCCAGACTTCCCGCCAGACCTCTGATGGTCTCTATCTTTTTCTTGTGCAAAACTTTTCCTTGAACCGCCCAGTTGGCGACGGCCGTAAAAGAAAGGGCCAGGTCCGCATCGCCCTTTTCGATCAAGAAAGAATTGGCTGGGCCGCCCCCGTAAGGCAGAACATCGATGGTGGAGCCCCGGGGCAGGACATTTCTCCATAGTTTGGCGAAATTCGCCCCGTAGACGTACCAGGCGCTGCCCAAGTCCTGGGAAGCGAGGCGCAAATGGACCGGGCTCTTCAGGTCCTGCCCTTGCGCGGGAAAAGAGAAGCAGAAAAGAACCGCCGTCATGATCAGAAGCATCTTTTTCATTTTTCATCCCTCCTAGGTTGGATTTTTTCCGGGATCGACTGTCCCCCCTCCAAGAATGTCGATATTCGTAGAATGTCTATCCGAGTACGATTAGCCCCTCCTTGGAAATCCCCCTGGCCCCCCTTTGACCAAAGGGGGGGATGGGGGGATTTTCTATGATCGGTATTAGACTAATTTGTTTCGTTGTTGGGGTCGGACCAAGCTAAGATACTGATTTTTTGAATGATCGCCTCCCAAAAAACGTGTTTTTCCCGCTTAAATCCACATTTTCTCCCCCAAAAACATCAACGTAAGGGGCGGAAATCTCCCTTAACTCAAACCTGCTCTCCCCTCTCACCACTTTTCTTCCTTTTGCCCTTATCCCAAGACGTTCCTTGATCCCCCTCACAAAGGCTCCGCCACCCACGGCTATGCTTTCCGTCCACTCAGGCTGACGCTCAAGCCCGCCCCTCTCCAGTTTTTACGGGACGTGATTCTTACGGTGCATAACTTATTTCCTGAAAAATTAATCCATCCCCGCTAATGCACGGCTAAGGCTCGCGAAAATCCCAGGGTCAGGTCTATTTACCTTTTTTTTAGTTTGCATATCTTGTTGAAATAACTTTCTGGGGTGATTTCGGTTCTTCCTATTAGTAAAAAAAAGACTCCACAATAGGGAGTGTCCGCCGCGTGGTGAAATCCGGAAGAAGCCGTATTATCTTTTTATGGAACAGAAACCATTTTTTACTTACATATTCCCTGGTTTGTTCCATTATCTTCTCATCCAGGATGAAAGTGGCTTTTACCCCCATTTGATCTCCTCGAATATTTTCTAAAAATTATGGCATATTCCGACATTAAATGCCAGGTAAAAATATGGTAAAAAAGCCAGTTAATATTGATGATTTTTGGGTCTTTGCTCTTGAACGCAAGAGTAAATTGTCATTCCGGACAAGCGAAGCCCTACACCGCATGGTGTACGGGTCGAAGCCCGATCTGGAATCCAGGATTTTCAAGCAATTCTGTCCGCCTGAGGCGGGTGGCTTTCGCCGGGATGACGGATTAAGTAACTTTTGCAAGAAGCTCATAAGATACTCCAGAGGGTGGGCAAGGGGAGAAATCCTGTTGACGAGAAATTGACCTTTATATATAGTACGTTCGATCCGTTGGGTAATACTAAGAGGAGAAAAAAGCATGAAGGATTTTTGTTCCGAGAAGGCTAAAAGTTTTACCGAATCGGTTATCCGGGACATGACCCGGGTGTGCCTAAAACATAAAGGGGTGAATCTGGCCCAGGGGTTTCCCGATTTTCCGGCGCCCCAAGAAATAAAAGAAGCGGCCATCAAGGCTATCCAGGCCGATGCCAACCAGTATGCCATCACCTGGGGAACCCCTGCCCTGCGCCAGGCCATCGCTGAAAAATTCGCCCGATACAATGGCGTACCCATCGACCCGGAAAAGGAAATTACGGTCTGCTGCGGGGCTACCGAGTGCATGATTGCTTCCCTTATGGCCATTGTCAACCCCGGTGAGGAAGTGATTGTCTTCGAACCATTTTACGAAAACTACGGTCCGGACACCATCCTTTGCGGAGCCAAGCCGCGTTTCATCACCCTCCATGAACCCGACTGGCATTTTGACGAACAGGAGCTAGCCCGAACTTTTAATAATAAGATTAAAGCCATTGTAATCAACACCCCCAACAATCCAACCGGTAAAGTTTTTTCTGTCGAGGAGCTGCAATTCATCGCTGACCTCTGCCTGAAGTGGGGCGTGGTGGCCGTGACCGACGAAATTTACGAGCATATCCTGTACGATGGGGCCAGGCATATCAGCCTTGCTTCCCTTCCAGGCATGCGGGATCAAACCATCACCATCAATTCCATCTCCAAGACCTACAGCCTTACAGGATGGCGCGTGGGTTGGGCCATTGCTTCCGCGGGGCTTACCGGCGCTATCCGCAAAGTCCATGACTTCCTCACGGTAGGAGCTGCCCATCCCCTGCAGGAGGCTGCGGCCATGGCCCTGCGGTTAAACCCCGGATATTATCAGACGCTGGCGGAGGAGTACCGGGAGAGAAAAGATTTTTTTGGGCAGGTTTTGGAAGAAGCAGGCTTCCGTGTTTTTCGGCCCCGGGGCGCCTATTATATCATGACCGACGTGGGCCATTGGGACTTCCGGGATGATTTCGCCTGCGCTTATTATTTAGTGGAAAAAATCGGCGTGGCCACCGTGCCGGGAAGCTGCTTCTACAACCGGGCGGAGCTGGGCAGGACCAAGGTGCGCTTCGCCTTTCCCAAAAAGATGGAAACCCTGCAGCAGGCTGCCGAGAAATTGAGGAAGTTCAAGCCCAAAAAAGGTTAAAGGCACAAGGCGCAAGGCGCAAGGCTTTTATCCCGTCTCCTCATCTCCCCATTTCCCTCTCTCGCGCTCTTTTTTAACGTCTGGTGCGGATGCGGACTTTCTTGTCCTTACGCCACTCGTAAACAATGGGGCTGGCGACAAAAACGGAAGAATAGGTTCCTACGCATATTCCGATGAGCAAAGCCAAAGAGAAGTCGTGTATAACCTCCCCCCCGAAGAAAAATAAAGATAAACAAGCCAAAAATACCGTAATGGTGGTAACGATCGTTCGGCTGAGCACTTCATTTATACTGCGATTCATCACATCTCCCAGGGGATCCCTGGAATGGGTGCGGAGGTTTTCGCGGATGCGGTCGTAAATCACCACGGTGTCGGTCAAGGAATACCCCGCCAGGGTGAGAAGGGCCGTTATCAGGAGGAGGTTCACTTCTTTGCCGAGGAGGTAGAAAATTCCCAGAACGGTCAGAACATCGTGAAAAGTAGCGATGGCCGCAGCCACACCAAAGGAAAACTCGAAACGCCAGGCCAGGTAGATGATCATGCCAATCGCCGCAATGAGCACAGCGATCATGGCGTCGTGCTGGAGGCTTTTCCCGACCTTAGGGCCTATCTCCGTGGTGCTGTCCACGACGAACTTATTGTCCACAAATTCTTTGGTGAAAACCTGGAGAATCTTTTCAGGGACCTTGCCGAGGGGAAGGTCCGTTGATTTCTTGACCTGAATGAGGAGTTTATTCCCTTCGATGAACTGCTGCAGCTCGCAATCCTTAAAGCCGTTTGCCTCCAGGGCATAGCGGGCTTTCTCCATCTGGAAGGGTTTCTCGAATTTAAGCTGCACAGCGGTCCCCCCGGCAAAATCGATCCCCAGATTGGCCTGGCCGCGGGCCAGTTGAATCAGGGTGAGGATGCCCAGGCTAACGAAGATGGCCGAAAGTATGAAAGAGTATCTCCGGAATCCTATAAAGTTAATATTAGTCTTGCCTAAGATTTCGATGCCCATCTATGGGGTTCCTTTCTTTCCTCAGATGCTCAAAGTCTTGAGTTGCCTCTTCACGTTGATCCAATCGAAGATAACCTTTGTGCCGATAAGGGCCGAGAAAAGGTTGATGATGACCCCCAAACTCAGGGTTACGGCAAAACCCTTAATGGGGCCGGTGCCAAACTGGAAGAGGACCAAGGCCGTAATCAAGGTGGTGACATGAGAGTCGATGATGGTAAAGAGGGCTTTGTCGTAGCCGGCGTCCACGGCTGCACGGACCGTCTTGCCCGTGCGCAATTCTTCCCGGATGCGTTCAAACATCAACACGTTGCTGTCCACGGCCATGCCAATGGCCAGGATGATTCCGGCGATCCCGGGAAGGGTGAGAGTGGCTCTCATTGAGGCCAGGGCGCCCATGAGGTAGATGATGTTCAGGATCAAGGCCCAGTCGGCGATCAGGCCGGAGAAGCGGTAATAAAAAGCCATAAAAATCGCTACCAGGATCGCTCCGATAATCGCTGCCCGAATCCCCCGGTCAATAGAATCCTGCCCGAGGGACGGTCCCACCGTTACGTTCTGAATGATCTTAACCGGCGCGGGGAGCGCGCCAGCCCTGAGGACGATGGCCAGATCCGCGGCTTCATCCGGAGTGAAAGATCCGCTGATCTGGGCTTTTCCTCCACTGATACGTTCCTGGATTACCGGCGCAGAGTAAACGTTATCGTCCAGGACGATGGCCAGGCGTTTCTTCACGTTCTCGGCGGTGATCTGATCGAAGAGCCGCGCCCCCCGGGCGTCAAAGTCCAGGGAGACATAAGGTTCATTAAAGTCGGACTTGATGCGCATGCGCGCATCTGTCAGCACATCGCCGGTCATCTGGGACCTTTTCTTGAGAAGGAAGGGGCGGCGGGTGACCACGCCGGTGTCTTTGTCCGCGACCTTCTGGTAGAGAATTTCACTCCCAGGAGGGACGTTTCCTTTGATGGCCTCCTCCAGGCTGTTTTCTTCATCCACCAGCTTGAATTCCAACAAGGCCGTGCGCCCGATCAGCTCGATGGCCCGCTGGGGATCTTTGATGCCCGGGAGCTGGATAAGTATCTGATTCTCTCCCTGAGGAGCGATCAAAGGCTCGGCCACTCCAAATTGGTCGACGCGATTGCGGATCGTTTCCAATCCCTGGCGAACGGCAGAGTCCTCGATGGATTTGACCTCTTTCGGGTGCATTTCCAGGAGGTACTGGAACTTTCCTTCCCGTTCGAGAAAGGAGGCTACTTTCAGGTTGGCATACTGGTCGGACCGGATCTGGTTGAACCGGTCGTTGCCCTTGGCATCTTTCAGGAGCACGGAGATTTTTCCATCCAGCGTCCGTTCCACCTGCTGGAAAGCAATATCCTTTTTGGTCAGGGTGTCTTTGATTTCGCTGGCGTACTTTTCCGTGGCGCTTTCGACGGCCTTCTGCACCTCCACCTCAAGCAGCAGGTGCATTCCACCCCGGAGGTCCAATCCCAGATTAATCTTCTCCGTCGGCAAAATCTTCGTCCACCATTTGGGGAGCGGGTCAACAAGGGTGGGAATGAGAAAGAGGATTGAGAGAGCCAGGAAGAAAATGATCAACCCGGCTCGCCATTGGATACTTCTCCGCATATCTTTATCTCCTTTGAAACTTCGGATGAATCGGCCATCGCTTTGGCAAAGCCTCAAAAATTCAAAACAACTTCACGGAACGTTAGGCGCTTAGCGCCTCATTAATACAAACATGTTTGTAAGAAGGAAACTTCTTGGCACCAGAAAATCCCCCCATCCCCCCCTTTAAAAAAGGGGGGTTAGGGGGGATTTGAAGCATTTTGGCTGCCCGCCTGAGGCGGGCCATTTTTTCCGCGCGCAGTCGCGGAAAAAGCATAGATTCTTACATCTTTCAATCTGAGAATTTTCTTCTCAGACTTTAATAATATCCCCAAAATCTCCCCCCTGGCGGGAGGGGACAAAGGGGAGGGGGATCATTTTTCTATTCACCCCCACCCTCCCCCATCAAAGGGGGAGGGGATCGGATGGAAATTTCAAATATCTTTGGCTAGTGCTTAAAGCGCAGACAGGTCCGCAAAACCAATCTTGCCAGGGGTTTTAAGCGATAATCAATTTTCCCCCGGACAATCAGACCTGGCTTTGCACTTTTCCGGCGATGGAGCCCCTGGAGACTTTGATGCGAACTTTCTCGGCGATCTCCAGCGTGACCACCGTATCCGTGAGGCCCGTGATCGTTCCATAAATTCCCGAAGCGGTCACGACGCTGTCGCCTTTCTGGAGGGTGGTCAGGACCTGGCGGTGAGCCTTAGCTTTCTTCTGTTGGGGCCATATCAAAAGAAAGTAAAAAACCACGAACATCAGGATCAGGGGAATAAAGCTGGCCATACCGGATGATCCGCTACCCCCTGCGTTTCCCATTGCATAAGCTAAATCATTGAACATCGAATTTTCCTCCTTTTAGGTTTTTCTTTTTTTGGACAAAGAAAGTTTCTCTCGCCGGACAGGCCAGGCCGTAAGATGGGCGCCTCCATTCCATCTTGGTCTTCCCGGGATTCCCATCGGGAGTTGAAATCCCGGATAAAGCCATCCAGACGGTCTTCGGCGATGGCTTGGCGCATTTCTTTCATGAACGTCAGATAAAAAAATAGGTTATGAGTCGTATGCAGGCGTATGGCCAGTATCTCCTCGGCCATGTAGAGATGACGGAGATACGCCCGGCTATAATTTTGGCAGGTATAACAAAGGCATTCGGGGTCGAGAGGTAAAGGGTCTTCGGCGTATTGGGCGTTCTTAATGACTATCCTTCCGGAACGGGTGAAGAGCATGCCGTTGCGAGCGTTCCGCGTGGGCAGCACGCAATCGAACATATCCACGCCATGCTGAACCGCCCCCAGTATGTCTCCCGGCATGCCCAGGCCCATTAAATAACGGGGCTGGCCGGGAGGGAGGAGCGGAGCGGTTTGGGCCACAACCTGGAACATGGTTTCTTTGTCTTCACCCACGCTCAGGCCGCCGATAGCGTAGCCGTCGAAGCCGATTGCGGTGAGGGCGGCAACGCCCTCTTGTCTAAGATCAGGGTACATCCCTCCCTGGACGATGCCAAAAAGAGCCTGGTTTGGATCACGGTGGGACTCCTTGCATCTCCCCGCCCATTGCAGAGTCCGCTCCGAGGAAAGTTTGGCCTGGTCGTAAGAGGCCGGATGAGTGGTGCATTCATCCAGACACATGATAATATCCGCCCCCAGCGCCTCCTGGATTTCCATGGCCTTCTCCGGAGTGATGAAATGACCTGATCCGTCGAGGTGGGACTGGAATTGCACCCCCTCCCCGGAAATTTTCACCAGAGAATTGAGGCTGAATACCTGAAATCCTCCGCTGTCGGTGAGCAGGGGATAGTTCCAGTGCATAAAGGGGTGCAGCCCGCCCATCCGCCGGATGCGTTCGTGCCCGGGCCGTAGATAGAGATGATAGGTGTTGGAAAGGATGATCTCCGCCCCCATTCCCTGAAGTTCCTCCGGAGTCATGGCTTTGACCGTGGCCTGGGTGCCGACCGGTATGAAGGCCGGGGTGTAAAAGGCGCCATGAGGGGTTTGGCATCGCCCCAGACGGGCCCCGGAGTTGTTATCCTTTTTTAAAATCTCAAAATGCATAAATATAAAAAAAATAGGAATTCAGAAATCAGGAGTCAGAATCCAGAAGTAAGAAACAAAGAATTCTTCTGACTTCTGACCTCTGACTTCTGTCCTCTGGTTATATTATTAACATTGCATCGCCATAGCTGTAAAATCGGTAATTTTTTTTGACGGCTTCTTGGTAAGCCGCCATTATAAATTCTTTGCCTCCCAAAGCCGAGACCAGCATCATAAGGGTTGAACGCGGCAGGTGAAAATTTGTGATTAATCCATCCACGGCCCGGAAGGTGAATCCGGGTATGACGAACAGACTTGTTTCGCCGCGCTTTGCTCTAATTTTTCCTCCTGCATCCACGCCGGATTCTAAAGCCCTGGTTACGGTTGTGCCCACCGCCACAACTCTTTT
The DNA here is from genome assembly GCA_016875165.1 of Deltaproteobacteria bacterium. Classification (GTDB taxonomy): domain Bacteria; phylum Desulfobacterota; class SM23-61; order SM23-61; family SM23-61; genus JAHJQK01. The sequence continues at coordinate 8,704 of VGSF01000049.1, forward strand.
GCCAGAAGCACGGGCTTGATTGACTGCTTGAGCAGTTTTCGGGGGAATGTTAAAAAATTCCGGCTCCAGACGATGCTTCTCCACCTCTTTTTGTTTTACCGGGAGGAAAGTCCCCACTCCCACGTGGAGAATCAGGGGGAAAATAGAAACTCCTTTCCCCCGGATTTCATCAAGGAGCGACTCCGTGAAGTGCAAGCCGGCTGTGGGCGCGGCAATGGCCCCCTCCTCACGGGCGTAAACAGTCTGGTAGCGCTGCAAATCCTGGTCTCTCATCTTTCGGTCGCCGTTCCGCCGGATGTAAGGAGGGAGGGGCGGAAAGCCGATTTCCCGCAATTTTTTTTCTAAGTTCCCTTCACTTTTAAGGCGCACCCGCCAGAGGCCTGATGGGACTCTTTTGCGGAATTCCCCTTGCAGGTTGTCGCTTATGATTAAAAGAGTATGCTCACGCAACCTGCCGGAATTTTTAACCAGGCATTCCCACTCGCTGGCATGTTCTTCATTTTCCCCGGGATCCCGGTTTAAAACCTCGTGGAATCTTTCCCCCTCTTCGTCTCGCCCTATTTTCCTGACCAGGATGAGTTCCACCTTTCCACCACTTTGCTTTTTGCCGATCAAGCGAACCGGCAGGACTTTGGTTTCGTTGATGGCCAGAACATCTCCAGGTTCCAGGTATTCGGGCAGGTCGGTAAAAATACGATGTTCGATAGCCCCGGTCCTTCGGGAAAGAACCATCAGCCGGGAATGATCCCGTTTGTCAAGCGGATGTTGAGCGATTAACCTCCGCGGAAGATGGTAATCAAAGTCTTGCAGATTCATCGGGGGAATTTCCCTATCTCAATATTCTGGTAAAAATGTTTCAGGATGGAGCGATAGTCAGCTCCGGCTTCGGCCATCCCCTTGGCTCCCCATTGGCAGAGGCCGACGCCATGCCCCCAGCCCAGGCCGGAGAAGAAAAAACCCCGGTCGTCTTCTTTAACCCAGAAGTTCGTGGATCGTAACAGGTCGTAACCAAGAAGGCGGCGGAATTCTTTGCCGGGGACATCCAAACGGTGTTTATCATCTTTGATGAAAAGCCGTAAAACCCGCCTGCTGTCGCTGCGCTCGGCGACTTGAATTTCTAAAACCCTGGAGCCTGTGAATCCCAGGCTCAGCAAGGTCTTCCCCAGAGTTTCTGGATGCGCCTGATAGTTCCAGAGGAAATAGGGAGAATCGAGACAATAGGCGCAATCGACGCTTTTGAGGTAGGGGAAAAACCCTGCCCAAAGGTATTCGGGCAATTCAGTTTTCCCGCCACAACAGGCATGGTAAACAGAAAAGATCGGATGGCCCTGGTAGAGGAGTAATTCTCCCTCGGTTTCCTTCACGGCCTTCCGCGAACGGTCGTCTTCGGGTCCGATCCCGGCGTATACCTGGTCGGCCACGCTGGATTCCACATCATACTGTTTATCCTGGCGATTTCTTTTTTGGAAGACGGCGTAAGTCCTGGCCGCAACAGCCTGGGCTTTTACGGCTTCTATAGGCCATTGAGAAGATATCTCACAATTGATCAGGCCGGCGAGGTAATCCTCCAGCGGCAGCTCGTTTATCGCCCAGAGGTCTTTGTTGGGGCCGGGAAAAACCTTAAGTTTTCCCCGATACCGGCGGCCGTTGATGGTCAGGGGGCCGCGGGCGGAAGTCAGTAAAAACGTCTGAGCTGAGATCGAATGACCATGAATTCGCAGGCCAGAGCCTATTTCGCGCTCGATTATCACAGAGGAAACTTTTATATTTTTAAAGAACGTTCGACCCGTCTGCAGGTCTTTAAGGGCTATTTCCTGGCCCGTTACTTTGAGCTGATTGACCTCCTGGAGAACGAGCACGCGGATATTTTCTTTTGTCCTGGCCTCAACACCAGAGACAAAAAAAATCTCCCAACTTAAGAAAACGCCCAATAGGAGATAAAAAGATTGAAACGCAGTCGGAACCTTTTTCAAAACGAAGTTTTTTCTAAACCCTCTACAAAAGGAGGTCACAAAATTAAATGTGTTATATTATTAAAGTTGAAAGGGAAAGTCAACTTTTCTTACCATTCTTTTTTCCCTATTCCGCATTTCCCATTCTGCATTCCCTGTTTTTGAGTCCGCATTCCCCATTCCGCATTCAAAAGAGTCCCCGCAACAGCCTTAATCCCGGATAGGGTTTTAAGATGATTACGTTACACTGGTCTTCTTTCAGGTAGGTTTGGGCCACACGCCTGACCTCTTCGGCGATAACCTTCTGGATGTTGGATAAAAATTCCGCTGGTGTCAACCGGGAACCAACCAGAATACCTTGGCCAAGAAACTCGGCTAAGTTAGCATTGGTTTCGGTGCGGATGAGGGTCCGGCCGCGGATATAATTTTTGATTTCAGCAAGTTCGTGCGGCGCCAGAGGTTCTTGTCGAATTCTTTTTATCTGCTGAAAGATTATTGATTTAACCTGTTCGATATTTTTCGGGTCAGTGCCGGCATAGGTGGCCCAAAGCCCTGTATCTGAAAGAGGGTGATAAAGGGAACCAACTAAATAGGAGAGACCTCTTTTTTCGCGTATCTCCTGGTAGAGGCGGGAGTTGCCCCCTGATCCGAGGACAGTGTTGATGATCTCGAAAGCGGGGCGATCTGTGTCGGTGAGGCCCATCCCCTGGAGGGCCACAACCACGATGGCTTGATCGAGGAATTTCCTCTCCCGGACTTCCACGAGTTTATTCTGGCGGGAAGGAGTAAATGGAGCGGATGGGAGTTGATCCCCTTTGCGCCAGGAATCGAATTTTTCACGGATCAGCGGCAAGGCGGTTTCCCGGTCTATATTGCCTACGACCGTGAGGAATGAATTATTCGGAACATAATGGCGCCGGTAGAATTGAAGGAGATCATCCCGGCGAATAGCCTTCACCGACTCCTTGGTTCCGGAAATGGGCTGGCCCAGGGGATTTTCCGGGAAGAGGGTGCGGGTAACCAGATTCAGCACATAACTGGGAGGATAGATGTTGGCCAGGGAAATCTCCTCCAGAACTACTTTTCTTTCTTTTTCGATCATTTCTTCAGCCAGCAGGGAATTTTGGGATATGTCCGCCAGAATTTCCAGAGCCAGGCCAAGATGGGAGGGAAGGAGGGAGATGTTCAACTGGGTGTATTCCCAATGAGTGTACCCGTTCAGTATTCCTCCCACTGCGGCAATTTCCCGGGAGATATCTTTGGCGTTCCGTTTGAAAGTTCCTTTGAAAAGGAGGTGCTCTACAAAATGGGAGATCCCGTTGTTATTTGAGGATTCATACCGCGAGCCCACTTTTACCCAGAGGTTCACCGCGACAGAGGTTGTGCCGGGGTTTTCCACTATGAAGACTTGCAAGCCATTGGCCAGGGTCTCATGCAGCGGATTGGACCTGGAAGATTCGGGTATTGATACGAATAGGGAGACGAGTATCAAGAGAAAAAGCCATGGAAAGCCAACAAAACGCCTAAGTCTCATATCTGCATCCTTATCCCCAAAAAATTCAAACGATCAACCGAGCGCAATGAATACCATACCCCTTATTTTGAAGTACCTCAGTCCATTATACTATCAGTCCTGCCAAAAATAAAACCTTCCGTTTGAAGGAGAGGGCCGCCAATTTAATTTGTCTTGACATTTTTCAATAAATTCATTAATTTTTTTACAAATTTAACGTTTCTATGATTCCGGAAAGAAGCAGGACGGATGAAATCTGGGGATTGGCTTTTCATCATCATGCGTTCGTTGGACAGAGTGCGGATCCTAAGGCTGGAGAAACGGACTCTGATCATTCTTGCCTTAGGGGGGGTTTTCTTAGCAGGGGCCCTGGCTTTTTTCGCCCATCAATACTTCACCCTCCTCCACGAACGGAGTAATCTAATCAATAGGGTGCAACAGCTTACCAACCAGATAACCTTGCTGGAAAAAAGTGTGCAGAAAGCCGTTTTGGAAAAAACCTCCACAAAGATGACTTTACCCTCATTGGCCATCGAAGACTTGAAAGTGAGCCGCAGGGCAAAACGAGGGGGATTTTCAGTGAGCTTTCAATTGATCAATCAAAATCCCCAGAAACATCCTGTTACGGGAACCCTGGCCATGGTCGCCCAGAATGAAACTCTTCGGAATCCCATTTATCGGGTCGTTCCGGAAATGCGCCTGGACAATAATATTCCCCTGGAGCCGCAAAAAGGGAAAAAGTTCCAAGTGGAAAAGCAGAAATTTATTGAAGCCTTTTTCGATGGCTCATCCGGAGTGGTTTTTAAGACTTTAACCATTTTCGTCTATTCCCAAGAAGGGAAGCTGATTTTGGAGAAATCTGTGGCCATCCCGGAAGGTTGAGGCCGATGATGAAAGGGGAGGCTGGCGATGAATCAGCGGTGGACCCCACTGAAAAGAAAAAAAAGGAAAAAATTTCTGGGCAGTATCTTCTCAAAGGAAGACAAGGAGATAAGCCTTATTGGCGAAGGGTTTTCAGTGGAAGGCGCTGTTAAGTTTGGCGCCGGCGTGGTGCGCTTAGACGGCCGGCTGATTGGAGAGATCAACGGTCAGGGCACGCTGATCATCGGCCGGGAAGGTGTCTTTCAAGGGGAGATGAAAGTAGGAACATTGATTCTTGGCGGGCGCACCGAAGGGACGGTGATTGCCTCGGAATGCGCCCGTATTACTCCTACGGGAAAACTATTGGGGAGAGTTCAAGCCGCGCAATTGGTAATTGAAGCGGGCGGAATATTGGAAGGAAAGAGCCTGAAGTGGGAGGCGCTTACTAATGAAGTTATGCGCAAAGGGATTAGCAATATTGGAACACTTTAGCTCTTTGAAAAAAGGTGCGTTGTAAGGGCCAAGGGAATCCATGGTCCGGGGGCCTGGGCGGCCCGCTTGGAATCATAAGGCGCTGATTTCTTCGCTGGTGGGGCGGGGAAAACGCCCCCCGCCTCCTCCGGCGGAAACGAGCGGGGTTCTTCGTAACCAAGCGGAAACCCGGCCGATGCTTCCGGCGCGTTCCACCCAGACCCCCGGACCTCAACAAAGGTGGTAAAACCACTTTTTCAAACCGCTAAATTGATACGCGATATTAAATATCCTTCCATTGCCAGTGGTATGATTCCGAAGTTTTTTGACAAATGATAAATTTTCGTTCCGAAAATTTTCTAAGTTTGGCCTCGACGAACCCCAGGGGAAAAGAAGTCGCCGCAGCCATACGCTGGGCCAGAAGCGGAAGGGGATCGTCTTTTTCGCAGGGCGATAGGTGTTCCGGATTGGGAATTTTCCCCAGCTCTTCCAGAAGGTCGCCGGAAAGGAGTTTCCAGGCGAAATCCACTTCCAGCCTTTTTTCCATCTCTTCCCGGTAAGGTCCGGCATAAGTCCCGGCCAGAGTCGCTTTTGTCATATTCTCAATCTCTGTGCCCAGGTTCTGGAAAAATGTTTTGGCAAACCTTTCTACTTCAGCCGCGCTGAGAGCTTCGGTCTCAGTGACGGCATGGTCGGCGTCGTATAGGGACCAGTCGTCTGTAAGAATTTTTATCCCGTATTCCTCAGCTTTCTCCCGGATTCGCGTCCCGGGAAAGGGGGATAAAACATGAAAGCCATGAGGAATTCCCAGGCTCTGGGCAAAGGAAAGGGTTTCTTCCATGGTCTCCCGGGTTTCTCCGGGCAGCCCGAGGATGAATGACCCCAGGGGGGCTATCCCCGCGTCCTTGCAGTACTGCATGGCTCTCCGGGCCTTCTCTATAGTAGTTCGTTTATGGGCCAGGTCGAGAATTTTTTGGTTTCCGCTTTCCAGCCCGAAGCAGATCATGGCGCAGCCAGCTTCTTTCAACTTCTTGAGAAGTTCGGGATTAACCGTGTCCACCCGGGCGAAAATATACATTTTAAATTTTAAACCCCGCCGGCCAATTTCCTCGCAGATGCTGAAGACGTGGCGGCGATTGCGGGTAAAGAGATCGTCGTCGATGCATATGTCTTCGAACCCCAGGAGGTGAGCTGATTCTATTTCATCGACAACCCGCAGCGGATCACGGAAACGCCCCTTCCTGCCGGTCATGCGATACCCCACGCAGAAAGAACACCCTGTAGGGCAACCGCGACTGGTGAGCACACTCGCCGGAACGCGCATAGCCAGATAGCGCGAGAGGGGAAAGAGGGTGCGCTCAGGTTGGGAAAGGAGATTGATGTCCGGGATAAAAGGCCGGTCTTCAGTCTCCTGGATCGTTCCATTTTGGCGAAAAGTCAGCCCTTTGACTTCCTGTAATTTTTTTTCTCCGTCGAGGGCGGCAACGAGTTCCGGGAGGGTTTCCTCCCCTTCCCCGCGGACGATAATGTCCACTTCGGGAAAATAGCTAAGAGTTTCTTGGGCCGTGAAGGTAACGTGAGGGCCACCCATGACGGTGGCGCTCTCCGGAGAGACCGCTTTGCAGCGCTTAAGAATTTTAACGGCCGAGGGAAAGTTCATGGTCACGCTGGTTGACCCGATGATATCAGGCTGGAAACGGGCCAGGCAATCTTCGATTTTTTGATCGGAGTAACGGGTGGAAAGCAGGTCGAGAACTTTCACCTCCACGCCCCGCTGACGGAGGACAGCGCCCAGGGACATCAAGGCCCAGGATGGTTTGGGAAATTCCGAAAAAGGGTATGGAGGTTGCACAAGGAGGACTTTCATAGGGAATCCTTAATTAAATTTTTTTAATTCAATCCGGTTGACCAGGCCGAAAGAGGAAAGAGGCTTATCGAAATCTTCTTCTTTGCCCACGACCATAAGGAGCGACTTTTCCGGGTGGAGATGTTTTTCAGCCACCCGCTCCAGATCTTTTAGAGTGACCGCAGCCACCCGGGCCTGGTATTTTTCCAGGTAATCTTCCGGCAATCCATCGTATTCCAGTTGGATCTGCTGGCTGACAATACTGGCTGAGGATGTAAAAGAGAATATGAACTGGTTGACCAGGGTCTTTTGGGCCCAATCCAATTCTTCGGGGGTGGGCCTGTTTTTATTTTTTATTTCTTCGGCCATCTGATAGAGAAGAGAGATGACCTTATGGGTGGTGGCGGATTTAGTCTGGCAAAAAGCCCCGAAGACGCCATAACCAACGCGCCCCTGGTAAAAACTTCCCACGCTATACGCCAGCCCCTGATTCGAGCGGATCTCCTGGGTCAGCCGGGAATTAAATCCCCCTCCACCCAGGATGAAATTTAAAACCTTAAAAGGAATATAGTCCGGGTGGTCGAGGGGTATGGAGAAATGCCCCATGAGGATAGTAGACTGGGGAAGATCCTTCTTAGCATGGTAGATCATTTTTTTATTTCTGGGGGACGGGATGGGGATGAAGGGAATCTCGATCAAGGAACGTTCCCAACCGCGGAAGACTCCTTCCAGGGAGGCGATCATCTCTTCCTTTTTAAAATCTCCGGAGATTCCCAGTATCATATTGTTGGGTTTATAAAATTTACGGTGGAAGGCCAGCAAGTCGGCTTGCTTAATGCTCTGGATGGATTCAACTGTCGGAACTTGCCCCCGGGGATTTCCTTCATAGAGAACCCTGCGGAACTCGCGGTAAGCAATCCCTTCGGGGTTGTCGTTAGAGCGGCGAATGGCTTCAATTTTTTTCTTTTTGGCCAGGTCGAGCTGAAGGGGGTCGAAGGCCGGCTTCAGCAGCAGGCTGGCAAAGATGGATAAGGCCCGGGGGAAATCTTTTTTCTGCACGGAAAGAGAAGCCCCTCCCGACTCCCTGCCCATGGAAAAATCCAGTTCCGCAGCCATGAACTCTAACTCTTCGTTGATGGCCTGGGGCGTCCGGTCAGAGGTTCCCCCCGCGCGCAGTAAAGTTGCCGTCAATTTGGCTAACCCGCTCTGCTGGGGAGGATCGTAAATCGAGCCCGTGCGGATAAGAGCGGAAAATTGGATCAAGGGCAATTCCGGGTCTTCGAGAAGATAGAGGACCATTCCATTGGAGAGCAAGACTCGCTCGGCCTTGGGCGGAACGAAAGAAAGGGTAGGAAAATTCATTTCCCGGGGATGCTTCAGGAGAAATTCGTCCTGCGCATAAGCCAGGCCGGCCATAAAAAAAAGAAGACATAATGGTAGCAGGAAGGAATAAAAAGCATTGATGGACCGTCGATTCATAACAGCTTCCCTTATATTCAAGGAGATTCAGAAGATTTGACCAGGGTAGCCACCGTGCGGTTGCGCGGGATAAAATATTTTTGGGCAACCCGCCGGACATCTTCCGCGGAGACTTTTTCATAGGAGGCCAACCGTTCGGTGAAATGTTGCCAGTTTCCAAAAAGGCTCTGCCCGTAAGAAAGCCAGTAGGCCAGCTTGGAGTTGGAGTTGAGTTTGCGGAGGAAATCGGTTTGAATCAGGTTCTTTACTTTTTTAAGCTCCTGCTCTGAAATTGGCTCATTCTGCAAACGGTCAATCTCCCGGTAAATCGCTTTTTCCAGCTCTTCCGCTGTATGGGGATGACGGGGAGTGGCGAAGACCGCAAAAAGGTTTGGATAACGCTCCCCGGGATAACCATTGTAAGCGGAGATTTCCACCGCTATTTTTTCTTCCTCGACCAAACGTTTGTAAAACCGGGAAGTCCGCCCGTAGCTCAACAGTCCCTCGATGATGTCGCAGACCGCGTCGTCGGCATGGGGCGGGTTCGGTTTATGAAAGCCCATGATCAAGCGGGGGTTGGCGTCGGCAATCACCTGGACGCGGCGTTCGCCGGGCTGTTCCGGCTCCTTAGTGCGCAGGGGCGGATGAAGAGCCTGCGGGGGAATACGTTCGAAATATTTTTTAATCAAGGATATGGTTTCCTCGGGGTTGAGGTCGCCTACGATGGCCAGGACCGTGTTAGCCGGGGAGTAAAAGGCGCGGAAAAATTTTTCGGTGGCCTGTTTATTCAGATGCTGGATGTCTGAGGCCCAGCCGATGATGGGCCGGCCGTATGGATGAGCCAGGAAAGCAGCCCCCAGGAAATGCTCTGATAGTTTCCGTTCGGGCTGGGAGTCGTAGGAACGACGGCGCTCTTCCATGACCACGTCCCGTTCAGAATAAAACTCCCGCAAAACCGGATTGAGGATGCGGTCGGACTCGATCCTGGCCCAGAGTTCCAGGCGGTTGGAAGGCAGATTAATTAAATAGGTGGTGGTGTCCACGCTGGTCATGGCATTGAACCCCACCCCTCCGTTCTGGGAGTAGATTAGTTCGATCTCGTCCTTGATAACCCACTTCCGGTGTTCTTCCGTTAGTTCCCGGATGATCTTTTCCAGGTACTTAAGGAAATCTTTATCCGCCTTTTCTCCTTTGTCCCTTTCCGCGTCGAGGGCCATAGCCACGGAGTCGATTCGGTTTAATATTTTTTCTTCCTCGAGGTAATTTTTGGTGCCCAGGGTTTTGGTTCCTTTAAAGAGCATGTGTTCGAGGAGGTGAGCCGTTCCGGTCATGCCCAGGTTTTCATCGACGGCCCCAACCCGAAAACGGATATAAAGAGAGAAAGTAGGGGATTGATGGCGCTTAAGCAGGAGAACTTTCATCCCGTTCCCCAGAGTGTATTCATTGACCCGACCTTCCAGGGAGATGGACAGGGCCCGGTCGGCCAGGAAAAAAATAATGAATAGAACAACAAGCAACAGGCCAGAAAATTTTAGCCTGAATCTCATTCACGACCCTCCTGATTTAAAAAAGAGTAACACTTTAGTTCTTTGACGAAAGGTGTGTCACCAAGGCCAAGGAGTTCCAGGGCCCGGGGGCCAGACCGGCCCGCTTGGAATCATAAGGCGCTTATTTCTTCGCAGGTGGGGCGGGGAAAACGCCCCCCGCCTCCTCCGGCGGAAACGGGCTTTTATCCTCGATGACAAGGGGAAACCCAACCGATGCTTCCGGCGCGTTCCGGCCTGGCCCCCGGGCCCAAACAGAGGCGTTGCCGCCATTTTTTCAAAACTCTATACCGATACAAAAAATCAATGAATAATATAGCACAAGGCGCCTGCCAGCGGAAGGGTTTATAAAAAAAATGCTGCGGTTCTACCGCATACGGCAGCGCTTTTTATTAGTCTTCCCGCACCACAAATCCCCAAAGATTATCTTTTCGCAATGTTTCAGAATAACGCCGGGCTTCTGCTTCTGAGCGGAAAGCCCCCAGGCGGACCCGGTAGAATCGTTTTACATTACTCTCCCATAGGACGACATTAACATGCGGATGCTTTTTCTTTAATTCCTCCTGAAAACGCAGGGCATTTTCTTTTTCCGTAAAAGCTCCCACCTGGATTGCATAAGTCCCCTTGAAGAGTAAGGATTCATCTACGGAAAAGCCTATGGCTTCGACAGATACTTTTGCGGTCCCTGTTACCAGGATTCCTATGGCCCGGGCGCCGCTTTTGGAAAGGTCGATGATGCGGCCCGGGATAAAAGGTCCCCGGTCGTTGATGCGAAACTCCGCCACCTTTCTGTTTTCCAGGTTTGTCACCCGGACACGGAGGTTGAAGGGTAAGGTTCGGTGGGCTGCCGTCATGGCGTACATATCGTAGATTTCGCCGTTGGCAGTCCTGCGGCCGTGGTATTCTTCTCCATACCAGGAGGCCAGTCCTTCTTCCCGATAAAGCCGGATCTTTTCCCGATCGAAAGGCGCGTAGGGCAACTCTTTTTTAGAGGGGGCGCAACCGGTCAGAGCGATTATCAGTAAGAAGGCCAATTTCCAGAGGAAAATGTTATTCTGGACCATCATAGTTTCCCCAATTTTCTTTCTTCCCGGGCTGAAAAATAAATGCCCAGAAGGACGAGGGTTCCTCCAAAAAGGAGCTTTTTAGTCAAGGGCTCTTTTAAAAGGAGAAAAGCCAGAATCGTGGCCCCGATTGGCTCCCCCAGGATCAATACGGCGACCAGGGTGGCTGAAAAAAATTTTAAGGCCCAGTTAAGGGTAGTATGACCGATTAGCTGCGGGAAGAGGGCCAGAAGAAAAAAAATAAGGTAAGTTTTGGGAGTATAGTTGAATAAAGAATTCCCGCTGATCAGGGCCAGGAAGATTAAAAGGATGGCAGCCACTCCGTAAACGAGGGTGATGTAGGCCATAAGTCCCATCTGCTGGCGAACGCGCCTTCCCACCAGAAGATAACCGGTGGCCATGATGGCTCCTAACAGGGCGAGGAAATTTCCGTAAAGATTTTCTTTACCCTGGCCTAAGTCCCCCCAGGCGATGATTATGCCCCCCAGGACGGCTATTGATATGGAGAGAAAGAGGGTGGCAGAGATTTTTTCGCGCAAAAGAAAGGTGGATGCCAGGGCGACAAAGATAGGATTGGTGGTGACAAAGATCACCGAACTGGCCACGGATGTATATTTCAGGGAGGTAATCCAGAGGGCAAAATGAAAACAGAGAAACACTCCGGCCAGGGTGGACGCTAATATTTCCTGCCGGCCCATCTGGCGGAATTCCCCGATAGTCCGGGGGAGGGTAAAAAGAAGGAGAAATAAAGTGGCCAGGCTAAGGCGGTAAGCGGCAATGACCAGAGGGGGAGCATCGCAAACCTTGATCAGGATGGCGGCGAAGGAAATGGCCGCCAGGCCAATAGGAAGGACAATCATGGCGCGCTTTGATGGTTGAAGAAAGGGTTTTTTTTCAGACATGGAAGCGAATGTGCAGGATGTCGCCATCCTGGATGATGTAATCTTTACCTTCCACCCGGATGAGTCCTTTTTCCCGGGCCAACGACATGGACCTGGTGTTGACAAATTCATCTAAGGAAATGACCTCAGCGCGGATAAACCCCCGCTCCATGTCCGTGTGGATCTTCCCGGCCGCCTGGGGGGCGCGAGTTCCGGCAGGGACAGTCCAGGCTCTGAGTTCCGGACCTACGGTGGTGTAGAAAGTTATCAGATTTAAGAGTCGGTAACCAACCCGGATAAGCTGATTCAGAGCCGACTCCGTAAGGCCCATCTCTTTCAAGAATTCAGCTTGTTCCTCCTCGGAAAGCTCGGCCATTTCAGCCTCCAGGTCGCCGCAGACGACCACCACCTGGGCTTTCTCCGGGGCGGCCAGGGCCTCTACCTGGGAAACCCACCGGCGCTCCTTCAATTCTTTTTCGCTGACGTTAGCCACATAAAGAAGCGGCTTTCCCGTTAGCAATTCCAGGGAATGAATAATTTTCTGTCCCTCCTCGGGAAGAAGTAACCCTTTTGCAGGAAGGCCCCTGGAGAGGCACGTCTGAACTTCCTTGAGGAAAGGTATTTCCGCTGAGGATTTTTTATCCCCGACTTTAGCCTGGTGAGTGGCTTTACTAATGCGTTTCTCCACGGTTTGCAGGTCGGCCAGGATGAGTTCCGTCTGGACGATTTCAATATCCCGGCGTGGGTCTACCGAGCCGTAAACATGCACCACATTTTCAGCTTCGAAGCAGCGGACGACATGGGCCACGGCATCAACGTTGCGAATATTGCCCAGGAACTGGTTACCCAGCCCTTCTCCCCGGCTGGCCCCTTTGACCAGCCCGGCAATATCCCAGAATTCTAAAGTCGTGGGGGTTACTTTCTCGGGGCGGAGAATTTTGGCCAGCTTTTGCAATCGATCATCGGGAACCGGGACAATACCCTGATTGGAATTGATGGTGCAAAACGGATAATTGGCCACTTCTGCCCTGGCCGAGCCGAGAGCGTTGAATATAGTTGACTTTCCGGCATTTGGCAGCCCGATGATCCCGCAGGTAAAACCCAAATCCAGCCTCTTTTGCAGAAATCATTTCTAATGGCGCAAATTATAATGGAAAAAAAGGGGAGAAGCAAGCGAATCCCAATGGCTTTATTGACTGCTCGCGAGTGTGGTTTTCCCTGATTGCCGCGGCCCCAGAAGCGCAACTGCCGGAAAATTTTTCAAGCGGGAGATTATCAAGGCCCATAGATGACGCTTAATCATATTTGCATTATAGAAGTATATTTCTAATTTGCAAGAAAAAAATCAAAGGGATCTCCCATGCCGATGGGAAGAAGAGGAAGGATGGCGACAGAGGCAGCCGTTAGAAGGAAATCCGGGACACAACGTCTCCTAATTCAGGGATAGCAGGGGTTTTGCCAAAGAGGTAGAAACTTTGGAACAGAACCTGATTCGAGGGAAACGACATAAATACTTATGCCCATTTATGACCCCATTTACAAATTTTTACAAATTAGTTTCGCAGCGTTGGCTATCCTTTTTGCCTTCGAATCTGTAATTTTGCCATAGACAATTGCATGCGCATAATTGCATGGGACAGGAGCGTGAAATACTTCTAACTTCTCTTTTCGGAAAATCCCCGCGATCAACCCTCCGAGTCCATGTCTTGGATATCCCTGCAAAACCTTTCCAGGAGTCGTCAGTCTTGCAATGCTTAACGATAAGTCGGGAGTCTTTTGTTTAAAAGCCGCAGAGCTTATTTTCCCGCATTTTATCTGGTCAGGATGGATTCTTCTATAAAGCTCATCTTCATCCTTAATCTCTTCGTATCCTTTGATTTGCGGCAGCATTGCACCTATTCATTCTTCCAAAGCCATAGCAGATAATGCACTATTTCCGCAGGAGAATCGATTATGTCTTCTTGGTAATCTTGTTCTTTCTTCGAACCTCTGAGCAAAACTATTTTTTCCTCTGCTGGAGGAGCCACTCTTGCCTCAAGCTCTTTATTGTTATTTTCCCATTCCAATTGAATGCTCCCGTCTGCACAAGGAGCAATAAATGGAATGAGTGGTTCATAGCCCATTTGATCCTGTACCTCATAGGCCTCAATTAATACTTCAAGAGCCCTCGCGATCGTTCTCAGCGGAACTTGAATCGCCCCATATGAATCCCAATTGCTTGGGAGTTGCATTATTCTTTTAATCTTTGCCCATACCCGGTTTAAATATTCTTGAAGCGAAGGAACTTTCGGCAACTCCCATGTTGCGGCGACCCAGTTGTTTTCCCCTGTTGCATGCGCGGGAATAGCCTTCAGACCCGTTAACGCATCATGCGAAATAACATAGGCATGAGTATAATTAGTTTTATTTATTAGCTGCAACCCAAAATTCTCTAATTTGAATGAGTGAACGCTGGCCTTGCTGGAAAAAGCACCCACGTCGAGTGTTTTTAAAATCGATAAGTGTCGTTTAGCTGATTTTCCAGACAAAACTCTGGTATGGAGAGTCACGTCATCAATAAAATCTTCTGGCCATTTTTGTGCAACTGATGATACTTTTCCAGCTTCAAAAAAAAGAGTTTGTTTCATATTATTTCCCTCCCGGAAAATACAAAGAAAGGATCGAATTAAATTCCTCGTTTACTAGCCGGAAAAAGTCTCTAATTTCTCCGTCGGAAAACTCTTTCATTTCCATTTCTTCTGCGGCCGTATTTATATCCTGTTCAACAAGTATAATTGATTTGTCTGGCTTTGCAATCCCAGTCTTACAGCGTACCCAACTGTTCACATTGAAACGATTAACGAAGGAATATCTCTTATGAGCATGAATTTCAAAACTTTCTGGACGATTAAATGGTGCAGTTAGCCAATTTTCTTTGCAAAAATGCTCTGCCAAAAATAGCCCTGGATTCGGACTTCTCAAGGATCTATTTAAAACCGCTGCTATTCTTCCAACTTTCCCGCTAACGATGTTTACATAATTACATAAAACATCAGCCGCAAAGTGAAGATAATCTTCCAAAATGATTGTATCCGTCTCGTTCTGTCTTAACCAGAACAAATTGGCTCTTTTGGGAGCAAGTTCGAGTTTCTTATGCATGCTCGAACTTTGTAAGATGATCCTTGGAACTTCTGAGGGGACATCTGGTGGAAGTGGTAAACTTATCGGAGGAGAATCGAAAATATTGCCCCATTTTTCCAAAGCAGAAGCCAATAATCTCGAACTAGCAAAGGACAGGCCCGGTGTAAATATAGTTGTTTGGATAGTCTCGATTTCAAAATCTTTGATGGTAGGCATATCTAAGTTCCTTGGAATTTGACCGAACATTTACTAACTATATGAAATACATAACTAATCAAAAAAGTCCTCTACAATCCAGATTGCATTTTAATTAAAACAAAAAATTAAGTCAAGCAGCAAAAGCAAATTTTTCTTCTTCCTCTTCGATATCATTCTCGGCATTTCCAGATTTCTACTTGAGATGTTTACTTGCAATGGAAATATCATAAACTAAAAAATTCAGGAAGAACTCAATAAAAACGGATTTGGAGTTTTCAATTTCCTTCGGTAATTTCCTATCATTGCAAACTGTCTTTTTAAGGCTCAGAATTCAGAATTGCAGAATCCAGAAAAACCTGCCAGACCGGACCACCAAAAGAAAACCCACGGGGCGAAGCGGTACCGGACACCTTTTATTTTCTCGGAATTTTGGTTGGATTGTATGAAATCGGAGAGGGGATGTCAAGGTGGTTGCTGATCAGGCATTTTTTGAACCGCCTTTGAACAATCTTTGATGTGGGGAAGGGGTCATGAAGGGGTCAAGTCTGTTCTTGATTCTTAAAAAAGACTTGTGATAGAAATTTTGGCAGGGGCGAAGCGGTACCGGACACCTTTTATTTTCTCGGAATTTTGGTTGGATTGTATGAAATCGGAGAGGGGATGTCAAGGTGGTTGCTGATCAGGCATTTTTTGAACCGCCTTTGAACAATCTTTGATGTGGGGAAGGGGTCATGAAGGGGTCAAGTCTGTTCTTGATTCTTAAAAAAGACTTGTGATAGAAATTTTGGCATGTCTAAGTGCATTGTATAGGAAATTCCTTTTTTCAACTTTAATCCGCCTCAGGCGGATCGCTTTAGACACTTGACCCTTATCCTTTATTTTTTCGCTTGACTATATTTTATCGTTTTTCTAAAATACACCCACTCTAATATATTCCCAAAATATTAATAAGTCTAAATCGTTTGCTGTTGACTTCAACCATTCGTGCCGCCCTATATTTGTGGAGGTGTGTGTTGGTCAATTTCATAGAAAACCGGGTTGCCGAAAAGATGGTCCGGCTTTTTTATTTTGGACCGGCAATGCCTACTTATCCGGCTAATAACCCAGGCGGCGATCAGGCCATGAGAAAATTTCCACTCCATGGACTGATAGACAATCCCAATATTCATTATTCGGCAAACCCATCCTTTAATCACCTCACCATCAAGACAGCAGTAAATAATTTGCAAGACTTATCAGAAAGATTGATTCACAATCCAAGGCCTGACGCCATCTTCCTCTTGAGGAAAGGATTGCCATTATGGAATTGACGATGTCCACCTTATTAATCTACGCCCTTCACGGCCTGGTGTATGGAATGCTCTTATTCTTAGTTGCTTCAGGCTTGACCCTGGTTTTTGGAATGATGGACGTGCTCAACATTGCCCATGCCGCCTTCTACATGCTGGGAGCCTACTTCGGCTACACGGTGGTCCTTGCGACCGGAAACTTCTGGCTGGCGCTCATCGCAGCTCCCATTGCCGTAGGCCTTCTGGGAGCCCTGGTGGAACGGTATTTCCTGAAAAAGGTCCACATTCATGGCCATGCCTTTGAACTCCTCATCACCTTTGGGGTTTTCTTTGTCATCGGGGAGGTGGTGAAATGGGTTTGGGGAAATTTCCCCCGGCCCATGGATGTTCCTTCCGCCCTTGCCGGATCCATCAAATTCATTGGCCTCACCTATCCTTTCTACCGCTTTTTTATCCTGTTTTTTGCCTTGCTGGTCCTGGCCGTCCTGGCTTATGTGTTTTTTAAGACCCGCCTGGGCATGACCATCAGGGCTGCCGTATCCGATACCCAGATGCTCAGCGCCCTGGGGATAAACGTTCCCAGGCTTTTTCTCTATGTATTTTCCGGCGGCGCCGCGTTAGCCGGCCTGGCGGGAGTAGTTGCGGCTCCCTTCTTGAGCACTTATCCGGGGATGGGACTTGATATGATGGTGGATATCTTCGTGGTGGTGGTGATAGGAGGATTCGGGAGTATCATGGGGGCCTTTTTGGCCTCCCTGATGATCGGAGAGCTTCAATCGTTTGGCATCCTTTTTATCCCCCAGCTTGCCCTGGTATTTCAATTCCTTTTGATGGCCCTCGTGCTCATTAGCAGGCCCACGGGCCTTTTTGGTGAAAAGGTATGAGAAACTCAACTCCTCTGCGAATCGTCATCGGTATAGCAGTAATCGTTCTCCTTCTTTTCGCCCCCCGGGTCTTGACCATCGTCCAAATCAGGATGGCGAACGAGATCGCCTATTTTGCCCTTTTCGCGGTCAGTTACAATTTCCTGTTCGGCTATGCCGGCCTCCTTTCCTTCGGCCATGCCAGTTATTTCGGGCTGGGCGCTTATACCACCGCCCTTTCTTTAAAACACGTCGCCGGCATGCCTCTCCTGGCATCGATCGCCTTGGGAGGGCTCGTTGGGGCCGCCGGCGGAGCGATCATTGGTTTTTTTTGCGTACGGCGGAAGGGCGCCTATTTTGCCCTGCTGACTTTAGCGTTTAATCAATTCCTCTGGGCCACCGCCTGGAAATGGCACAAGGTCACCGGCGGCGAAGATGGAATCGGAAAATTTGTTCCCAAGAGTCCTCTAAACTTAGGGATCGCGACCCTCGACCACAACCAGGTGGAAGGGATGTATTACCTTACCCTAACCGTTGTTCTCCTCTGTCTTGCCGCCGGATGGTACCTTACGAAAACGCCTTTTGGCAACACCATAAAAGCTATCAAGGTGAACGAAGAACGAGCTGATTTTCTCGGGTATCAAGTGAACCGCTCGAAGCTCCTCATATTTACCATTGCTGCCTTCTTCGCCGCCATTGCCGGAAGCCTCTTTGCCCTGTTCCAGGACTTTGTCGCCACGAGCTCCATTGACCTGGGCATGTCCACCCAGGTCCTTTTTATGGCCTTCCTCGGGGGCACGGGATCTTTTTTCGGGCCCATCTTGGGGGCGGTCATTTATGTTTATTTTACGGACTGGGTCAGCAGCTTAACCAACCGCTGGGAGTTTATTTTGGGAGTCCTCTTTATCCTCCTGGTTCTCTACTTCCACCGAGGATTTATTGGCCTGATTCCCACGAAGGTAAAGGCCATCTTCGTCACCCAGAAAGGTTCGTGAAGGAAATAAATTATGGTTATCATGGAATTGAGGGATCTGCACAAAGACTTCAGCGGGCTGAAGGTGCTCTTTGGAATCAATCTTCTCCTGCAGAAAGGGGAAAAGCATGCCATCATCGGGCCCAATGGGGCCGGCAAATCCACTATTTTTAATTTAATCACGGGGAAATATACCCCCAGCCAAGGGAAGGTATTTTTTAAAGGGAAAGATATTACCGGTTACCTTCCCAATGAGATCACCCGCATGGGTCTGGCCCGCTCCTTCCAGATTACCAACATATTCCGCACCATGACCGTTTTTGAAAATGTGCGCAATGCTGTGCTTTCGAAGAATAACGCCCGTCTTGATGTTTTTTCCCGCCTCTCGAAGATGAACGGAATTGTGGAAGAAACGGAGCGGATCCTGTCCCAAATAGACCTCCTGGAGAGGAAAAACGAAATGGCCGGAGAACTGGCCCATGGGCATCAACGGGCTATGGAGATAGGCCTGACCATTGCTACCGATCCCGAGCTGATCCTTCTGGATGAGCCCACGGCCGGCATGTCCACGGAAGAGACGAAAGAAGCGATAAAGCTCATCGAGCGGGTCAGCACAGGCAGGACTTTGGTAATTGTGGAGCATGATATGGAAGTGGTGTTTAGCCTGGCCCACCGGATCACGGTTATCTATTACGGGCAGGTCCTGGCTTCGGGGCCGCCTGAGGAAATTCGCAACGACCAGCGGGTTAAAGACGCTTATTTGGGCGAGGAGAAAGAGTAAAGCATGCTGCTTAAGATCAGCGACCTTAACACCTTCTATGAGGAAAGCCACATCCTTCAAGGGATCTCCCTGGAAATTGACGGAGGAGAGATCGTCTCCCTTCTGGGAAGAAATGGCGTGGGTAAAACGACCACCCTCAAATCGATCATCGGTCTTTTATCCCCCCGTTCCGGTGACATCATTTTTAAAGGCCAGAATATATGCGGGATGCCCTCTTTTGAGATCGCCAACCTCGGCGTTGCCTATGTTCCCGAGGATAGAAGAATCTTCCCCCGGCTAACCGTCCGGGAAAATCTACTCATCGGTATGAAACCCTGGCAGAAGAAACAAGAAAACGGATGGACCGTGGAAAAAATATACAAATATTTTCCAGCTTTGCAGGAACGGGACGGGCAAAAAGGGGCCTATCTTTCCGGGGGGGAACAGCAGATGCTGACCATAGCCCGAGGTTTAATGGGCAACCCAGAAGTCATGCTTTTGGATGAGCCTACGGAAGGGTTGGCTCCCAAGATAGTAGAGACGGTGGAGCAGATCATCAGGGACATCCACAACCACGGCGTTGCCATCCTTCTTGTGGAGCAAAACATGCGGGTCGCCCTGAGGCTGGCAAGCAGGGTTTATGTGATGAGCAAAGGGAATATAGTATTCCAGGGAACGGGCCAAGAACTCAAAGAAAACCCTGAAATTCGCCAGAAATACCTGGAGGTATAAAGGAGGTGAAGAAAAGCCTGGGAAGAGGGATCGTCGCAACCTTTGAACTGCTCAGAATATAATAATAAGGAGGTACTCAGCACATGAAAACAAAGTTTTTTTTATTAGCAATGGCCTTGATGGCTATATTTTTACTTGTGGCTCTGATTTCCCTGGATCGGCCTGCCCAAGCGACGAAAGGGAAGATAGTATTGGGGGTTTGCGAACCTCTTTCGGGCCCGATGAAAGACGTAGGGGACCGGTACGTCAATGCCGTGAAATTTTCCATAGAGAAGATCAACGCCCGAGGGGGGGTCCTGGGAAAAGAGCTGGTGATGATCTCGGAAGACAGCGCCTTAAAGCCCGATGTGGCCACCCGCAAGGCCACGAAGCTCATTCTTGAGGACAAGGCGGATTTCATAATGACGGGCACAGGAAGCCACATTTCCCTGGCGATGATGAAAGTGGCCGAAAAATACAAGAAAATATTCATTACCTATGGGACGGAGGCGGCCAGCATCACGGGAAGCGAATTCAACCCCTATACTTTCAGAGCCTGCCTGAACACCGATCAGCATTCGGCGGCGATTGTGGCTTACTTTGCCAAATACACGAAATTCAAAAAATTCTATATCCTCTGCCAGGACTACGCCTTTGGCCGGGAAGCGGCTGACGGGTTCAAGAGAAAATTGAAAACCGTTCCGGGGGCTCAAATTGTGGGAGAAGATTACCATCCCATCGCAGCGAAAGATTTTGCCCCTTACGTAAGTAAAATAATGGCCTCCGGCGCCGAGGTCGTTTTGACCGGAAACTGGGGAGTGGACCTGGATAATCTGTTTAAGGCCGGGGCTTCGCTGGGCTGGAAGGTGATCACGGGAAACTATTTCCTGAATGACCCGATCCGGTTACAGATTATTAAGGAGGCAGCTATCGGTCATGTAACCGCTGATAGTTACATGATCACCATTGATAACCCGGAGAATAAAAAATTCGTTCAAGAGTGGTACGAAAAACACAAGGGCCTGGACCTTGGTTTCTGGTATCCCGACCTCTCCATGGGGCGGGCTTATTACGCCATCCAATGGCTAGCTGAAGTGATTAAAAAAGCGAAAAGCACAGACGCTGAAAAAATCATCAAAGCCTGGGAAGGAATGAGTTTCAATCCGCCATGGGGCAAAGTGACCATGAGGGCCTGCGACCACCAGATGATCACTCCGGGTGTAGCTGCTGTCTTCCAGGAAAAAAGCGAATTTTTCCGCTTCCCCTACATCGGCAAAGCGATCATCATTCCGGAAGAAGAGCTTACGGTGCCTCCAGCGGAGACCGGAAATCCCAGGTGCAAATAATTTCAGCTCAAAGGGGCATGAAGAGAAAAAAGACTTCATGTCCCTTTTTTAGAACCTCTGAAACTTAAACCACGCCGAGCTTACCCCTGGCCAAAATCTCAGGCTTATTGAGCTTCGCATAATGGAACGCCGGGGTGCATCCCGATGGCCCCCCTCACCTTTCTCCTCTCCCCCCTCTGGGGGGGAGAAGGCGGGGTGAGGGGGGAAGAGTAGACCGGGTGAAGTTCCATTACTTTTGCGAAACTCAATAATTCAGGAAGCTCCATTTTTTTTTCTTACCCAAAAAAAGAGGTACTGGAGATGGATTTTGGGTATTTTTTAAGGCGACTGGACATAGGTTCCCTTGTGGATCCTGAGAAGGATGCCATAGTATTCAGGGACGAAAAGATCACTTACAGGCAGATGAGGGATAGAGCCTACAGACTGGCCAACGCCCTCAAGTCATTGGGGGTGAATAAGGGGGACCGAATCGCCGTATTCTTGAAAAACTCCCCGGAATGGTTCGACATCTTCTTCGCCCTGGCAAGCCTGGGGGCCGTGTTGACCCCTGTCAATTTTCTGTTGAAGTCAAAAGAAGTGGAATTTATCGTCAACGATTCCGGGGCTACCATCCTTTTTTGCGGGTCAGACTTTTTGGATCAAGTTGACCTTGAGAGAAGAAATACCCCGGGTCTCCGAGAGATTATTAGTATCGGCCAGGAGAATCACCCTCCGGCATTATATTATTCAACACTTATCAAGAGAGCTCAGGCTGAATCACCCGAAGGGATAGCGATCCAAACCGATGACCTCTTTGTGCTCCAGTACACCTCCGGAACGACGGGGTTTCCCAAGGGGGCCATGCATACTCACGGCACATTGTTGTGGAACTCCTTCCACCAAATTGGCGATTTTGCAGTCACCCCAAATGAGCGTTATCTCTGCGTACCCGGCCTATGCTGGATTGCCGGCTTCCATGATTTTACCCTGGCCGCTTTATGGATGGGGGGCACCGTGGTGGTCATGCCCAGCGGGGCCCTCGATATCGGCCATCTCCTGGGATTGATTGAAAAGGAAAGAATTACCAAAATCCTACTGGTTCCCACCATCTTGAAACAAATGATCGATTTTCCTGACCTAAGGCAATACTGCCTTGATATCCTGGAATTTGTGGCCACGGGGGCTGAGCCTGTACCCGTCTCGGTGATCCAGAAATTCAATGAACTTCTTCCCCGAACGACGCTGCTCCAGGGCTACGGGCTTTCCGAAGGGCCCTCTATAGCGCTTTACCTGCCCAAAGAAGACGCCCTGAGGAAAATCGGCTCGGCAGGGAAACCGTCCACCAACTGCGAATTGATGATCGTAGATGAGTCCATGAAGAGGGTTTCCCCTGGGGTGAAAGGTGAAATCGTCATCCGCAGCCCTGCTACAATGGTGGGCTACTGGAATCGCCCTGAGGATACCCAGAAAGTGTTTGAAGGGGGATGGTTGCATACCGGGGATCTGGCCGAGTACGATGAGGAAGGCTATATCTATATCACGGGCCGGAAAAAGGATATGTACATCAGCGGAGGCCTGAATGTCTACCCGGCAGAGATAGAGAACGTTATTCTGAAAGACCAGGGGGTTCACGAGGCGGCAGTCGTTGGGATCCAGGACCTTAAATGGGGAGAAGTAGGATGGGCCATTATTGTGCCCAAGGAGGGCGCAAGGATCGAAGTTGAAAAGATCGAAGAGATGTGCAAGAAGGAGCTGGCCGGTTTTAAGGTCCCGAAGAGGTATATAATCTGGGATCAACCCCTGCCCAGAACGGCTTCAGGAAAAATAAAGAAATATGAATTAAAAGAAGATGTTTGCCAGCAATCTTTAACACCCTAAACCGGCGTAGCCGGAACCAAATAAGTAAAAGGGTTAAGTATGCTCTTGATTCTTAAAAAGGATTTGTCATAGAAATTTTGGCATGTCTAAGTGCAATTTGGTGAGCAGCGTGATTGAAATAATCAAAAGAGAGATGGCCGAGGGCCCTAAATTAGGAGCCAGGATCGAAAAGCTCATTTTGACCTAAGAAAAAGCCAAGAACAGACTTGGACCCTTTGCTTATTTTGCACTGGACATACCTCTGCTTCCCCCCTCCAGTTCTGTTTCTCGCAGACCCCTATCCCTAATGTCGGAATTGAAGCGTGACGAAAAAAGCCTAAAAAAATATCCTTCTAATTGTATTTAACCTGAATTAAATTGTATAGGAATTTCCTTTTTTCAACTTCAGGATCGCCTGCATCTGGATCACTTTAGACGTTTGACAATTATCCGTTTCTTTTTCTTAATCATGGTTTTAATAACTCTGCGATCTCTGTGCCCTCTGTGGCTAATTTAATTTTTGCCTAAAAACCATTGACCTTTCCCCTTTTCCCTGGCAATGTACCTGCTATGCCTGCAGCAGACGGGCGATGGGGAGATTCAGCAAGCTGGTGGGATTAAGCCTGAAAAACTTTACTCGCCGATTTTCTTCGCCATGCAGGAATCAAGAGATTCAGCAAGCTGGTGGGATTAAGCCTGAAAAACCCTTAATAGGAGGAATATATGGCTGATTTAAAAGGCGTTTGTTGTGCCCTCTGCACCACGTTCAACGGGGACGGCGGCGCCATTGATGAGGCGGCGCTGAAAAAGCATATGGACAATATACTCTCCGCGGGCGTCCACATAATTCTGGTCTGCGGCGGGACCGGTGAATTCCCTTTTCTTTTGCCGCAGGAGAGGCGGCGGATAGCCGAAGTGGCTGCGAAGCACATCAACGGCCGCGCCCGATTGATCGTTCACGCTTCGGCCACCAATACTAAAGAATGTATCGAATACGCCAAGAACGCCGAAGGGCTGGGGGCTGACTGCGTACTCGTACTTCCGCCCTTCTTTGAAGGCCCTCGAGAGGACGGGGTTTATTACCATTTCGAGAAGGTGGCCACCTCAATCAAAATTCCGGTGATGACTTACAATATCCCGGTCCATTCCGGTTTCGACATTACCCCCGCTCTTTTCCGACGCCTTTTGAAAATCGACAATATCCGCTACATGAAAGACAGCACGGCGGATATCGTCCGAATACAGACCCTGGTTGCGACGGGCGGGGGGATCTTTGACGGCGGCGATCCCACTTTTTTCTTTGGCCTGCTTGCTGGCTGCGCCGGTGGTGTTCTCGGCGGAGCCAATGCCCTCGCCAAAGAAACCGTCCAGCTCTACAATCTGGTCCAAACCGGGGATCTGCATGGAGCCCGGACTTTGTGGGAAAAAATGTTCCCGACCAACTTATTCCTGTGGACCCATCCTTATAACCCTTCGGTCAAAGCAGCCACCAATCTGCGCGGAGGGAAAGTCGGGCAGTGCCGCAAACCCGTCCTGCCGTTGACCGAATCAGAATTTAGGGAACTTAAAAAAGCGATGAAATCCCTGGACAGGGGAGGGGGATATATTTAAAAAAACTCGGGGTGGAGGGATATAAAAGAAAATTATTTAAAAGGACTGGAAGCACTTAGGAAAATCTTATAATATAAAAAGGGAAGAAAGAGATTAAAGGAGGAAAATCCATGAAATTGGTAACTTTCGGTTTAAAAGGCCGCAAAGAAAGGCGGCTCCTGCTGGGAGTTATTCTCGACGAGGATATTATATTAAATTTACAACCGGCTGCAGCGCTTTATCTGAAAGAGTTCGAAAAAGAGAAAAATCCTTACCCGTTGGCCGCCCAGCTCATTCCTGCTAACATGGTTGGTTTTTTAAGACAAGGGAAAGCGGCCATGAACCTGGCTCGCCGAACTATGAAGGCTATAGCAAAAAGGCCAAAGACGGAAAAGAAAGGCCTAAAAGGGCTTCGAGAAGAGCCCCTATTCTTTCCTTTATCAGGGGTCTCCCTGAAGGCCCCCGTACCCCGACCGGGGAAGATCATTGCCATGGGTTTGAATTTTCGTGATCATGCCGCAGAAAATAAAGTCCCCATCCCGGAAATGCCGGTAGGTTTTCTCAAGGCCTCTTCAGCGGTGGCCGGTCCTTACGACTCCATCCTTTATCCTCCATCTACCAGACAACTGGACTATGAAATCGAACTATGCATCGTGATCGGGAAAAAAGGGAAAGATATTTCCCCAGAAAAGGCCTATGACTATGTTGCCGGTTATACGATCATGAATGATCTCAGCGCCAGGGATATTCAAACTAAGGAAATGGGCAAGAGGCTCATCCTCCTGGCCAAAAGTCTGGATGCTTTTGGCCCCATGGGACCTTATTTGGCCACTAAGGATGAGATTCCCGATCCACATAATTTAGGAATGGAACTATGGGTGAATAAAGAGTCGGAACCAAGGCAGAGATCTTCAACGAACCAGATGATCTTCAAAATTCCCGACCTGATTGCCTACTGGTCGCAAATGACCCTGGAACCGGGAGATGTAATCACCTCTGGAACTCCGGGGGGTGTTGCTTTATTCCGGCAGCCAGACCCGGAACGGTGGTTATTGAAACCAGGAGATGTAGTCGAAGCCAAAATCGAGAACCTGGGATTCATTAGGAATGCCATTGTTTTAGGGCGTTGAGTAATGACGGTTTATGAATAATTCCTTACTCA
The DNA here is from genome assembly GCA_016875165.1 of Deltaproteobacteria bacterium. Lineage (GTDB taxonomy): Bacteria > Desulfobacterota > SM23-61 > SM23-61 > SM23-61 > JAHJQK01. The sequence goes on from VGSF01000049.1 coordinate 34,142, forward strand.
AGCACTGAGTGCCGCGAATTCCGGGCGAATTCCAGGGAGCACCATATTTGATGATCTCGTAAAAAGTCTTTTTTACCCCATTTTCGTCATTCCCGCGAAAGCGGGAATCCAGTTAATTCAAGCAGTTCTGGACTCCTGCTTTCGCAGGAGTGACGGCTTTTCTAACTTTTTACGAGTTTATCATATTATGGATTGCCATTTGTTTGGGGGCTGGCTTGCTGTGCCGAAGGGGAAAGACGGGGGCGATTTGTAATAAAGTTTCTTAGGCTGGCTCAGGGTTGAAAATAAGTTACCACCCAGATTATAAAATGTCAGTCGTTGATGATCTCGTAAAAAGTCGTCACTCCGGCCTGCCTGTGCCTGGCAGACAGGTGAAAACCGGAGTCCAGGGTATTTATAAGTATTTGAAAATACTGGATTCCGGCTGGAGTTTATCCCGATGAAAATCGGGGCCAGAATGACGGAAAAGGGCGTTTTCAGACTTTTTACGAGTTCATCAGTCGTTATTTATCTTTTTTTCGTTTTGGCGTTTTAATAACTTTTAGGCCATAGTTTGTGGTCATATAACTCTCAAAATCCCTTAGATAAGTTTTGAGGTAAGATTGTTTTTTTGTTCCCAACCTTTGCAGTTGAATCAACACTTCACGTCTGGTCAACATGGTGACAATAAATATCGCAAAAAACAGGCCAATTCCTTATAATTATACAACAAATGAATATTATTGTGCTATTTTAAATTCTCCTTTCTCGTCCATCCGGAAACAATGGAAATTAAATTCACTTTTTTCCCGATTTTATTCACTTAGATTTGATGATGTCGTAAATAGTCGTCACTCCGGCCTGCCTGTGCCTGGCAGACAGGTGAAAACCGGAGTCCAGAGGTTTGATAAATACTTGATTGTATAGGAAATTGCTTTTTGGACACGGATGAACACAGATTATCAAGATAAATTAAAAAGAAAATAATTATCTGTGGTTATCTGCGAAAATCTGTGTCCCCATTAATTTAATTCCAACTTTCGCCGGAATGACGAGGAAAGGGGCTTTCGGACTTTTTACGAGACCATCAGATTTGGTTGGCCTGTAAGATCAAGTTTGCCTATCACAAGGCTCACGGGTAGTGTTTGGGCCTGATTGACGATACCGAAGCATCCGGTGTAGTGCTTTCTCCAACCCGATTACAAAACTCTCCTTTCCAAGAGGCCTTCCCGTGCGCTCATGACCCCGAATCTCTTTGATCTCCCTTTCCGGATCTCCAGCCAATAAAAATTCTTTCCAGTCCCCAACTATCTGCAAAAGCAGAGAAACCTTTACCAGCAAATCATCCCTTCCCTCCAAATGGGCGGATGCGCTACTCCGTGGATACTCCCAGGCCTTCTCAACGATCCCTGCCCGAACCGGATTCCTCTCAGTATATCTGGCTACCGCTAATAAATAATTCTCATCCAAAGGACAAGAAGAAAATCTCCCCTACCACAGATGCCCTCTCCACCCCTCCCGAAAATTGACTCGACGTGTATATCGCCGATGGGCCTCCCCAATCCCCTTCCGCAAGGCTTCCTTGGATTCAGGAACGGCAATCAAGTGGTTTGACATCAAACAATACGCCCAGACCTCGATGGCATATTGAAAAGACCACCCGGCCATCAGCGAGATATATTCACGAAAGTCATCTTCGCCAAAAAAGGTTGGTTAGCGACGGTTGCCACGCTGAGTAATATGGTGGGGAATTCCTGGAGGTACCACTCGAGCCATTCGGGCTATGGCCCAAGAGTATTGTTATCTCTTCAGCCTGTCAAGAATTATGTATGGTGTCCCCGAATTTGATGGAAGAGGAGGGGGTCGGAGAGAAGGAGTTACGTTTGGGCGGTCAGGCTTGGAGAGTTTCCAGCGGGCGTGCGAAGATGGCTTGGCAATTAAGCCGGGAATACGGAATTCCGATGGCCGAGATCGCGCGTCATGTAGGGGTTTGTACCCCAGCCATTGCCAATGCTATTCGATAAATAGAGATAAAGAATCACTACTGTCCAAATAAAAATTTTAACATAACATAAAACGCTATGACTTCATTGGATAATTGCAATATTTTGTACGGGAACGATTTGAATTTTGAAAAAGGCTATACTCCCCTAAAAAAGGAGGTGGCCAATGAATCGAGGTCGTACAATCTTCGCACAAGCCATGC
>VGSF01000050.1 GCA_016875165.1 Deltaproteobacteria bacterium
TGAGCTTCTTGCAAAAGTCCGTAATTTACCCTTCGACAGGCTCAGGGTGAACGGGCTTAGGTTGAAATTATTTAGTTTTTCCGTTCGTGGTGAGCCCTTCGACTCACCGTTCGCCCTGAGGTTCTCGAAGGGTGAACGGTTCGCTCAGGACAAGCTTGTCGAACCACAAAAAAATACTTTTGCAAGAGGCTCTATTAATAACCATTTTGGGAGAGATGAATCGTGCGAAGAAAAAATAACAATTTCCAGAAAATTTGTGCCAAAGCTATAATATTCTTTTTCATCTGGAGTTCATTCTGCCAGAGCATGCCATCTTTTGCTCAACAGCCTGCTCCACCTACAGGAATTGGGGTTTCACAAACCGCTACAATCTCCCCTGTCACTCAACCGATTGCTTTGCCTTCTGGAACATTCCCGTTCCTCACGGAAATTACAGCTACCTCCGGGGACACTTTTATAGATTTGAAATGGACGCCATTTTGGAAGGAGGAAATAAGGAAACCTTCTCGTCCGAAAGAAATCGACAAATTATTAGAGAGTAGGATAGAGGAGTCTATCTCCTTAAAAGAGAAACAATTGATGCAAATGCCCCAAATTGAAAAAACAATGAAATTAAGACCCGAGGAAAAAGCTAAGCTCAAAACTGAGGAATTGGAAAAAACAAAAGAAAAAATTCCTGAGGAAAAAGAGGTTGCCGGATATATCATTTATTACGGCACAAATTCAAAGAGCTATACTAATAAGCTGGATGTCGGCAATGTCACCAATTACCGCCTCCGGGGATTAAACAATTATTCGACTTATTTCTTTACCATTCAGGCTTACACGAAAATCTGGGAGTTCAGTGAGCTTTCTAAAGAGGTTTCTGCAATCCCCAAAGAAGGGAAAGACCTTCTTTCCCCAATCGAAAGAAGCTTCTTTGAAGAGAAGATACCGCAGGTCATCTCCAGAGAAATCAAGCAGTTCGCGTATGATTTTTTCTTTTCCAAAGTCAGTTCTTTTGCGCCCATTGCGGATGTTCCGGTAGGGCCAGATTACATTATTGGCCCAGGGGATGCCTTTACCATTACCCTTTGGGGCAGGATAGAGGCTTCTTTTGCAGTGGAAGTGGATCGAAACGGAGAAATCTCCCTCCCCAAGGTGGGCGTTTTGAAGGTTTGGGGCATGACTTTCTCCCAGCTTCAAAAATTTCTCTTCGAACAAATATCTAAGTATTACAAAGATTTTCAATTGAACGTTACCATGGAGAGGCTGAAAACCATCCGGATCTTCGTTGTCGGCGAAGCTCAGTCCCCTGGGAATTACATTTTAAGCTCCCTCTCCACCGTTTACCATGCGCTGATAGCTGCTGGAGGCCCTTCCAAAACGGGTTCCATGCGCAATATTCAACTGCTCCGTAACGGAAAGGTTATAGAAACGATCGATCTTTACGATTTCTTTTTGCGGGGGGATCGAAGCAGGGATGTTCGTCTGCAATCGGGCGATACAATTTTCATTCCCGTCATCGGCCCCACGGTTGGGATATCCGGAAATGTAAAGAGGCCGGCGATTTATGAATTGAAAGAACCTATCCCCCTAAAAGAATTTATCGAAATGTCCGGAGGAGTCACTTTCCAGGGATATCTCCAGCGGGTTCAGGTGGAGAGGGTCGAAGTCCACCAGAAAAAAGTGGCGGTGGATTTTGACATTTCCCCTGAAGGGAAAACCCTTCCTCCTCCTTTTTCCACCCTCCTGAGAGATGGCGATTTTGTAAAAGTCTTTCCTATTTACCATCAGGCTGAAAATATCGTTTTCCTTGAAGGCCATGTGAAAAGTCCAGGAGGCTTTGAGCTAAAAAAAGGGATGAAGCTATCTGACCTCATACCCTCTTTCGATGTCTTACTCCCTGAGCCTTATCTGGGGCATGCGGAGATCCAACGCCTTCTCCCACTGGACAGAAAGCTGCAAACAATTTCTTTTAACCTTGGCAGATTATTAGAGGGAGACGAACGGAATAACATTTCTCTCGAGAATCAAGACCGGGTGATTATCTTTGCCAAATCAACCCTAAAAGAACTACCGCAGGTGAACATAGGCGGGGAAGTTCAGGCTCCGGGGAAATACAGGCTCATGGAAAAAATGAGGATAAAAGACCTCATCTATCAATCAGGCAATCTCAAACGCAGTGCCTACCTGCCCGAGGCAGAGATTACCCGTTTGGTAAAAACAGAAAAAGAGGTCATTTCCAAAATCTTGAATATTGACCTTAGTGAAGCTTTGAAGGATAATCCTGCCCACAATATCCTTTTAGAAGAAGATGATTATCTCTTTGTCCGCCAGATCCCGAAATGGTATGTGGACAAAAAAATTTCCGTCACCGGAGAGGTAAAATTCCCCGGGACCTATACTTTCCATAAAGGCGAGCGCCTGAGTTCGGTCTTAAAACGGGCAGGCGGGTATACGGCGGAATCCTATCTTCCCGCTGCCTTTTTCAGCCGCGAATCCGTGCGCAAGGTGCAGGAGAAGCGCATCCGGGAATTCATCGAGGATCAGGAGGCGGAAATCATCAAAGAAGGAGCCCGCTTGATTGAGGGGGCTCTTTCCAAGGAAGACGCCGAGCAGAGGCAAAAGGCCCTGGCCCAGAGGAAAGAGGTGATAACCCGCCTGAAAGCGGCCACAGTTACCGGCCGGGTGGTCACCAAATTGATTCCCCTGGAAAAATTCCAGGGCTCGGAATATGACTTAGAGCTGGAAGATGGAGATATGCTCCATATCCCCATGATTCCCTCTTTGGTCATGGTCATGGGGCGGGTTTATAACCCCAATGCCATCCTTTATTCAAAAGAAAAACCCCTTGAATACTACCTGAGCAAAGTCGGCGGGCCGGCGGAGAATGCCGACGAGAAAAGGATACACCTGGTCAAAGCTGATGGCTCGGTGTTGAGCCGCACCCAGGAAAGGATTTTTGGATTTCGCTGGGACCCGGAATCCAAACGCTGGAGTTCAGGCGGATTTATGACCACAAAGATAGATCCGGGCGATACTATTTTAGTCCCCGAGAAATATGAAAGGATCTACTGGACGAAGGAGATTAAGGACTGGACCCAGATCCTCTTCCAGATCGCCATAGCCGCCGGAGTCATCGCCGCATTGTATTGAAAAACAGGCTATAGGCAATAGGTTATGGGTTGGAGGCCCAAAACGAACCTAACGATCTTTACGTTATAACGTTCAACGATTTTTCGCTTCCACGCATTCACGCATATACTCATTAACCCAAGGAACGCTATGAACCCCAGCAATGCAAAAAATGAAACAAGGCAACAACGAGATGAACTCCATAACGCTAAAAATGCGACAAACGCGGAAGCGGAAGAAGTCAACCTTTTGGACTACTGGCGGGTCATCAAGAAACGCTCAAGGGTCATCGGTTTTCTCTTTTTAGTTTCCGTTGCCTCGGCCGCAGTCATCAGCCTGTACATGCCCCCCATCTTCCAGGCCAAGGCCACCCTCATGCCTGTTGAATCTTCCCAGGGCAGGTTTTCAGCAGCCCTGGGGACATTGCAGAACCTACCCTTTATAGGGGGAGCCGTAGGGGGGGCCTTGGGGAAAACAGCCACCGATAAACTGGTCAGCATTCTGAACAGCCGCACGGTGGCCGAGGAAGTTATCAAATCATTAAACCTCATACCGGTTCTCTTCAAAGATGAATGGGACGAAAAAAATAAGCGCTGGATGAAAAATGAGCCCCCCACCCTTCAGAAGACTGTAACGACCCTACAGAAAAGCATGGTTAAGGTTGCCGATGACCGCAAGGGTTTGATCTCCATCTCCGTGGAATACAAAGATCCTAAACTGGCGGCCAATATCGCCAACGAATATATAGCTGCTCTGCAGCGTTTCTTGCATTCCTCGGCCATTTCCCTGGCCAAAAGGAATCGCATTTTCCTGGAGAGGCAAATCGCGGTTACCAAGCGTGACCTGAAGGAAACGGAAGAATCTTTGAAGGACTTCCAAACCAGTAAAAAAATCTCCGTTCTCGATGCCCAGGCCGAGGCGGCAATCAAGGCGCTTGGCGAGCTGAAAGCCCAGATCATTGCCCGGGAAGTGCAGTTGGGGGCCTTCCGTGAATTTGCCACCCGGGAACACCCCGACGTAAAAAGGCTGGAGGACGAACTTAGGGAATTGAGCCTGCAGCTGAAACGCCTTGAGGAAGGCCCGAAAAATCCGGATAAGAATAAGAAAGAGTCAATCGGAGCTTTCATAACCTTATCCGACGCTCCGACTGTTGGGCTGGAATATGGCCGCCTGAGGCGGGACGCCATGGTTCAGCAAAAAGTCTTTGAACTGCTAACCCAGCAACTGGAGCTGGCCAAGATCGAAGAAGCCAAGGACGATATAACTTTTCAGGTTATCGACCCGGCTATTCCCCCGGAAAAACGCATCAAACCCCAAAGAACGTTGAATGTCCTGCTGGCCGGGGTAGTTTCATTATTCCTGGGAGTCTTCCTTGCTTTTTTCCTCGAATATCTCTCCCGCCAAAAATCCTACTCCCAACCCAATGACCCAATAACCCAATGAACGCAAAAAACAAGGTATTATTTCTCGTTTGTCTATCTTGTCTCGCCTTTCCCGCATCTTCTTGGGCTATTTCTTCGGTAAACGTCCCGCTTAATAGCTGGGTTTATAATGCCCTGGATAGGCTGGAAGCTTACGGGCTGATCGAAAGCGCCCTTTCCGGAACAAAACCATATTCCCGGCTGGAAGCCGCCCGCCTAACGGCCGAGGGATTTAAAAAATGGGAAGAACTCCCATCCCCGAAAAAATCATCAGGCTTTGCCGATAAAACGTTGATTCCTTCCCTGCTTGAACGACTCAAGAAGGAGTTTAAAGTTGAGCTGGTTGAGTTGGGCATTCTGGAAGGGCCGCGCGCTCACACGTATCTGAAGCCGGTTGATGAGGTAATCCTCAAATACATATTCCAGACAGATAATCCGGTCCTCCGTCCCCAAAACGGTTTCCCGCAGACTCATACCATCTACCCCATTTACAACAACGATGGAATCATCTACCGGAAGCATCATAATTTTTCGCTCGAGGTTCAGGGCGAAGGCAGACTCTGGAATCATTTCTCCCTCTTTTACCGACCGATCCTGAAGGTTTCCGAGAGCGAAGGGAGCGAGGTTCAGTTAGAAAAAGGTTACCTCAAAGTTGGAGGAGCCAAGATTGAGCTGGAAGTTGGGCGGGATTCCCTTTGGTGGGGCCCAGGTTATCACGGCGCCTTGTTGATGACCAATAATGCCCGGCCCTTTGACCTGATTAAGCTTTCTAACTCTCAACCTTTTCTTGTCCCCATTCTGGGCCCTTTCAAATTTAACCTCTTTCTTTCTCGCCTTGATTATGGAGAGCCAGCCGTTGCCAAACCTCTGCTTTATGGTTTGCGTTTAAATATTAAACCACATCCGATTCTTGAGTTTGGAATTTCTCATATAGTAATTTTCGAGGGAGAGGGCAGAAGGGATTTAAGCCTTAGTGACTACGTAAGTATCTTGTATAGCAACAGGAACCTGTCTGGAAAATTGGAAAGTAACCAGCAGGTAGCGATTGATTTGGTTTTGCGCTGGCCGAACTTCGACAAAATTTTGCCCATGGCCCGTTCCCTAAAATTCTATGGCGAATATGGGGCCGAAGATACAGGGTTCCTCCCTGACCGCCGCGCCTTTTTATTGGGTCTTGTTTTAAATGATCTTTTTCTCCTGGGAAGATTGAATCTCCAAATGGAATATACGAACACTTCCCCCCGGGACGTTCCCGGCGCCTGGTATAGCCATGGATTATACCCCCCTATCTATCATGAACGAATTTTTGGGCATCATGTGGGAAGTAACGGAGAAGATATTTTTATCCGCTTAACCGCTTATTTATCGGAAAAAATTTTGTTGGGAACGGATTTTAACGCTGAGACCCATGGGAAAAGGGATGCCATTCAGACCAACAGCTATCAATGGGGTGCCGACGTGGATTATTTGATCAATGACCGGATGAACCTGAAAGGGCGGTATATCCTCGAAAAATTCAAAGACCCGAATTCTATAGCCGGTGGTGATAGCGCCCGTCATCTTTTCGGGATGGAATTCCGCCTAACTTTTTAATAAATGGTTTAAACATAATGAACGAGATGAACCCAATGAATTTTTGGAATAATAAACGAAGTTTGGTAACCGGCGGCGCTGGATTCCTCGGTTTTTTTGTAGTGGAAAGATTACGGGAGCGAGGCTGAAAAGATAGCCAAGCTCACCGGATTTAGAGTAAGGATCACTTGAGATAACAGTAAGTCCGATGGCCAGCCAAGAAGGTTGCTTGATATCGCCAAAGCTGAGAGAGAATTTGGTTTTAAGTCTATGACGGATTTTGACGAGGGGTTGAAGAAGACAATTGAATGGTATTTCTCCGCCAAATCGACCGCATAGACTGAATAGATAGACCATTTGAAGAAGGCCTTAAAAAAACCATCGATTAGTACCTCCAAACTCAATTAACGGTAACACTTTAGCTTTTTGAAAACCATCCCGAACAGGGTGATTTTTAAGGGCGTCATTCCTGCGAAAGCAGGAATCCAGGATTTTCAAATGCTTATAAATACCCTGGACTCCGGTTTTCACCTGCCTGTGCCTGGCAGACAGGTGAAAACCGGAGTCCAGAGGTTTGATAACTCCTTGAAATAACTGTCCGCCTGAGGCAGACGGCTTTCGCCGGAATGACGGGGAAAGGGGCTTTCGGACTTTTTACGAGTTCATCATAAGTAAGTTGACACCAGGTTGACACCAGAGTCCTTTAATCATGCTTGCAAGCATAAGGTAAGGCGGCTGGCATTGAAAGCTGGGGAAAGTCAAATAGTAAGCCCATTACTGGTCAGGGTAGCAGCGGACTGGAAATGGGCTTTTGTTTTTTAAAGGCAATTTCCTCCCCGCTTCATTTCTTTGTGAAAAAGATTAATTAGTTCTCATCCGGAAACTCCCTCTCCCCTTGCGGGAGAGGGGCGGGGTGAGGGGAAAATAAAAAGAATAATATGTGATTCTAAATCATTATCACCCCCACCCTTCCCTCCCCCGTCGAAGGGGGAGGTGAAAAGGTTGGTTTCCAGATGGGAACGAATTAGATGAGGGAGTGTATTTTTTTTAGCAAGGAGAAAGAAATGTTTAAAATTATGAGCGTTATTATTTTGGGGATTTTAATGATTGGACTGGCAGGTTGTGACCTCAGAACTCCGGAAATTCAAGGGACAGTCCTGGATGCAGAGACTAAACAGCCTGTGGAGGGGGCATGGGTGACAGCAACACTGGAAGTATACAGTAAAACCGTTGCCGGTGATGTCCACCAATCTTTATTTGTTGGAAAAACTTGGACAGATAAAGAGGGAAAGTTCGTATTACCCCAAAAAGATTTTAAGAAGCCATCATTTTCAGTAAGTTATGGAATTAAAGTTGAAGGGCTTGGCGTGAAAGTTACATCTGCGGGTAAGAGAGGTTGGAAATCTATAAAAGAATATGGAAGAAAGGAGAGTATGAATATCTTTTTAGACCCCCTAAAAGATGAATTAAAAATTGAAGAAGGTTATTCATCAGAAATTAGATGGTTATATGAATATTGCCTTACAGGTCGGGTTGGATTAGCTATGCCCGCGGTGGAAGGTGGATGTGATGATAAAGAACTAAATCTGGCTATTGCTGAGTATGAAAGGTTCTTGGAACAGCATAAAAGACCTGCAGAAGAAGGGAAAGTTAAGGGATATAGTATTTATATGGAACAATTAGCCTATCTTTATGAAAAGAAGGGTGATTTAAACAAGGCGATTGAAACTCTTAAAAAGAAAATTGCTTTTATAGAAAAACGTGGTCTTTTAAGACATGAGAATTGGCAGAAGGAGAAATCAAATATCGAAAGAAAGACTAATGAACTTCAACAAAAAATCAAAAAAAATAAAAATTGACAAGAGGTTAACATGGCAAACAGATTTTATAAAATCATTCTTTGTATTGTCCTAATTTTATCATTAACTTCTTTATCCGAAAGCTTTGAAAACAATCCCAATAGGGATCAAGGAAAATGGGTACCTTATTCAAAAGAAAATATTGAGAGTGGAAAGATAAAGGGAGGCCACGATACAATTACTATTGAAGGTATGAAACTAAAAGAACAGGTGCACCGACAAACAGACTCAGATGGGGGTACACATTTTAGTGAGGAATTTTCAAATAAAGCTTTAGAATGGTTCCGCACCGGTGCTCATGATGAAGATACAAATAAATACCTAAATATTATCCTTAACGATCCGCCTATTGGGCCTAATGGCTGGGGGGATTTTTTTCAGCATTTTTATAATCCGGATACGAATAAGGGACTCAAAGACACGTGGACCCCGAGCACCCAGAGAGCGAAAGATTACAGCCAAACAATAAGGAAAATGCTTTGCAAACCTAACGCCATAAATAATTTGTCTCCAACGGATAGGCAAAAAGTTTATGATATGTTTGGCAGGACATTACACCTCCTTCAGGATATGGCCGTTCCATCCCATATTAAAAATGACGTACATGTCTTCGTAAAACCGTATGAGAATTATGTAAATGACCGGTGGAATGAAATCGTTAATTTGAAGGCCTTTAAAGAAGGGGTAACGGTTGAGAATTATCTCGGTCGGAACTACAGCCCTTATTCGGTTTTTGAACCAGATAAATTCATGGTTGACCTGGCAAAAATCACTCAAAATTACCCTCACGAAGAAGAACTTTACGATTGGGTCCCCGATGGCCTGGGAAATATTTATCCGCTTCTGAATCAAGAAAGGCTCATGAAGAATATCGAAGATCTTATTCCGGAAGCCATCAAGTACACGGGGGGATTTATCGACGCCATATATAAGCTTATGAGTGAAGGGGATGGGGGTGGAACTGATTGTTCCAACCCCCCCTTGGTCAGGAGTCCTGGAGGGGACCATCCGGATGATCGTTTCGATGTCTCCGATGAGTACTACTGGGAGGAGGAGTTCAAGCTAACCGAGGCCGACCTTGTTGATCTTTATCTTCGAACGGCAATCAAGAAGGGCAAGATCGGAGTTTGGTATAAGAAGAAGTTCATGGAGACCTTTATTACAGGGAGAACTCAATACAAAGAAGCGCTGCAGGAAATAAAAGATGCCATTGAAGCCGAATTTCAGGCCTGGGGAAGAAAATTGGAAGAAAGAAGAAACCAGGCAGAAAGCGATTGGAAGGGGGCTCCGGATGTCGCCCTTTTCGCCAATGGGTTTTATAACCCCTCCATCTCCTTGATGCTCAAACTCGGAGAGCCGGTTTCGTTTCAAGATATTGATTTTAACCCACAGATCGTCAGAGATCATCCTGTTTTACTTGTCCCAACCGGAGGGTTCTACGGTCTGGAAAAATCCGCTTCTGTAAAGGCGTTGGTTGAGGAGTATGTGCAAAAAGGCGGCACCCTGGTGGCCTTCGGGCAACAACACGGGTATGACTGGGAGTTGTTGCCCACCCCAACAAACCCGGAGACAGGGGAACGGAAGCCTGTCGCAGGGCATGGCTATCATCAGGACCAGAGCTGTGTATTTAATTCAGTCTATATCGACACATACCATCCCATCCTTTCGGTCTTTTCAACTTCCACAGCCAACGTAGGCGTAGATGGCTATTTTACTTCCTATCCGGAGAACAGCACGGTCCTGCTGCGGAGGACGGCCAACGGTCAGCCGGCCATGATTCTTTATCCTTTCGGGCAGGGGCAGGTAATCGCCACCACTCTTTATTCGGACTTTGCCTTTACCCACAGCCAGGCCAACCAGACCGAGGTTAATTTAGTTCAGAATATCATCTCCTGGGCGAAAAAACCTGGGCCCTTAGCAGAAATTAAACCCGGGGAAACGGTGTCAGCGCCTGTGACCGTGAAGAACAATACGGATATCGAAGCAGCTTCGGTAAAAATCATAATCCTTGATCCAGGCCGGAAGATCGTAAGTGAACAGTCTTACGGGGTGAGTATTCCATCCGCCCAAACAGCGACGATAACAGTTCCTTACACTTCGACGTCCGGTTCGGTCCTGGGGATTTATGGCATCGACTACACCCTATTGGACCAGGGCGGTAAAGTTGTCCAGCCGCGGGCGGAGGCTGATTCCGGCCGCTTTGCGGTGAGTAATCCTCCCCAGACCGGAGCGCCGGATAAACCTATATGGTTTTCAGTAAGCACTTCTTCCCAGGAAGTATTGTTCGGGGCTCCTTTTGATTATGCTTTTCATGTGTTTAACAATACTGACGAAGTTCGTAACCTGATCATCCGCAGCTACCTGCGCCACACCGGCAGGAGGGGGGAATGGCCAATTGTAGTCCAGCCGAAAAGTTCGACAACCGTCTCGGGCGCGGATTTATTCATAGATTGGATGATGTTTGAGACCATGGAGGCTGGTCTTTATGATGAATCGGGCAAAAAGATCGGGAGATATGAGCTGAGCTTCAAAAGTTTTTTCCCGTCGGCAGGCATTTCCATTCAGACGGACAAGGCTTTGTATATTAGAGGTGAAGAGGTCAGGATAAACGCATCAATTAAGAATAACCTTAATTTAAGGTGGGAGTCCCTGGTGAAGATTAGCGTCAGGGATGGCGTGAATGCCGAGAAGTTAGCCAGGACCATACCCCTGGCGCTCCTGCCCGGACAAAGCCTTAGCGAAACAGTCCTTCTCCCTTTTTCAGAAAACCTGAAAACAGGGGCCTATACGGCCAGGGTGGAAGTATGGTTCGGAGAAAGGTTTGTTTCATCAGCCTCGAAAAATTTTGAGCTTGGCCAGAGTAACATTGTTGTAAACCCAGCCCTGCCCATGGCCTTTTTCGCGGGCGACAACATCATCCCTTTCAGCATCACAAATTCAGGCAAAATCAATGTGGCCACAGGGGTGCTGGATATACATCTCAAGGATCCGGATGGCGGAATCGTTCATTCCCGGGGTCATCCCTTTAACCTGGCAGTGGGCGAAAGCAAGACCCTGATTTTTCCCCTCTCCATTCCCTCCCTGAAATTCGGCTCATATACCCTAAGCTATGCCCAATCCGATGAAAGCAGGGCAGTAAATTTTTCCCTTCCGGTTAATGTTGTCATCCCCAATACCGTGGAAATGGCCACTACTTTAGAAAAATCCTCTTACCGGGTTGGGGAAACGGCTGGCCTGACCGTCGAATTGAGGAACACCGGGCGATTTGATTTCCAGAATGCCCTGATGATTGTGTCTGTGCCGGGAGCCGCCTATGCGGATACAACGACAATCAACCTCAACTCCGGGCAATTTCTTTCTATGTCATCAGCCATCCCCATACCCGCGGCAATTGCCGCCGGTCAGCATGAAGGAAGCGTTACCCTGGCTTTACCCGGGGGCGGTTCCACAACCCAGAGGTTTAGTTTCGGCATCCCGGCTGGCCCTTTAAAAGTATGGTATTCCGGGCCCGAAAGCCTTTCAGCCGGAGAGTCGATAAGTTTTACGATAAAAAACGGCGGGGGGCTGAACGCCGAATCAGAATGCCAGGTGATCATTACAGGCAATACCGAAATAATCTACAGGCATACTTTCAGCGATTTCATAGAGCCGGGGGCATTAAGGACATACACCATTCCCATTCCCTCCCAGGCAACGGAAGGGCATTATATACTGATCGCCGATGTCTTAAATAAAAGGACAGGCGAAAAAAAAGCTCTCTGGAAGAATTTTAGCGTTTCCGGCATCAAAGCCGGATTGAATATAAGAACGGATAAGGAAGTTTATTTCAGGGGAGAAAATATTACCACCCTGGCCCAGGTGGTCAACCAGAGCTATGCCATGGAAAGCGCCGTTCTTAATTTAAAGATTGTGGATCAATGCCTGAGGCCGGTTTCATACCATTTTTACACCTGGGACGGGGCTTCCTGGGTGGAACGCGGGCTGCTTCATTATGGAAGCAACCTGGAGACTCAAGTGATTGACCTTTCGGATTATCTTCCGGATGCCCAGGGTGAATATAAAGTAAGGATCAGACACATTGGATCGGACAGAGCTGAAATCGACTACATTAGCCTGATGGCCGATGGGGTTTTGTATGCCCCTTCTTCAGCCCGGAATCTCAGCGACGGAAATTATGACATCCTCATGTCGGTTTTATGGGCTGATAGGGATAGGGCGGATGTATTGAACGATGAGTTGGAAATTCGCTGGCAAGGAGTGCCTCCGGCGGCGACTACGGTTCTTGTGATGGGGGCGCAGGAAGGGATGATTAATTTTTCCTGCATGGAATTTGTTTATTGGCAGGCATACATACCGGTTACCCAGGCGGCCAATACGGCCGTGGACCTCAGCCGAGTTGTAAGCAACCTTAATAATGAAAATCCCGGGCGGTACACACTGGAGGGCACCCTGCTCTCGCGCACCGGCCAGGTGATCGCTAAAGAGCAATATTTATTCAATGTTGTTAGGAGGATTGCCCTGCGATTTTCCGTTGACAAGCCCGTTTACCGCCCGGGGGAACCTGTGACCATCTCCGGAGAAGTTATAAATGCAGGGGAGCAGGCAGTTTCGGATTTACCCTTGGGAATTTATGACGACTACGGACAACTCATTTTTTATAGAATATTAAATATTCCCGCAGGGGGGCAAATTCCTTTTACCATGACAATGAATGCCCACAGTTTTGAAGGTATTCATACTTTCTCCGTAAGAATTACCAAATTGGATATTAGCGAGATTATCTTTGAAAGGGAGAAATATGAAGTAGCCAGCCCGGTCATTACAGCAGCAGTTGATGCGCCGGCGGTCGCCGGCCGGAGTCCATTTCCCTTGAATGTTTTGGTTGAAAATAAAGGAAAAATTCCTGCAACAGTACAGATGGCTGTGGAAGGCGGAAATCTGTCGGACACCCAGTCCCTCTTTCTCCAAGCCGGGGAATCAAAATCTTTTTCTTACACTGCCTTCATAACCATGGATACCACATTCACCATAAATTTATCAGGAGATACAAATCAGACCATCAACCTTCCCGTGCGCTTCGGGGAAGGCGCCAGCATTGCCCTTGATGCCCGGGAGATTTACCCGGAAGGAAGAATAGCAGTGCCATTTACCGTGACCAATACCGGCCAGATGGAAGGAAATTTCCAGGTGAAATTTGAAATTATTCAGGAAGCGGCAGTCATCAGCCAGCAAACCAGAAATTTCGCCCTATCTCCGGGAGGAAGCACAACAGGGATTCTGCACTATAACCTTGGCCAGGGAGAATACCAGATTACGGCCGGGAGCGAGTTATTCCCGGTTAGCGCCCAGGCGAGTTTTTCTGTGAGGAAAGAAAACAGGGTGGATATGACCATTTCCCGGGGAGTCCAGGCCGAAGGGCTTATTCCCATCGCCGCCCAGCTTGTCAATCAGGGCTATAACGACATTGAAGGCCGAATCCAGGTGTCAGTGATCAATGCGCAGGGGACGGAAGTATGGGGAGTCCATCAGGGGGTTTATATGCCTTACTCCCGCCACCCGGCACCTTACAACTTTTATTTCGATATCAACCCGGCCGGAATTTTGCCGGAAAGCTACTTCTTAAAAGCCGGGCTTGTCAATAACAGCGGCCAGCTTTTAGCGGAGGCTCAGGTTCCTTTGGTCATCTCCGGCCCTTCATTTAAGATAACCCAATTGCCTCCATATCAGGTGTTTACCCCGCCGCAGGAAGGAGCCTTCACCTTCAAAGTCAAAAATACGGGAAATCAGGAAGGGGCATTCGATTTTCATCTGAAGGCGTATGACCTGATCGATTTAACCAGACAGGAGTGGCTTAAGGCCGGGGAAGAGATGGCTTTGGATTTTGGCTTTCCGCTGCCCGAGGATTTAGAGGAGAAGGATTATTTTGCCGATTATGAACTGAAGAATGCCGGGATTCAAGGGCTTGAGGGGTCAAGGGGTCAGGTGAAGTACCGCCTGGCCGGAATCAACCTTATGGTCAGGGCCTCCCTCAACAAGGAATATTACAGCGAAGGGGAAACGGCTCATCTGACGATGCTGGTATCGGCCGCCAATGCGGAACCTCCGGCCCTTAACTTTTTTGCCCGGGTGAATTATCCCGGCTACGAATCACAACAGGCTTTTGCCCTGGACGGAAGCCAGGGACTTTCCTTTGATATTCCTCTGACGAAAATCACCGGAGAAAAACTCTTCTTCGGCATCTACCACGAGTCGGGCCGTTCCATTCACCTGAACTCGTTATACATCTACAAGGCCGGGGAAGTAATTACTCTTATGACGGATAAGCAGGTGTATAAACCCGGGGAGACCGTGGGCCTAAAAGTGAGCAGCGCCGGGCCGGATGTCAGAGGTATTCTAACTCTTAACGCCCCGGATTATGAGGACACATTTTCTTTTGCCGTCACGGCGGAAAAGAGCTTCAGCCTTCCTGCAGTTATGACCGCAGGAACCTATTATGTCAGCTACCGGCTATCAGCCGCCGGCGGAGAGAGTTACACCGGGAATCATCCCTTTGACGTTGAGGGAATTCAAGTCAAAGTGAAGGAAGCCAATCTGGATAAGGGCAAGTATGTTCCCGGGGACATGATCAACTTGCGCCTGACCATCGAGAGCAATCGGCATCTTTCGGCAACTTTGAAGACCTGGGTAGTGGACCCGCAGAAAAACCATTCATCCCCGGAAACGCAGGGCTTAACTCTAACGAGTTCCGAGCTATCCCTCGCAACTCAAGCTTTATCTTTAAAGACCACGCGCACGGGCCTTCACCGGATTATATACGGCATCTACGACGGTGATTTGCTCCTTTGCTCCGGAGCTGAAGTATTTGACGTTGGGGAGGCGATTGCTTTAGGGGTTTCCACGGATCGCACCTTTTATCCTTCAGGGCGCGAACCTGTAATTGCCGAAGCCAGCCTGTACGGGACCGGGCCGGCCACCCTGAATTTTTTCCTGAACGGAGAGCCGGTGGCCAGCCAGGAAGTTTTGCTATCTGGCTTTGCCACTTATGGCCACACGATTATTCCCGAAAATACCGGGCTTCATACCCTGAAAGCCGTTTTGACATCCGCAGGTCTTATTTCCGCCAAAGAAACAACTTTTATTTACGGAAGCAGCCTGCCGGACTTAATGGTCTGGCTGTTAAGCGACCGGAATATCAGCAATGGCGCTATAAATTTTACAGCTACGGTGATCAACCGGGGGAAGAGTCATTCTGCGCCCACCACATTAACTATCTATGATGGCCAGATAACGGCGGAAAAAATTCTGGCCACCCTGGAAGTAAAAGACCTGGCCCCCGGGGAAACGCAATCCTTTTCCTTCAGCCTCAATATGAGCGGTAGGGCCGGGGTTAATGATATCCTGGCCTGGATAGATCCGGGAAAAACAGTCAATGAGTTTAACAGAGCCAACAACCAAACAAAAATCACCTTCACGGCCCCTGACCTGACGCTGGCCACGATGCTTGATAAAGATGAATATTCTCCGGGAGAAGCCGTCATCATAACAGGACTAATTACCAACCTTTCTCCAGATACGGCTTCTGTTATCACTTTGACCACGACGGTCAAAGATAATGCCGATCTTCCGGTATTTTCGAACTCCACCACCATCTCCTTTCTTGCCGCTTTAGAGACAACTTCGGTTTTGCTTACCTGGCCAACCGAGCCCACTTTAACAGAAGGAACCTATACCATTGTCCAAACTATTCAGGGGAAAGAAATTTCCAGCAATAAGAGTATCACCATAAAAGCAGCGGATAAGGACTTTGCCATTGCTTGCGAGCTGGCCAATAAGAAAATCGAAAAAGGGGAAACTGTTCAGTATGACCTGACTCTGACACCCATAAGGGGCTTTATGGGAGAGGTTCATCTTTTCATCAAAGATTGTCCCGCCGGGTTTACGGCATCCTTTACTCCCAATCCAGTTTTCCTTGCGGAGAACCCGGGGAAAGCCACGCTGAAGATGATCCCTACGGCCCAGGTCAGCAGCGGGTCCTATGGCCTGCATGTAAATGCCGCCGGAGGCGGGCGAAGCCATGAAATAGCCCTGAGGTTGGATTTGACAGACTTTAATATAACCGCCACCCCTGGAGTTCAACGCATAAACCAGCTTGAAGGGGCAACCTATGACCTTGCCATAAATCCCTTGCACGGATTTGATAGTTTGGTGACATTGACGGTCAGGGGAGTCCCGCAGGGGATGAGGGCCAGCCTGAGTCCCAGCAACCTTACCCATTCCGGAAAGGCCACCCTTGCTCTAACTACCTCCAAATGGCTTCCGCCCGGTTCATATACTCTTTCCATCACGGCAGAGGGGAGGAATGTCCGGCATACGGCCATGGCCAACTTGGTGGTTGATAAAAACCCACTGATAGCGCCAGGGGTTGTCACTGCTCCGGGGCCGCATAACAGCCCAATCATCAAAGCCTTTCGGGCAGACGGAGTACCGCTGAATGAGTTCCGGGCATTTGAGGACAGAGCTGATGTTCATATCGCCGCCGGGGATGTTGATGGAGATGGGATCGATGAAATCATAGTTGGAGCAGGGAAGGAGGAAGGTAGATCTCTAAAACTTGTCGGGGTCTTTAAAAGAGATGGCACACCGATAGCCTTCATGGAGGCTGACCAGCGGGGTAAGTATGAAGTAACAGTTGCAGCAGGAGACATTGACAGGGACTGGGTGGAAGAAGTCGCCGTAGGCTTTTACGCGCACAACCCCAAAGAGGTGGATGCGAAAGAAGAAGCCGATAAGCCCGGCCATCGCCGGGGCTATGGGGTTGTAAAAGTGTATAAGATTATTGGCCAGAAGTTCTTTGACACCGGTCTGGCGCTTTATCCGTACGATAAGGAAGGTTACCGGGGCGCCCCGAACATTGCCATAGCGGATATTGACGGGGATGGGCAACCGGAGCTGATCACCGCCCCGGGCCCGGATCCTTCTGCGCCGGCCAGGATCAAGGTTTTCAAGATCGACACCCGGGAAGGGGTGGGCCGCTGGAAGATTGCCCAGCAGATGGCCGATCTAATTGTTCCCCTTGATTGGAAGAAAGAAGATAACCGGAAGATTGAAGTGGATTGGAGTAAACCCCGTAACCTCGACGGATATGGAGCAACCCTTACTACAGGAGACGTTGACGGAGATGGAAAAGCCGAAATTATCGTGGGGGCTGGCCCGGACCCGAGGAAGAGTGCCCAGGTAGTCATCCTGTATTACCGAGGTGGCCGGTACATAGCAGAATCATTCATTGCCTATGAGGGGAGCAGGTTTGGGGTCGCTATTGCCAGCGGGGATATTAATGGAGACGGATTGGCCGAAATCATCGCCGGCCCAGGGCCGGATCCACAGAGCAAAGCGGTGGTGAGAATATTCCGGCGGGACGGGACACTGACGGGTGAATTCCAGGCCTACCCAAACCGTGTAAGGCATGGAGTGCGAGTGGCCGTGGGTGGGTTGGGAGAAGAATAAGAACAGAAGCTTGCCACCCCTCAGTGCTCCCCCTTTCATCCCCCTCCCGTCCGGGCTTCGTCTATCACTTAGAATTCATCAATTGTATCAATTGAGCGGTTTGAAAAAGTGGTTTGACCACCTTTGTTGAGGTCCGGGGGTCTGGGTGGAACGCGCCGGAAGCATCGGCCGGGTTTTCGCTTGGCCACGAAGAACCCCGCTCGTTTCCGCCGGAGGAGGCGGGGGGGCGTTTTCCCCGCCCCACCCGCGAAGAAATCAGCGCCTTATGATTCCAATCCCGCCATGGCGGGACCAGGCCCCCGGACCATGGATTCCCTCTGACTTTACGCCCCACCTCTTTTCAAAGGGCTAAAGTGTTACCATCAATTTATTTAAAAGTGCAGGAGGGCAAGAGACGGGAAGTGGTTGTGATATTTTTTATTTGGAGATATAATCTAAAAAATTTCGCGAATATGCGCCTGACCGTTTTTAGGAACACTCGTGGAGAAAAAGATGGATTTATCGGGGAGAGTGGCGATCGTTACTGGGGCCGGCAAGGGGCTGGGATGGGCCATTGCCGAGCGTCTGGGCCGGGATGGGGCGAATCTGGTCATCGCTGAAATAGATGGGGCCAGCGCACAAGAGAAGGCGGGTGCGATCCGGCAGATGAAGCGGGAAGCGCTGTCTGTCCAGATGGATGTCAGCAAATGGGCCGATGTTGAAAATATGGTCAGGCAGGTCATGTCTAAATTTCAAAGAATCGACATCCTGGTAAATAACGCCGGCATTCTGGGGCCTTATTTCCCGGTTATGGAATATCCCGAGGAAATATGGGACCAGGTTATCGCCGTGCATCTTAAGGGTGCCTTTCTTTGCTGCAAGGCGGTTCTCCCCATCATGAAAGCTCAGGGGAGCGGAAAAGTTGTCAACATGGCTTCAGTGGCCGGCAAGGAGGGGAACGCCAACATGGCGCCCTATGCCGCGGCCAAAGCCGGGATAATTGGCTTGACCAAGACTCTGGGGAAAGAGATGGCTGCGTATAACGTCCAGGTAAATTGCGTTTCACCGGCCTTGATCGAAACGGATATGGCCAGAGAAATGACCCCGGAGCAACGGGCGCTTCTGATTTCCAAGATTCCCATGGGGCGATTAGGCCAGCCTGAGGAGGTAGCTGCCGTGGTCAAATTCCTGGTTTCGGACGAAGCTTCTTTCGTGACCGGCCAGTGCTATGATATCAGCGGCGGGAGATCAGTTTATTAGAAATTTTTTTACCGCGGAGAGCGCCGAGAGGGAATTAAAAATTCAAAGATCAAAATATCAATACTAAGTTCGTTTCGGAGTATGACATCTGATGATCTCGTAAAAAGTCTGAAAATACGTTTTTCTGTCATTCCGGCCCCGATTTTCATCGGGACAAACTCCAGCCGGAATCCAGTCTTTTCAAATAGTTATAAGTTCTCTGGACTCCGGTTTTCACCTGTCTGCCAGGCACAGGCAGGCCGGAGTGACGAATTTTTACGAAGCCATCACATTTGACTTTATTTATTTCTCTGCGTACTTAGCGGTGAATGCTTAAACTTTGAAAGGAGGGGAAATAATGACGCAGTTTCATCAATGGTTCCAGGAGCTACAGGCGGAAAGGGCCATAAAGGCTCTGAAGAAGAATAATTTTGACGCCCGGTTTTTTCCCAAGGCCTCTGAGGCTGTAGAGGAGGTCTGGAAAATGATCCCTGAGGGCTCAACCGTGGGGTATGGCGGATCCCTTACCCTGAACCAGATAGGTTTCCTTGAAGAGGCGCAGAAGCGCCCCATCCAATTCCTGAATCCCTTTGCCAAGGGGCTCTCGCCCGAAGAGGGAGAAAAAATTCGCCGGCAGATTTTTTCTGCAGATTTTTTTCTCTCCAGCAGTAACGCCGTAACCGAGGATGGGAAGCTTTATAATATCGATGCCACCGGCAATCGGGTCGGGGCAATGATTTATGGGCCTAAAAAAGTGATTTTGATCTGCGGCGCGAACAAGATTGTCAAAGACATCGCCGAAGCCCAGAAGAAAGTTAAGGAATGGACAGCCCCGATGAACGTCAAGCGTTTGGGGTATAAAAATCCCTGCGGCCAGACCGGGGAATGCTCGGATTGTGCGTCGGCCGATAGGATCTGCAACGCCTACGTTATTTTAGCCAAAAAGCCCCGCAGGACGGATATTTCGGTTTTTATCATCGGCGAATTTTTGGGGCTGTAAATAGCCGAAAGGCGTAAGGCGCAAGGCGTGAGGGCGTATTGAAGTTTTTAGGCCACTTGCGACTTACGCTCTCGCGTCTTACGATTTTTTTGATTGAGGAGAGAGAAAATGGCTGTGGTCCATAAGGTAAAGAAAGAATGGCCGGTCGGGTTGATCGAGCTAACAGCGGGAGTTTTTGCCTACGTGCAACCCACGGGGGAGAGCGGGGTCAGCAACGCCGGGTTGCTGATAGGAGACCATGCCGCCACCTTGATCGATACGCTGATGGTCGCTTCTTTGAATCAGCCTTTTATTGAAGCGGTGAATAAAGCAACGCCATTGCCGATTGTTAGGATCATTCATACCCATCACCATATCGATCATATCGGAGGCGACTCTTTTTTTCCCCAGGCAGAGGTTTTGGCCCACAAAGACGCCCGGGAGCGGATTCTCAAGTCCGGCCTGTTAAAGCCTGTTTTCGCCCGCTTTATGCCCCGCTTTGCCGGAGAATTCGACAGGGTGGAGATCAAGCCGCCCACTGTGGCCTTTGAACACGATTTGACGCTTTACCTGGGCAACCGGGAAATTCGGCTGATTGTTTTCGGCCCCGCGCATACTCCGGGGGATGTGGGCGTGTACCTGCCGCAGGAGAAAATCCTATTTGCCGGAGACATCGCCTTTTTTTATGTTTCGCCCCTGGCCCATGAAGGCACACTTAAGGGATGGTTGCGGGCCTGCGAGCGGATCCTGGCAATGGACGTGGAAACCATCGTTCCCGGACACGGCCCCATTGGCACAAAGGAGGATCTGAGACTCGTGCGTGATTATATCCTCCTGATCCAGCAGGAAGGAGGAAAAGCATTGGATGAGGGGTATGGCCCCCTGGAAGCCGGGAAAAAAGTGAACCTCGGTCCTTACAAAGAATGGCGGGAATGGCCGAGGGCGCTGGTCAATGTTTATCGCTGGGATTTGGAGCGCAAGAATCAACTGGATGCTCCCCTGGATATTGCCCTTTACATGAAGATCATCGAGGAATTGGAAAAGATGAAAGTTGAATAGGGGGCCAAAGAGCAAAAAACCTGGGGTGGGCCAGGAAAGTCAGAAATTAAAATTGATAGGAACGGAGAATTACGATGGCCAGAAAAATATCCCCAAAGAGAAGATTTATGTCGGGGCTGTTTGGCGGACGCAAGGGGGACAGGCCTTCGGTTGGCAATCCCACCTCCATCGTCAGTCAGGAGCTGATGGAGAAAACCGGCGTTTTCTTTCCCCAGGCTCACCTGGAACCAAAATTGATGGCTGAACTGGCCGCCGCCGGCCATGAAATTCTCGGCTTTGATTCCATCATGCCTGAATTCAGCGTTCAGCAAGAGGCCGCGGCCCTCGGGTGCGATATGGATTGGGGAAGCCCTTCCATGATGCCCGATGCCCGCACCCACCCCTTCCAGCGCGTCGAGGACTTAATCATTCCTGAAAATATCCTGGAAAAACCCTCCATGAAGGTTGTGCTGGAAGCCTTGAGCATCCTCCGCAGGCAATACGGCGACGAACTGGCCATCGTAGGGAAAGTGATGGGCCCCTGGACCATTTCCTATCACATGGCCGGGACGCAAAATTTCCTCCTCTGGGCCATAACCGAGCCGGATAAAGTGCGCCGCTTTCTGGAGGTTTTAAAAGAGGTCTCGGTACTTTTCGCTAAAGCCCAGTTCCAGGCAGGAGCGGACGTGGTTGTCCTGGCCGACCATGCCACCGGAGACCTGGTCAGCCCCAAGACCTATGAAAAATTTCTTCTGCCGGTGCATAAAGAACTGGCCCAGCGGATCGGCGGGCCATTGATCCTGCACATCTGCGGAAACTGCGCGGACAGGCTGCGCATGTTTGTGGAGGCCGGCTTTGAAGGCTATCACTTCGAATGGCAGGTGGAGGCGATAGAAGCCGTAAGAGTGGTAAACCGCGAGATGGCCCTGGTCGGGAATATTAATAATGCCACCACGCTATTGCGGGGAACCCCGGAGGATGTCCGCAAACAGGCGCGTTACAGCATCGAAGCGGGCGTGGACATCATTGCTCCGGAATGCGCCGTGCCTCTGCAGACTCCCCTTCGCAACCTGCGGGCCATCGTAGAGGCGGCCGAAGAAGGGTATTAAAATACTCGTAACATTTTAGCCCTTTGAAAAGAGGCGGGGCGTAAGGATCAAAGTAATCCGTGGTCCCGGGGGCCTGGCCGGCCCGCTTGGAATCATAAGGCGCTGATTTCTTCGGAAATAAGGCGGGGAAAATGCTTCCCCGCCTCCTACGGCGGAAATGGGCGGTGTTCTTCTTGGCCAAGGTAAAACCCGGCCGATGCTTCCGGCGCGTTCCGTCCAGGCCCCCGGGACTTAACAAAGGTAGTCAAACCACTAATAGAAGGGTGTTAAAACGCTATGCGCTTTGCACTGGGCGCATAGCGTTTTTTTAATCCGCCTTCTGGGCTGAAATATTTTACATCTTGCTGGGCAGCCACAGGATTAATTGCGGGAATAGAACGACCAAGGTCAAGCCAATGGCCTGGAGGATGACGAACGGTATCACTCCTTTGATGATGTGGGCCATGCTTACTTCCGGAGGAGAAACTCCCTTCAGGTAAAAAATAGAATAGGCAAAGGGAGGGGAAATAAAAGACATCTGCAGGTTGACGCACACCACCAGGGAAAACCACAAAGGATCAAACCCAAGTCCTACAACTACCGGAGTGAAAATGGGGACAACGATGAACAGAATCCCAATCCAGTCGATGAGCATGCCCAGGATAAAGATGACTGCCATCATCACAAGCAGGATGCCCCATTTGCCCAGAGGAAGGGAGACGATAAAATTACCGATGAGTTTTGCCCCTCCCAGAGCCATGAAAACCCCGCTGAACATAAATGCCCCCACAGCCACAAACATGACCATGGAGGTAATCTTCAGGGTGTTCATTACCCCGTCATACAGAACCTTCAGATTGAATTTGCGGTAAAAGATGGCCACGATGATGGAACCCAACCCACCCATAGCCGCCGCCTCAGTTGGAGAAGCCACTCCCAAGAAAATCGAACCCAGAACAGCCAGGATCAAAAACATTGGAGGGACCATATAAAGCATAATCTCCCCGGCAATCTTTAACATGGGGATGCCCTGCCGCTCTTCCTTGGGCATGGCCGGGCCATACTCCGGTTTAATCAAACAAATGATGATGATATACGTCAAAAAAAGTCCGGAGAGCACCAGCCCCGGGATAAACGCTCCCATGAACATCTTGGCCACCGAAAGGCCGACCATCGGGCCATAGAGCAGCATCATTACGCTCGGAGGAATGAGGATCCCCAATGTGCCGCCGGCGCAAATCGCTCCCGTGGCTAAGGGAATGTTATAATTTTTCTTGAGCATGGCCGGAAGGGCCAGCATGCCCATGGCCGTAACTGAAGCCCCGACTACGCCCGTGCAGGCGGCAAAGATGGTGCAAATGAGGATCGTGGCTACAGCCAGCCCCCCCCGCAGTCCGCCCATGGCCAAATAAAAAGCGCTAAACAATTTATCCGCGGCCCCCGACTTATCCAGAATGGCCCCCATGAACACAAATAGAGGCACGGCCGGCAAAACCTCGCTGGACATCAGCCCAAAGATGCGGTTGATGAACTGATCGTACACTTGCGGAGACCAGCCCCCGGCAATCCCGAAGTAAAGACCCAGCCCTCCCAGCGCCAGATAGAGGGGCACTCCGGCAAAGACCAGCACCATGACCCCGATAAACATGGTTACGGCAAGATATTCCGGGCTCATAAGGTTTCCCCCTTTACGGCAAAGGTCAGCACTCGAATGAACTCCGCAATCCCCTGAAGAGCAAAAAGCGCCAGGCCGATGACCATTACCGTCTTGATGGGGTAAACCGGAGGCTGCCAGTAGCTAACATAGGAACTTTCCAAAATTTCCCATGAATAATAGGCATAGATTGCGCTATGAGTGACCAGGATGTAAAACACCGGGAAAAAAATCACCAGATAGACGACCGAATCAAAAATGGCCCTCGTACGGAGAGACCACCGGTTGTAGATAATATCCACCCGTACATGTAATTTATGCTTCAAGGCATAGGCTCCCCCTAACATGAATAGGGCCCCGTACTGCATCCAGGTCATTTCATAGGCCCATTTGGTCGGAGCCTGGAACAAATATCTCATAATGACGTCGTAGGACATGAAAAGCACGAGCGGGACGCTCAGCCAGGCGCATATTTTCCCTGACCATTCGCTGATTCCGTCGATGCGCGCAATAATTTTTTTTAGCCTTTCCATAAAGGAAGTCTCCTCAAATCGAATTAGCCACAGAGAGCACAAAGGATAATAAATGCAGTTTCAAGTTGGGTGTTTCAAGTTTCGAGTTCCCATAATTTTTTCAGCACTCTCCGTGACCTCTGTACTATTAATGTTCAAACTCTTTAAATTTTGTTAAGCAATCCCCCCCACCCTATCCCTCCCCCTCGAGGGGGGAGGGTTGGGAGGGGGTGATTTCTTTTGGTTGCGGCTATGCCGCTCTGTGTCCTCTGTGGCTAAAAATTAAAAGTTGCCAAAAAGGAAATTCTTATACAATATAAATTAAGCCGCTCAACCCCTCTCCGGCTGAGCGGCTTTGCCTCAGGCTTTTCCTGCGTTGAATTGGTTATCCTTAAATAACCTATTACTTTATCGTAACTTCCGCATTCACTTCCTGAAGTTTCTGGTAAGGGTTGTAAAGCTTCATGAAATCCTTCTGGGACTTCCAGACTTTCTGGAACATGGGATCTTTGTGTTCATCATACTTTTTCACAAATCTTTCCAGAATATCCTTTTGCATCTCTGGTGAGTACTTCAGAATGGTAACTTTCCCCTCTTTCTTAATCTTTTCTACGGCCTTGCAGTCTTCTAAAAGCCAATGGGTTAAGGCCCTGGCCATTTGCACGTCGCAGGCTGCTTTAACAACTTCCTTGAGGTCCGGGGGGAGAGCATCCCATTTTTTATTGTTCACCAGCAGCTCCACAAAACCGGCGATCTGGTGCAAACCCGGGAAGTACCAGAATTTGGCCACCTCATGGAATCCGAGGGGCAGATCCGTAACCGGCGTGCTGAATTCGGCCGCATCCAGTGTTCCCCTCTGCAGGGAAGGAACGATTTCACCGGCCGGGAGGGTAACCACGGAGGCGCCCACGTCTGCAAGGATCTGACCCCAGATTAAAACGGTCCGGTACTTGAGGCCTTTGAAGTCGCTGAGTTTGGTGATTTTTTTATTGGCCCAGCCGCCTCCTTCGGCCCAGAGCATGCCCGCGGGGAACACTTTCAGGGTAGTCCCGTAAATTTCCTGCCAGAGTTCCTTGCCGCCCCCGGCCTGCATCCAGGTCCAGTAACCCAACAGATCGAAGAAGGCTGGTGTGGCGGCCACCATGGTGGTCGCTGGATACTTTCCAATCACGTAGCCCGCCCAGGTATGGCCGGCATCGAGGGTGCCCCTTTGCACGGCGTTGAAAACCTCGAAAGCAGGAACGATTTCATCGGTGGCAAAGAGGTCGATCTTCATCCGCCCGCCGCTTATCTTGGCCACATCTTCAGCCCAGATTTCCGCGGTTTTATGCTGCCACAGGGCCTTCGGCCAGGGAGTCTGCACTTTCCATTTTACGACCGGTTCAGCAGCAAGGGCCGGGCCGGCCACCAAGGTGATAAAAAAGGCTAATCCCACAAAGATTCCTACTACCGCTTTTTTCATAATGTCCTCCTTTTTGGTGTGATCGTGAAATAAGATAAACCTTGACTTTCAAGTCTTCAATATTAAATTTCTCTTTCTTACCCCCTTTCTTTATACTTATAAATCGTTGAAACTACCTGGCACGGCATGGGTTTGAAATAGGCGCTTACTGCGCAATTATTACCAACATGTTGGTAATAAGGATTTTTTTACTGGATCGCCTGAAATCCCCCCTTCCCCCCTTTGCCAAAGGGGGGTTAGGGGGGATTTCAGGACTTTTCGCTGCCCGCCTGAGGCGGGCCACTTTTTCCATGCGCAGTCGCGGGAAAAGCATAGGATAGCTTTTTCTAACAATAAAGGGGATTTATGTCAATAATATTTTCCAAAAAAATAATCGGCGGGCGAAAATGGAACGCCCTGCAAATTCAACCGCCAAGACTCCTGGCAAGGAGCTGCACCGGATGGACAACTTCCAACCCATCTTTTTTCAAATTCCCGGATATCTGCAAGCGGCAACTGGGACAGCCTGTGGCCACAAAGGTGGCTCCGGTATTTTCAATATTTTCAATCTTCCGCGCCGTGATGCCCTCGGAGATTTCGGGATGCTCCCACTGGAATATTCCCCCACCCCCGCAACAAACATCGGCTCCGTCCATTTCGGCGAATTCCAGTTCCGGAATCTTCCGGAGCAGAGACCTTGGTTCGTTCTTCACTCCCTGGCTGCGCAATAAGTGGCAAGGATCATGGTAGGTCACCCTTCCTGGCACTGGCCTGAGCATTCCCCCAAAATCAAACCGCATTAAATATTGGGAAATGTCCATGACCTTCTGGCTCAAGGCCAGGGCCTTGTCTGTTTTCTCACCCATTTCTCGAAGGATGTGAGGATACTCTTTTTTCAAAGCAGCGCCGCACGTAGCACATTCCACCACCACTGCGTCCACATCCTGGCGGTTGAACAGGGCCACGTTTTTTAGGATATTTGGTAAAGCCATCTTGGGGTCCCCGGCAAAAAATATGGGCAGCCCGCAGCACAATTGTTCCTTGGGAATGATAACTTCGACGCCCAACCGGGACAAGACATCTACTGTCGCCCGCCCCACTGCTCCATCCAAATAATTGGTGGCGCATCCGGTAAAATAGAGCACCCGTCCTTTAGGCTGGGGAACTTTAATGACCTCGGAAACCATGTTCAAGAAAGATTGGCCATTCGGGTGCAGGGACTTGTTAAAAGGATCGGTTCCCGCTTTTCCCTTTATAGGAAAAAGGGCCGTAAGGATGTTATTCAAAGCCCCCTCCCGGAAAGGATTCGCAGGCAGAGGGCGCTGCCCGGTTAAAAATTCGAAGAGAACCTTTTTTTCTTCCGATAGACCGAATTTGTCGATGACTTCGGTGCGCATGGCTTTCATCAGAAAATCAACCTTCAAACCGCTGGGGCAGTTTACCGTGCAGGTTTCGCAGAGCAAACAGGTGAATAGGATGCGGATAAAGTTTTCACTAAGGTTCAGTCGGCCCTCAAGAATGTTCCGGATCAACTGAACCTTTCCCCTGGGGGAAAAAGGTTCCATCAGGCGTTGTTTGTAGACCGGGCACGGCGTGAGGCAAATCCCGCATTTGATGCAGTTATAGACTTCTTCCCGAATGGTTTTAGAGATCACTGGGCACACTCCAGAAAACTCCCGGGGTTCAATATCCCCCGGGGGTCGAAGGTGTTTTTAAGGGCGCGCATCAGGTTCAGAACCTGAGGGCTAATTTGCCGGGAGAGGTACTTGGCTTTGGCAATACCGATCCCATGTTCCCCGGAAAGGACTCCACCCACGGAAATGGCAAAATCGACGATTTCATCCATGGCTTTATCTACCCGCTTCATTTCCTCTTTGTCTCTTAGATCGCAAAGCACGAGTGGATGGAGATTGCCATCTCCGGCATGGGCCAATACGGCTATCTGGACCTGGTTACGCTGAGCGATCGTTATAACTTCCTTGATGGCCCTGGTCAAGAAGCTCACTGGCACGGTGGCATCTTCGATCACGCAGGCCGGGCGCATGCGGGCCACTGCCCCAAAGGCCCCACGGCGGGCCACCCAGAGTTGCTCACTCTCCTTTTCGGATTGGGCAACGCGCACATCCCTGGCCCCTTGCCCCCGGCAAAATTCTGCTATGGCGCCGGCCTGTTTATCCACAGATTCCGGATCGCCATCTACTTCAATGACTAATATGGCCTCGGCATCCAGGGGCAGACCGAGATGGGCAAAGTCCTCGAGCGCTTTGATGATCATTTTATCCATAAGCTCCAGCGTCGCCGGAATGATGCCCTCTTCCACGATCCTGGCCACGGTGGTTCCTGCCTGATCGATGCTGTTGTAGATGGCCTGCAGCGTTCTCCTGGCCTTGGGTTTAGGAAGAAGCTTGACGATGATCCGGGTTACTACGGCCAGGGTTCCTTCCGACCCGCAGATTAACCGGGTAAGGTCATACCCCGTCACATCTTTGGCAGTAAGGCTTCCGGTCTGAATGATTTCCCCGGAGGGGAGCACTGCCTCCAGACCTAGCAGGTAATCCCGGGTTACCCCGTACTTGATGCCCCGCATGCCCCCGGCATTCATCATGACTGTCCCCGCCATGGTGGCAACCATGGAACTTCCGGGATCCGGAGGATAGAAAAGACCGATCTTTTCTACTTCTTTCTGGAACTCCGAGACCACCACGCCCGGTTCGACGATGGCATAACGGTTCGGCTTGTTGATCTCCAGGATGTGGTTCATCATCGTGAGACTCAAGACCACCCCCCCTTTCTTGGCTAGGGAGCAACCGGCCAGGCCGGACCCTGCCCCGCGGGGGGTAACAAAGACTCGATTGGTATTGGCTGCCTTCATGATCTGGGAAACTTCCGCGGTTGTCTTGGGGAAAAGGACAGCCTCCGGCAGATACTCTTCGACATAAGCATCATAAGCGTAGCTGAGCATGTCTTCCTTTGATGTCAGGATTCTCTCTTTGCCCAAAATGGTTTCAAACTCGCGCAAAATCTTCTCGTTCAGCATGGAAGCATCCTTTCTTGAAATGGGTTAACCCTAATTGAATTGTATAGGAATTTGCTTTTCTATCCCCATCCCCCAACCCCCTCCCGCCAGGGGAGGGGAGATACTGGGGGATCCAAAATTCCCTCCCCCTGGATGGGGGAGGGTTAGGGTGGGGGTGTTAATAAGTTGAAAAGGTTTACCAATTGGATCGCTGACTCGGCCTCCTTTTTATGCCAAAATCCATTTGCGTTTCTGGGAAAGAAAATCAACCAATAGATAACGGCCCAGGTTATTCGGCGTGGTGTAGAAAGCCCGGCCACGGTTCATCCTGGAAACCTGCTGGACAAATTGCAAGAGATGGGCATCCTGGCCGAGCATGAACATATTCAGGTTGATGCCGCAAGCAGCGCATTTCTTGAATTCGGAGAGGGTCTTGGCCAGGGTTTGGGGATGGGCAGGAAACTGGAAGAAGACCTTGCCGTTCTCCAGGTGAGCGGTAGGCTCTCCGTCTGAAACCATGATGATCTGCTTGTTGGGAGTGTGCTCCCGGTTGAGAAGAGATTTGGCCAGGATGAGCCCTTCTTCCATGTTGGTGTAGGGGTTGTCCAGATCCCAGTTGAGGCAAGGAAGATCCTTGCTTTTCAGAGCCCTGGCGTATGAAGAAAATCCTATCAGATGCAGGCGATCATGGGGAAAATGGGATTGCATGAGCGTATGTAAGGCCATGGCCACCTTTTTAGCCGCGAAGAATTTTTCGTCCCGGGCCATGGATCCGCTCATGTCCAGCATAAGCGCAACAGCGGCCCGGGTGCGTTTCTCTGTTTGATAGATCTCAAAGTCATCCGGCTGAAGTTCAAGAAACCGGCCGCCCTTTGGGCCGGGCGAGGAAAAGGCTTGTCGGCCCAGGGTATTCATCAAAGTGCGGCTTAAATTGAGGTGAAAAGGATCTCCGAACTGGTAGGGTTTACTTTCTTCCAGAAGGAGGGAAAATCCATTTCCCCGAAAGTGAGTTTCGTGATTACCCAGGGCATCTCGGGTTAGCGAGGCAAAAATGTCCTGCAGGGCCCTCTGCCCGATCTTGCGCATTCCTTTAGGGGTAAGCACATACTTTGCCCCTAATTTCTCTATGTAACCGTTAACCTCCAGAAGGCGGGGAATGGCCTTGAGGTTGTTCCATAGCTGATAGCTTTCCTCCCCTAACAATTCCCGGATTTCCTGATCGTTGATCTTCTCCAGATCAAGTCCCCAGGAAGCCCGGCGCAATTCGTGTTCTAACTTCTCCAGGCGTTTCAGTTCTTCAATGGCCTGCGCATTTCCAGAAGACGCCGCCTCCTGCAGTTTCTGCTTCAGGCGCCGCACTTCCTCCAAAAAGTCATGAATGCCCTTAAGCCCCGGAGATTCTTTCCTGCTTTTCAACCCCTGCTGCTTTAACAGGTCGAGGGATTTGTTGACGTCATTTTCGTGCAGGACAAGATCGGTGAGGTGATCGAGGATTTGCTCGGGGTCTGCACTGTTACCATAAACCGGTTTATTGCCGTAAAAATATCGATAACCAATCATTGATCTTTATTGGGAAGCGGATTATCCACTGGCAATCGTAAAATAAATCTATTAGTTTTAACTTAGCACATCAGCGGGGCAAGGGGCAAGGATTTTAAATCAGTTGACATTCCCTGCTCATCTTGCTTAAATTGAGCGAAGTTTAATGGACAATGCATCCATGGAACATTGGAATAATGGTATAAAAGCCTTTGTTTTGGGCCGGAGGTTAGAGCGGAACGCGCCGGAAGCATCGGTTGGGTTTCCGCTTGGCTACGAAGGCAGAAGATCTTTTCCTCCGGAGGAGGCGGGGGTTCTTGCCCGCCCCATATACGGAGAAATAAGCGCCTTATGATTCCAAGCGGGCCGCTCTGGCCCCCGGCCCCTGGAATCCCCTGGCCTTTACAACACACCTTTTTTCAAAGAGCTAAAGTGTTACGAATAATGAAATGATCGCTTGAGATAAAGCCATTTTTTAACCAGTATTTCACCATTCCATCGTTCCATGAAAAAGGGACAAAAAACAAATAATTCTCTGCCCCTCATGCCTTATAAAAACCCAAGGCTTTTGATAGGAGCGTAACATGGACTTCGGTTTCACCGATGAACAGAAAGCCTTCAAGGAACAGGTTTTAAAATTTTCCCAGAAAGAACTTGCCCCGTTAGCCGAAGAAGCCGACTGGAAGGGAGAATTTTGCTGGGAAGCCTGGAAGAAGATGGGGGCCTACGGCCTCCTGAGTCTGACTTACCCGGAAGAGTTCGGAGGGAGCGGCGCGGATGTGGTCACGGCCTGTCTGGCCGGAGAAGCCGTGGCCCAGGGGGGAGCCGAAGGAGGCCTGTGCCTTTCCTGGGGAGCGCATACTTATCTATGCGGCGATACAATTTTAGTCCATGGAACTGAAGAACAGAAGAAGAAATACCTTCCCAAACTCGCTTCCGGAGAATGGATAGGCGCCATGGGCCTTACCGAGCCGGGAGCCGGATCTGATGCGGCCTCCATTCGCACCACGGCCACAAAGAGAGGAGATTATTATCTGCTCAACGGGACCAAGATGTTCATCACCAACGGCCCCATTGCCGATGTTCTGGTGATCATCGCCGTAACGGATAAAGAGAAAAAGGCCCAGGGAATTTCAGCTTTTATCGTGGAGAAAGAATTCCCCGGATATTCAGTTGGCCGGGCCCTTAAAAAAATGGGGGTGAAAGCCTCAACCACCGGAGAATTGGTTTTTGAGGATTGTCCGGTTCCGGCCGGGAATATTTTGCGCCAAGAAGGGGAAGGATTTTTTATCGCCCTGGGAACCGTGGAGTGGGACCGCAGCACCTTGATGGCCCCTTTTTTGGGGGGATTGGAATATGTTTTGGAAGCGAGCATCAAGTATGCCAAAGAGCGGATCCAGTTCGGCAAACCCATCGCCTCTTTCCAGGCCATCCAGCACAAACTGGCCGATATGAAAGTGATTATCGAGGCCACACGTCTTTTGATCTACCGGGTGGCCTGGCTGAAAGACCAGGGCAGATTTCTCAATCCGCTGGAAGCCGCCGCTGCCAAGCTTTTCGTCGGAGAGTTCGGAATGAAGGCGGCGAGCGATGCGGTGCAAATCCACGGGGGCTACGGGCTCATGCATGAATATCCGGTGGAAAGGTTCTTCCGGGACACAAAGCTGGCTGCTATCGGCGGGGGAACTTCCGAGATCATGCGCCTGATCATATCCCGGTCGATTTTCAGCGCCGGAAAACCGATTTAAGAAAAGGGTTTGAGGAGTCAAGGGTTCAAGGGTTTAAGAGAAATATCCGAAGGCTGATGGCTGACCGCTGACTGCTGAAAGCTTTTCAAAGGAGATTTCTATGGACTACGAACTGACGGGGGAACAGAAAGAGTTTAGAAAAAACTTCCGCGCTTTTTGCGAAAAGGAGATTGCCCCCAGAGCGGGTCAGGTCGATTCCCAATCAGCTTTTTCCTTTGAGAACCTACGCCGCCTGGCTGCGACAGGCTTTTTGGGCATGCCCTTTCCGGAAAAATACGGCGGCAGCCAAAAGCCTCTCCTGACCTGTATGATTGCCTGGGAGGAATTGGCCCGGGCCTGCCCTTCTACTTTTCTTTCCTGCGGCATCGGTTCTTCGCTCGCCGGAATCCTCCTTAATTTTTTCGGGACCGAAGACCAGAAAGAGAAATACCTAATAGGATTAATCAAAGGCGAGAAGGTTGGCGCCTTTGCTCTGAGTGAGCCGCATTGCGGCTCGGATATGGCTGCTTTAAAAACGGAAGGAAGAAAGAAGAGACGGGCTTATCGCTTAAACGGCGCCAAGTCCTTCGTCACCAACGGCCCTATTGCCGATTTCGTAATCCTCATTGCCCTGACTGACCCCGGAGCCCCTTTGGACCAGAAAATGAGCGCCTTCATCATTGAAAAAGATATGCCCGGTTTTACCGCCGGGCCGCCCCTGGAAAAACTTGGAGCCCGGGGTTCTCCGCTCTCGCAAATTACCTTAAAGGATTGCCTTGTGCCGGAAGAAAACCTTTTAGCAAAAGAAGGCGGAGGATATCTTTGCGCCGCCAGAGCCAAAGAATTCGGGCGTCTGGGTTTCGCCGCCTACAGCCTGGGAGTGGCCCATGCCTGCCTGGAGGAATCAATTAAATACGCCCAGAGCAGGATGGCTTTCGGCCGGCCCATCGCTCATTTTCAGGAGGTGAGCTTTAAAATAGCTGACATGCAAATGTTCGTGGACACCGGCCGCCTATTGCTCTACCGGGCGGCCTGGATAATGGACCAGGGACTGGAAGCAAGCACGGATAATTCCATAGCTAAACTTTTTATTTCGGAAGCAGCCACCTGGTGCGCGGCCAATGCCGTCCAGATTCACGGAGGGTATGGTTTTCTCAAGGAATATAAAGTGGAGCGTCTCTACCGGGACGCCAAGCTGGGCGAGATAGGGGAAGGGACTTCGGAGATGCAGCGCATGGCCATCGCCCGTAGCCTGCTGGGCGAAGGGTTTTAAAGAAAAATATTTTTCACCGCAGAGCACGCCGAGAACGCAGAGAAAAATTCAACCAAACAAGTTTTCCTGAATAACGCAATTTAAAGCTTGCGGCTACCAGTCACACATTTTTAAAATTAGCCACGGAGGACACAGCGATCACAGAGTTTTTAAAACCATGATCAAAATAAAGTTCAAAATAAGTGTCAGGCGTCCAAAGTGAAACCGCTAAAATTCTTTGCGGTTATTTTTTCTCGATCGAACGCAGGACGTTGTTCTCAAACCGCAAAATCATCTTCTCTTTTCCGTCAAAGATCCATTCTTCCAGGATCATGTTTCCGCGCTTTTCTGACCTCACTTTTACCGGAGTCCCCGCAGCTTCCCTGGCCTGCTCTTTGCTCATCTCCAGAAAGACCTGCCCCTCAGCGATTTTCTGGCAGGTTGCCGGATCCCAATAAGGGTATTTCTGCCATATCTTCCCCGCCGGGGTCTTGATGAATTCGGCAAAATCCTTTTGCGCTTTGAGCTTCTCCTGGTGAATTCTGGACAGGGCTTCCAGAGGAATCTTTTTCGGCTGCTGATTTTTGCCAGGCCAGAGAACAATCAGAACCGAAACGAGGCAGGCCAGGATGACGGTAAATAATATCCAATAGGCTTGAGACCTGTTCTTCCAGAAAAGATAATTTTTCCTCCCGCCCGGCCAGGAGGGCTTAACCATAATAATTCCCAATGCCAGCAGGCGAGTTTAAGATTTCTGGATTTTTCCGCAGCCAGTCAGCGCGGGAGATGGCATCCAGAGTCACCTGGGCGATCGAATACGAGGAAAGGCCTGTAAGGGGAATGAACCGGGCATCCTGGGCATCAGAATCCGGCTTCAGCTCCCCCGCTTTGGGGTAGCAGATAAAATCCACCAGGACATAGTGGTAAGCCACCCGGCCATCGGCATCACGAAAGATGCGGTCAAGGACATTGGCCATGGCTAAAACTTCCACATCCAGATGAGTTTCTTCCACAACCTCCCGGACCACGGCTTCTTTCAGTGTCTCGCCTGTGCGCACAACTCCGCCAGGAATGGACCACTGGCCGAGGCTCGGCTCCTTTCCCCGCTTGATCAGAAGGACTTGATCGTCGAGGAATACAATCCCTCCCACCCCGATGATTGGATGGTCAGGATATTTCCGTTTCAATCTTTTTCCCTTCCTTTCACCACGATGTAAAAAATAAGAAAAACCGCCGCCAGGCAGATTCCCAGGGCCAAAAAAACTTTAAGCCCCGCGCTCCCTTCCTCGCCGGAACGCTGCCCACAGCCAATTAAGAAAAGAAAAACAGGCCAAAGAGCCCCAAAAAAAGTAGCCAGGAAGCCCCTCCGCTCCAAACCCGAACCAACCCCCTTCCAAACAGGAGAGAATAATTAAGAATTGCCTTATTCTACATTCTCCTAATCTACTGTCAAGTTATTAACACCCCCACCCTAACCCTCCCCCATCCAGGGGGAGGGAATTTTGGATCCCCCAGTATCTCCCCTCCCTTGGCGGTGATCCTTACCCACACTTGACACAGGGGGTCATGGGCCGGATTGCATAGGATGAGGATAGTATTGTTGGGTAAAGATAGCATACATCTCAGTTGCGGTATGCAGCCGCTCCAGACCACGCCAGAGAGTTTGG
>VGSF01000051.1 GCA_016875165.1 Deltaproteobacteria bacterium
TAACCCAAGGTCGATAAGGATGAACATCTTACCCACTAAGAAAAACCGGCGTTACTCCATTTCCCGTTGAACCAAGACAGTGTGAGATACCGTGGCCGGCGGGTGAAACTCCGGTCGCCCTACGGGCCCCCTCCGTTTCACCCGCTTCGGATAAGGATCTGGCTTTGGAGGCAA
Source organism: Deltaproteobacteria bacterium (assembly GCA_016875165.1). Lineage (GTDB taxonomy): Bacteria > Desulfobacterota > SM23-61 > SM23-61 > SM23-61 > JAHJQK01. The sequence goes on from VGSF01000051.1 coordinate 175, forward strand.
GGGAGAACCGGGAATTTTAATTGTCGTTAAGGGGAAAAAATAATTGACGTCAGACAAAAAAATGCTTAAAAAAATCAAATAGAGTGAAATTGTCTGAGATTATCAGATCAGGACAAACTGAGGGAAAAAAGTCCCGGGTTGCAAGTTTCAGCTTCAGGGTCAGGTATCACGCAAAGGTGCCAAGGACGAAAGGTTGGATACGCTCAATTATCCGCTCAGGGCAGGGAACGGAGATTAAGATACCGGCTCAGAAAGTGGCCAAGAGGTGGGGAAAGAATGTGGCTGGGGGTGGAGGGTGAGAGGAGGAAGGAAGAAAGTCTTTTAGCCTCCTATGGTCCTGGATTGATGCTTTCTATGGTGCTTTCCACTCCATACCAAAGATGCCTTGGACAGGATCAAAATTTAATCAAAAAATAAGACAGAAAAAAGTGGGGAGAGCATGGGGAGAGGAAATGAATTCCTAAAAATTAAAGCACAAAAGGCTTACTGTTATTTTACCAGTAAGCCTTTGTTTTTATTTGGTGCCTGGGACCGGAATCGAACCGGTACGGCGCTAAGCGCCGAGGGATTTTAAGTCCCTTGCGTCTACCACTTCCGCCACCCAGGCACGCTTTTACTTATGTGATTTTCGATTATATTGAGCTTCTTGCAAAAGTCACTTACTCCGTCATTCCGGCGAAAGCCGGAATCCATAATTTTTTGAAATCCTGGATTCCGGGTCGCGCTTCGCTTGCCCGGAATGACGATTTCATCTACTTTTCAAGAGTTTTGCAAGAGCCTCTATTGCTATGGTGTTTTTTTAAAAGGCATTTTTTTGGAAAAAATTTACTTGGAAAAAAATGTTTTTTTTGGTATCTTTATTTTCAACATGCATTGAAAAAACGACTGGCTAATGGATACACCAGAAACCATCCCAAAAGGCGAAGAGCCACAAATTCCCTCTGTTGGCCAAAAATCTCCACTTGAGGAGCCCATCACCCTCAACAAGCTTTTTCCTCAAGCAGAGAAAGACCTTGATGCTCTCTTCCCCGAACCCAGCATAAAAAAGCTACTCAAAGACGTGGTCCGGACCCGCCAGAAAAACGAACGATTTTTGAAGGTAATCAATTTGCCAGAAATCCCGCCCGAAGAAGACTGATTTAATAGCCTTAAAAATAAAAAAGGATGGTGTGTGTCTGCCTCCATCCTTGTTTATGGAGGCGGCACCCGGATTTGAACCGGGGATACGCGGTTTTGCAGACCGCTGCCTTACCACTTGGCTATGCCGCCATTCAATGGAGCGGGAAACGGGATTTGAACCCGCGACTTCAACCTTGGCAAGGTTGCACTCTACCGCTGAGTTATTCCCGCTCATTTTTTTCCAAATCATTGATGGTTTCGTAAAAAGTCCATCTGCGGCGTTGCGCTTCACCTTCGTCGTTGCAGCGTACCTGTAAGTACGCTTCACTCCTCAGGTTTTACGCGCCTTGCATCTGGAGCTTTTTACGAAACCATAGTTCTGATGACTTTTTACGAGATCATCAATCATTGATATTTTAAAAAAATGTCCCTCCTTTGTCAAGATAAAAACAGGCGATATGGTCCTTGGCAATAGGCTGTGGAGCGGTAAATAAAAACTATCGCTCTTATCCCTTGAACTTTTAACCTTGAACCTATCGCCTATCACCTGAGCTTCTTGCAAAAGTATTTTTTTGTGGTTCGACAAGCTTGTCCTGAGCGAACCGTTCACCCTTCGAGAACCTCAGGGCGAACGGTGAGTCGAAGGGCTCACCACGAACGGAAAAACTAAATAATTTCAACCTAAGCCCGTTCACCCTGAGCCGGTCGAAGGGTAAATTACGGACTTTTGCAAGAAGCTCACCTATTACCCATTAGTTTTCTGCTGATTCCCCTGATAAAATTTATAAAAATAATCAATCCCGGACCACAGAGAAATCCCCAGGGCCACCCAAAGAAGCAGCATGCCGATAAGATGGAAGTTTATCCCCAAATATTTATAGTGAAGCATCAGCCCGATTATTGCGATGGTTTCAAAGATTGTTTTGGCTTTTCCCCAATTGCTGGCGGCAATGACCACTCCCTGCGCCGCAGCAATCCCTCGGAGTCCTGTAACTGCTATTTCCCTCCCCACGAGTAGAACCACCATCCAGGCCGGAACCCGCCCCAATGAAATCAGCATGATCAATGCCGAGTTAATCAATAATTTATCGGCCAGGGGGTCCAACAACTTACCCACAGAGGTCTCACTTTTTTGATGCCGGGCGATGTATCCATCCAGGAGGTCTGTCAGCGAGGCGATGCTGAAAAAAAGAGCAGCCAGGAAGCTCGGCAAAGGGGCGGGGAAGAGAAGTAAGATGACCACAAAAGGAATGGCCGCGATGCGGAAAAAAGATAGAAGATTGGGAATATTCCATATGGTCGTCGGATTCTGTTCTTTGGCCATGACCTCCATGTTTCTTTCTGTAATACGGCAGCAAAATTTCAGTTGCTGGATTGGGAAGAAAAATCTGGTCTGGGTTCACGGTTGTAATGCTGAAAGTAATGTAACACCCGCCGGATAAAAGTCCGGGTCTCCTTGTAGGGAGGGACGCCGTTATATGCAAAGACAGCCTTCTCCCCCGCATTATAAGCGGCTAAAACCGTGTATAAATTTCCTTGATAGAGGTTCAAAAGATAGCGCAAATAGCGGACGCCCCCTTCGATGTTATGGTCCGGATGAAAAGAGTCATTAACCTGGAAAGCATAGGCCGTCCGCGGCATGAGCTGCATCAATCCTTTTGCTCCCACCCGGGAGATGGCCTTGGGGTTAAAGTTTGATTCCGCCTTGATGACAGCCTTGATCAGGGCGTAATCTACGCTGTGCCTTTCGGAGGCCCTTAAGATCGTCAGATCATATTTTTCAAAAGCAGGACCCAGTTGAAATTGGACAGGCCTTTCTCTCAGCACTAATTTAAATTTTCCGTCTGTGGGAACGTTGGTGAAATGAACCACCCCTTCTTCGTCAACGTACTTATAAATATCCGCCGAAGAAAAGGAGGGATGGGCAAGATGCATAGCCAACCCCCCGATGACGATCAGTATGATTTTCTTTACGATGTTTCTCAGAAGCCGACTCCCTTTTTGATCTTTTATGAACCGCTTTTAAATTAGCCACAGAGGGCACAGAGATCACAGAGTTCTTAAAACTGAAAAAATAAAGGATAAGTGTCAAGGGTCTAAAGCAATCCGCCTGAGGCGGACTAAATTTAAAAAAGAATTTCCTATACAATCCAGTTAGAGCAAACTAACCATTAGTTATTCTAAAATAATATATCGGCCTTTATTATGCAATAAATAAAATTTCAAATTAAAATTAGTCACAGAGGACACAGCGCGGCGTAGCCGCAACCAAAAGTAAGTTTTGCTTATGGCCACGCACTATCCCAGAAATCCCCCCTGCCCCCCTTTAGCAAAGGGGGGATGGGGGGATTTTCTGGTGCCAAGAAGTTTCCTTCTTACAAACACGTTTGTATTAATGAGGCGCTAAGCGCCTAAATTTAAAAAAAGAAGGGGTTCCAGGGTTCCAGCGGAAAAAATTTTTGAATTAGCCACACAGGCCCAGAGATCACAGAGTTTTTAAACCCATAATTAAGAGCCTCTTGCAAAAGTATTTTTTTGTGGTTCGACAAGCTTGTCCTGAGCGAACCGTTCACCCTTCGAGAACCTCAGGGCGAACGGTGAGTCGAAGGGCTCACCACGAACGGAAAAACTAAATAATTTCAACCTAAGCCCGTTCACCCTGAGCCGGTCGAAGGGTAAATTACGGACTTTTGCAAGAAGCTCTTAAGAAAAGGTAAAAAATAAGTGCCAAATGTCTAAAGCGATCCGTATTTTCAGTTTTTGGGCAAGGCTCCAGATTCTAAATATTTTTTGTAACAGTCTTCACTGCAGAAGAACAGCTTTTTATTTTTAAGGGAAACCGCGTAAGATTGGCTCTTGGGGATATAACATTGACAGAAAGGATCCTGCACCAATTCTTCACCAGTCTCGTCCAGTTTGGCGGCTTTTCCTTTCTTCGGGGAAAAAGCGCGTTTGATCAACCAATAGACGATTGTTATAATGATCAATAAAAGAATTAAACGGTACATGGCCCCTGTTCGGTCGCTGGAACGGGAATGACTTTTTCCCCTTCCGGTAACTCTGAGATAATTTTAGACACGGTTTTGGCCAGTAGTGGATGTTCAAGTTGGGGGGCGATCTCCTTTAAGGGAACGAGCACAAACCTGCGTTCGTGCAGCCGCGGGTGGGGAACCTGCAAGCCGTCTTCATTCAGAACCTGGTCGCCAAAAAAAAGAATGTCCAAATCGATCACCCGGGGACCCCAGCGCTCCCCCCGCTCCCGGCCCATCTTACGTTCAATATTAAGGAGGAAATCCAGAAATTCACGAAGGCCAAGGGAAGTCTCGACGGCTATCACGCCATTGATGAACCAGGCCTGATCTTTCTTACCCACCGGCTCGGTCCGGTAGAACGGGGAACATTTGAGCAGGTGGTTTCGGCCATCTGAAACAATATCCTGGATGGCCCTTCTACAGTTTTCCAGCGCGTCCCCCAGGTTTGATCCAATGCCGATATAGGCCAACATTCAATCACCGCTGAGAGGGCAGAGAACGCAGAGGTAACAACATAATTAATACTTCGAAATTAAAATCCTGAATCATAGGCATGGACGAAGCTTATGGATTTTGGCGCGTTTTTTAAAATTTGGTCATTTCCTCAGCGTTCTCAGCGGTAAAATTAAAAAATCTTCTGGATCCTCTCCATGGCTTCTTCCAACCGCTTGTCGGGGACCGTCAAGGAGACGCGGATATAGCCTTCCCCGTGTTGGCCGTAGGCTGTGCCGGCCGCCACTACTACGGCGGCTTTCTCGAAGAGGGCGGTTGTAAAATCAATAGAGTTCAGCCCTTGGGGCGCCGGAATCCACAGGTAAAAGGTTCCCTTCTGGGGCTTAAAACCCAGGCCAACCTTTTCCAGGGTCTTAAGGACCAATTCCCGGCGGCGGGCATAAATTTTCAGCATCCTTTCAATATTGCCGTCCTCTTTGCGCAAGGCTTCGATAGCCGCATACTGGATGGCGTTAAATATCCCGGAATCTGTGTTCTCTTTTACCTTACATAGAGCGGCGAGGATTCCCTTATTGCCCATGGCCATGCCGATGCGCCAGCCGGTCATGTTATAAGGTTTGGACAGGGAGTTGAGCTCAATGCCCACATCTTTCGCTCCCGGCGCTGATAAAAAGCTCAAGCGCTCCTGGCCATCGAAAACGATCTCGCTGTAGGGGTTATCATGGCAAATGGCAATGTCGTGAACCTTGGCAAACTCAACCGCCTTGCGGAAAAAGGCCCTCGTGGCGCAAGCTCCCGTGGGATTGTTGGGATAGTTAAGGAACATGGCCTTGGCCCGCTTGAGAATGGCAGGGGGAATTTGATCGAAGTCAGGGAAATAATCGTTTGCCGCCAGCATGGGCATGGCGTAAGGTTCGGCGCTGGCCATGTAGATGCTGGCCCGGTATGCCGGGTAACCCGGGTCAGTCATCAACACCACGTCCCCCGGGTTGACTATCCCCAGAATGAAATGATGACAGCCCTCTTTAGAACCGATGAGGCCCAGGACTTCGCCGTCCGGATTCAATTCCACTCCATAGCGCTTCAGGTACCAACGGGCTATCTCCTGGCGAAAAGTCAGCATGCCCTTCTCTTCATCAATTGGGTACTGGTGGTTGATGGGAATCTGAGCCTGACGGCACAGTTCATCGATCACCCTCTGCGGGGTGGGATCTACCGGGTCCCCCACGCCCAGGTTGATTACATCTACGCCCTCGGCCCTGGCCTTGTTGATCTTGTTCCTCAGAGTGACAAAAAGATAAGGCGGAATTTTCTGTAAACGGTCAGCGACCTGCACTGAGTACCTCCTGCATTAAGGATTAGGAATAATTTTTTCTAACACATTTGCGAGGAATCTGGCAAGGGGAATATAACTATTGCCTTCCCTCACTTTTCATTTTCGTTCATGGTTTCAGAATGATGATTAGGACCCGGCAGGGAAGCATTCCCGACCCGGACGAGAGGGGGAATCTCTCGGGAGCACAAGGCGGTATTTCTTTCATGGGTAAGGGCGGGGCTTCCGCCGGGGATGCCCTGCCTTCCTTCGATCCCGCCTTTTCTTTGCGGAAGAAAAGGACGGGCTATGGTCCAATCTTTTTCCCGCCGGTGCTCCCTCGTTCATCCCCCTCCCGTCCGGGCTTCGTATATCACTGTGAATTCATCAATTTATTCAAAAGTACAGGGTGGCAGGGAAGAGAACTGGGCAGGCGGCCATTCAAGAAGTAATTTTTGGTTTTTCCAGTTTAAAAATTCAAACGGCCTTGGCGGAATGCTTCCAGGTATTGTGAACAGAACTGATCCTGTCCGAGTAACACTTGAGCGGCCCGGAGGCAAGAAGTCATGCCGGGATCAGTGAGGTCCAGGATGGCTGCGTCCAGGCCTTTGGCCAGGGCCAGGATAAGGAAGACTTGGTTAAGCAATTTTCGTTGGGGAAGCCCAAAAGAAATGTTGGAGAGGCCACAGATCAGATGAATTTCTGGAAAGACAGTTTTTATCTTCTCGATAGAATCCAATATGACTGGACCTAAAACATGGTCTATGGCCATCGGTTGAACGAGAGGGTCTACGTAGATGTCGTCCGGTGAAATCCCCTCTTTGGTTAATCGTTCAATAAGCATCGAAGCCAGGTGAAAACGATCAAGGGCATCTTTGGGCATCCCTCCATCATCCAGGCATAGGGCCACAATTTTTGTACTAAATTTTCTGACCAAAGGCAAAATGGAATGATAGCGCTCTTTCTCCAGGGAAATCGAATTGAGAAGCGCCTGGCCCCGGTGAACCTTTAGCGCTGCTTCCAACGCCTGGGGATTGGGGCTATCCAAACAACAGGGCCTGTCCACCGCCTTTTGGACTGTCTCCACAACCCAGCAGAGTTTCTCCGGCTCCCGCTCCATGAAGAGGCCGGCATTGACATCCAGGTAATGGGCTCCGGCTTCCGCTTGTTCTCGGGCGATCTTCTGGATCAGGCTTTTATCAGAACGCTCTATGCCCTTCTTGATTTCCTTACGTGAGGAATTAATCTTTTCACCGATGCACAAAAGTTTCATTTTCTTCTAACTTTCAAACCATTCCCAAAAGTTCTTTCACTTTACTCACAGCCGATGCGGCATCGGCGGCATACCCATCTGCTCCGATCTGCTTGGCAAACTCAGCCGTTACCGGCGCCCCCCCCACAAGGATCTTAACCTCATCTCCCAGGCCCGCTTCTTTGATCATCTCAACCGTCGCCTTCATCTGCATCATAGTAGTCGTCAGCAAGGCCGACATGCCAATCACCTTCGCTCCATGTTCCTTGCCCGCCTGAATAAACTTCTCAGAAGGCGCATCGATGCCGATGTCCACAACTTCGAAACCGCCCCCCTCCAGCATCATACCTACCAAGTTCTTACCAATATCATGGAGATCTCCTTTTACTGTTCCCAGGACGATCTTGGTCGCAGAAGAGGTCGGAGATGCGGCCAACATGGGTTTCAAAACCGCTAAGCCCGCATGCATGGCCCGAGCCGCAATGAGCACCTCGGGGATATATATTTCATTATCCTTAAATCTGACCCCAATCTGATCCATAGCCTTGATCAGCCCCTCTTTCAAAATCTTTTCCGCTGACTCCCCACCATCCAAAGCCTTCTGAGTGAGATATCTCACCTCATCCATTTTCCCGGCTGAAAGCGCCTCATAAAACTTTTCCTGATCGATCATTTTTCCTCCTTCTTTTCTTTTTCTCGTCCATCTTTTCTTTCTCGCCTTATTATTTTTACATTTTCATCGGCAACTTCCCCCTCTCCTGAACCATCTCCGTAATCCGTAAAAGCCTCTCGAACTTGGCATCAGGGGGAGTCGTATCACTCACCCCCAGGATGAATCGATCTCCTGGGGCAATCTGCTGAAATAAATCCTTCATAAACTGTTCAAACCCTTCATCCGACATGCTCTCTTCCAGAAGGGCCACCGAAGGAACCCCTCCAAAAATCGTCACCTTCCCTTGAAACGCTTTCTTCACTTCACGGATGCTCACTTTGGTCATTGGCTGGGGACAGATGGCCTCGGCAATGTCCATCGCGCTTTCAGCAATGAGATCAAGAAGACCCTTGTTTTCGCCATCGCAGTGGCAGAGGAGGAGTTTCCCCTGCGGATGAAGCATATCAGCCAATTTCTGGAGGTAAGGCATGATATGATCCCGGAAGAAAGGAGGATAAGTAATCATTTCATCAAAATTGGCCCCCGAAAAAATCACCTCCGCCGGGGAATCGGCCATAACCCGGAAGATCTGATCGAAATAGGGCTCCATGTCCTCGCAGAGCTGGCGCATCTCCTGGGGATGGTCGTACATCTCCAGATAAAATTTGGTGGCGTCAAGAAATTCTTTCATGATGTGATGCATGGGGCTGGCTGAGAGGTTGGCAAAAGCAGCCGCAAATCCCTTATTGCCAACCTTTCTCTGAAACTCCAGATAATTATCATAGGCGGGAAGAATCTTTATATTTTTAAAAATATAACCCAAAACCTTATAGTCTTTCGGCTCTTTAATGACATGTTCCGAGATCCAGGTGAGGGAGGCTCCGGCCCGCTTCATTTCCTCTGTATAAAGAATTTTGCAGGAGACGGAGCCCACGGGTGTATGATAGGTCACATATGTGGCCTCCCCTTCTTTTTTTACCTCCCGTTCTACTCCGACCAATTCTGGCCTGTAGGCCATGCCCCAAAGACGGTAAACGCCTATTCCTCTGTCGATATTATCCTCGAGAGACCGGACATTTAAGAATTCCGGGACGATCTTATGGTAGCCCCCGCCGATATAATCCGCCACCCCATCTAAGGTGGCACTCTGTTTAAATGAAGGGGGAAGCGTTCCCCTCATTGAATTTGAGTTATGCCAGAGATCGATCCGGGGCACCCAGGGAAGTTGGTCGGACTGTTCCCCGCGGGCTGCTTTGAGCATCCGTTCTTTATGAGTCATTGCCCAGTTCCTTTATCAATTTTGATGGTTTCGTAAAAAGTCCATCTGCGGCGTTGCGCTTCACCTTCGTCGTTGCAGCGTACCTTTAAGTACGCTTCACTCCTCAGGTTTTGCGCGCCTTGCATCTGGAGCTTTTTACGAAACCATAGTTCTGATGACTTTTTACGAGATCATCAATTTTGGAAAGAGTAAATTTTTCGTTGCCCATTTTCATATTTTTATAGGATATTTTCCAAACTTTAAGGCAGTTTCCCGCATGGCCTGGTAGTTGGCAAATTGGGCCCAGTTGGGGACAGAATTCCCGGAACCCAACACATACCCGCCTCCGGGGGCAACGTCCCGAATGGTCTTCTTGGTAACTTCCCGAACTTCTTCCGGAGTCCCCCGGGCCAGAAGATCGGTGTGGATATTCCCCATGATCGCTAATCTCTTGCCTACTCTTATCTTCACCTCGCGAATATCCATGCTGGTGGGGTCAACGGGGTGGATAGCCTCAAACCCGATAGCAACTAAGTCCTCCAATATGGACCAGATATTTCCATCTGAATGGAAGAAAAAGAGCAGGCCTTGCTTTTTGGCCAGCGCCCCCAGTTCCTCATACCAGGGGAAAACATACTTTCTGAAAAATTTAGGATCGATCATGGGCCCGGACCCATAGGATAAATCATCTACGACCCAAATGGCCCCAACATTAGGAATCTTGAACAACTCCTTGGCTCCCATAAGTTGGATCTCACCGATCTTGCGGAAGACTTTGGAGATCAAATCCTCCTGCAGGTAGAGACTCAGACAAAAATTCTGGAAGCCCATCAGCATCCAGGTTAAAGTAAAAATCTTTCCAGAACAAGCCAGAATCTTCATCCCCTCTGGAAGAAAAGGCTGAATGTCGTAAAACTTGGCAAAATCCAGTTTGGTCGCTTCCTCCCAGGGAAACCGGTCAAAATCCTGCTGGTTAGAAATGACCCCATTTTCTTCTATATTCCAGGGAACCACTTCATCTCCCTCTTTATGCAAGGTCTTTTGGACCACCCGGTAGATGCTGGACTCCTTGGTGACCTCCCCGGGATTCATCATCCCCACGGTCAATGGTATGGAATCGTAACCGGCCTGCACCCAGAACTCCACCTGGGATTTAAGGTCGGAATCTTCGACTTTTTTCCCCAGGAATTGAGATTGGATTTCATAGGCTACCAGAGCCTCTATCAGAGGAAGGCGATCCGCTTCGGCGTGATGGATAGCCTTCTTTAGACGTTTAAAATCCGGATGAAAACTCATTTCAATCTCTCCCCAACGGCAATGTTTAAATTTATTTAATCATTTTTTCAGGCAACCATAAAGCGATTTGGGGGAAAGTTATCACCAAAACAAGGCCGAAAATAAGAATGACGGCAAACGGCCATATAGACCCGAAGATATCTTCGACCTTTATCTCCGGAGGCGTCACCGATTTAAGATAAAAGACGCCAGGCCCAAAAGGAGGAGAAATATATGAAATCTGCATATTTAAGCAAAAAAGCACTCCAAACCATATGGGGTCAAAACCCAGGTCTTGGATAATGGGAACAAAAAGAGGCATGGTCAGCAATAGAATACCAATCCAATCCAAAAAACAACCCAGGATAATCAGGATAATCTGCATGGCGATAACGATGCCCAAAGGACCCAGCGGCAAACCGGATATGGTTGTCTTCACAAACTCAGCACCACCGGCCAGCGTGTAAATACCAATGATGGCCGAAGCCCCGAAAAAGAGCCATATGAGCATGCAGGTTACCTTCATCGTCTGAATCGCCGAATCTTCGAAGATTCCCCAGGTTAAACGGCGATTAATTGCTGCAGAAATCACCGCTCCTAAACTCCCTGCTCCAGCAGCCTCCGTGGGGGTCGCTACTCCCCCATAGATGGATCCTAAAACACCAATGACAATAAACCCTGGAAGGATCAGGCCTTTGAGCATAATCATTTTTTGCTTGAAGGAAATATTTCTTTCCTCAATGGGTGCTGCTGGGGCAAGCTCGGGATTCAAATAAGCTCGGATCAGAATATAAAGGATATAAAAACTGGCCAGCATCAGGCCGGGCAAGACTCCGGCAATGAATAACTTTCCTACCGATACGCCAGCTACTAGGCCATACATGATGAAGACGACGCTGGGGGGTATTAAAGTGGCTAAAGCCCCACCTACGCAAACAGTTCCCAGAGCGAGTTTCTTATCATAGCCTCGTTTGAACATGGCCGGCAGGGCAATGAGTCCAAAGGTAGTTATTTCGGCACCGATAATTCCTACCATGGCGGCCATGATCGTGCAGGAGATGACCGTTGCTATGGCCAGTCCTCCTCTCAGGGGGCCACTCCATACATATACCGTTCTGAAAAGGTCCTCGGCCACGCCGGCGCGTTCTAATATACATGCCATAAAAATAAATAAAGGAACGGCCACAAGGATGAAATTATTCATCATGGTGAAAATCCGGGTGACTATCAGGAAAAGGCCATCTGGACCAACCAGAAAATAAGTAAAAATGACCGCCACGCTGCCGGTGACAAAGGCCAGAGGCAATCCTAACAGTAACAAGGTTAGAAAGGAGAAAATAATGAGGAGAGTAATCCACTCAATGCTCATAGTTTCCGTCCTGTAAAGGCAAAATTAAGGTCGCGGATGAAATTGGCCACGCTTTGGAGCAGCATTAAAAAAGCGCCGACCGGAATGGCTATCTTGAGGGGATAAACGGGGGGGTTCCAAGGAGTCCCCGTAGCCTCCCTAATCTTCACAGATTCCAGGGCATATCCAGTCCCAATCCACACCAGGGCGCCTAAATAAATCAAAACGAAAAAAAAGGTGATGAGATTTAAAATTGCCTGCATCCTTTCCGAAAGTCGAAGATACAGAATGTCTACTGATACATGGGCCCGGTAATAGAGAGAATAGGCGCCACCCATGAGGTAGGCGATAGCACAAAGATAAACAACGGCATCATTCGCCCATATGGTCGGGGCATTGAACACAAACCTCAGGACAATCTCATACACGACAAAAATAACAACGACGGGATTGATTATACTGACGATGTTTCCCGACCAGATGCTGATGGCATCAATCTTGGATAGAAAGCCCTTCATCTCACAGACCCCTCCGCAATTGGAGGAAGGCGGAATGCCCGCCTTCCTCCAATCTACTTGAATCTTTCCTATTTAATTCTCCCCAATTCTTTCAACCAGGCTTTCTGTGAATCGATGATTTTCTTGCTCAAAGAACTTTTGGCCGCCCACTCATCCCAGATCGTTTCCACAACTGCTCTAAATCTTTGCAGCTCTTCCTCCGACCAGGCGATGGGTGTAAGTCCCTTCTTTTTCATCTCGCCGATGGCCCGGATGTCATCAATCGCGACACGCTCCACGGTATCCCAGGCAAATTCCCTGACGGCAGCTTCCAGAATCAATTTGATGTCCTCTGGCAGCTTTTTCCATTCGTCCATGTTTACGCAGAAATCACCGTCGGGCATGGAGTGGGACCCGGGATAATTAAAGTACTTCGTCACCTCGTGGAAGCCAAGTCTATAATTCATGGAAGGGGTTCCCCAGTCAGCCGCATCGACAACGCCCCTCTCCAGGGCCGAATAAACTTCACCTCCCGGGAGAATAATTACGGAAGCTCCAAGTTTGGTCATCAGATCGGCGGTCATCCCGTGGGGAGCTCTGAATTTTAATCCTTTAAAATCTTCTATCTTGCGCAGGGGCTTCTTGGAAGGAATGGATTCCACGCCCCACCAGGTTACTCCTACACAATAAACGTTATACTTCGCATAAAGATCCCGAAGCATCTGCAGGCCGCCCTTGTAATGATACCAGGCGTCTTTCTCCCATGGATGATAATAGGCAAAGATCATATCTCCAATGCTGGCAAAAGCAGGGTCTTTACCCGTCCAATAACCTGGCCATTGATTCATGGCCTGGAGGACGTTTTTACTCACAGCATCAAGACATTCGAAAGTTCCCACTACTGCTCCGGCGGGGAATGGGGTAATTTCAAGGCGGCCATCGGTCAGTTTCTTCACCCGGGCACAGAAGTCAGAAAAAACTTTGTAAGTCAATTCAGCTGCGCTCCAAAGGGTCGTGGCCTTCCATTTAAACTGGGGCTTGGTCTGGGCATGGACCTTTCTGGTGCCGGCCAACACCGCTCCCGTCCCGATCGCGGCCGCTCCTACAGTCTTTAAAAAATCTCTTCTTGTCTTGGCCATGGCTTCTTCCTCCTTTCTTTTCAGCAGATTTTAATGGATGTTGATCTTATTTCATACCCTTTTCCCCTGAGAATCGCAATCTTTTCTAAGGGAAGGAATGAAATAGCTATGTTCTGATTGGATAAGGCCCGAATACTTGGCGTCTTCCCGCATGATTGTACTGTTTTCACAAAGTGCCATTCTCTTTTTCATTGGGTCAAAAGTCTTGTCTGCTAATCGCATCCTCTGGCTAATTGGCTAAAGAATAATTATATTGCTCAGTATCGTCTTGTTTAATTTTGCTATTTTTTGGTAAAAATCTGCTATTTTTCTTGACCACGAGGTTGGATTGGATGTAAAGTGCAACGGAACCCTTTGGTGGAGTGAATGTTTTCAAGAAAGAAGAAACATGGTGACAGCAAAATCGGCGGAAGAAATCCCTAAAAGGCTTCTGGTGCTGGCCTGCGCAGTAATGGAAAGGGAAATTCGCCAGTTCCAAAACGGGAGGGCTGAATTCAGATTTTTTGACTATGGCCTACACCGCACACCTGAAAATATGGCCAAAACTCTGCAGATTGAAATAGATCAGGCGGCTAAAGAAGAATACGATGGCATTGTGTTGGGCTATGGCCTGTGCAGTAATGGAATCGTTGGCGTTTCTTCCCGCAAGCAGCCTTTAATTATCCCGCGAATTCATGATTGCATCAGCCTTTTTCTCGGTTCCTCCGAATCCTACCGGGATCAAACTGCCAGACAACCTGGGACTTATTATTTGACATCCGGTTGGATTGAAAAAGGACAAACGCCCCTGTCGAAATATGAAGATTACTCCCGTTCGTACGATCGGGAGACGGCCATGTGGGTCCTGAAAGAAGAGATGAAACACTATACGCGGATTGCCATGATTGACACCGGCGTCGCGGACCTCTCCACCTACCGGAATTACGCCCGCCGGAACGCCGATCTGCTGGGGTTGCAATATGAAGAACTGCAAGGGTCCTTGTCCTTTTTCAAAAAACTCCTTTGGGGACCCTGGGATAAAGATTTTTTAATTATTGAAAAGGACCAATCTGTTTTTCAGGATATTTTCATGGAATCCTGAGGGGGAGTTCCAATTTGTCCTTTAGAGGATCAACCATTCGACCGGATGAATCCATGAACGGGCAAATTCTGCGCCAGGTAGCGGAGGCCGTGGTTCAGCGGGACTGTAAAGCTGTGGAGAGCTTTACTGCGAAAATGGCGGAGCGGAGAATGGATGTATTCCAGATCATCAACGAAGGGTTGATTCCGGGGATGCTGGCCGCCAGTCAAAAATTCAGAAAAAGCGAATTCTTCATCCCCGAATTGTTGATGGCCTCTCGGGCGGTCAAGTTGGGCCTTCATGTTTTAAGGCCCTTGATGCGGGAAAAAAATAAGCAAGTGGTAGGGCGGGTAGTCATCGGCTCCGTTAAATTCGACCTGCACGATATCGGGAAAAATCTGGTGATCATCGTCCTGGAAGGAAATGGGTTTGATGTGATCGACCTGGGAGTGGATGTGTCCCCGGAAAAATTTGTTCGGGCCGTGGAGAAACATGATGCTCAGATCTTAGCCATGTCTTCTCTTTTAACTTCTACCATGCCCTGGATGAAGACTACTATTCAGCTTCTTCGTTCTTCAAGTATGACCGGAGTGAAGATCCTGATAGGGGGAGCGCCGGTTACCCAGGTTTACGCCCAAAATATCGGCGCCGATGGTTACTGCCGGGAGGCCACCTCAGCTCCAGCCATCGCCAAAGATCTTTTGGGAATTAAAGGTTTACAGAGTGGTAATGAATCCCGGTAATCTCTTAAAACAAAAGCTTCAGGGCGGTTCCGCTTTTCGTAAAAAATTGGCGTCCTTTTCCCGGTCTTTAAGGATTCCCACACGGGTGATCGATGCGGCCGGGTTGGAGCTATGGCATTCCCGAAACTTTCCTGCTGAGGGGCGCTTTTGCCTTCTGGCGAATCAGGAGCTCAAATCAAATTCCTGCCGATTCTCCCACCAAAACGGCGCTCGGGAGTCCATCCGCTGGGGGGTCCCTGCGATCGGGACCTGCTGCTTTTCCATCTACCACATTACTGCTCCCATCATGGAGTCCAATCGCCTTGCCGGATGCCTCAAGGCCAACCCTTTTTTGATGGCCGATCCTTTTGAACTGAAATTCGAAGAAATAAGTTCCCTCCTGAAAGGGCCGCCTGCCGTGAAGAAGAAAATCTTTGACGCCCTATCGAGGATTCCGGTCCTCAAAGAGGAGGAAGTCAATAGGGCTGCCCAGGAGCTTTTTGCCCTGGCCAATAAACTCTCTCATCCCGACCTCAGTTGCTTGGGCAAAGTGCGAGAAATTCAGGATCTGCAAGGGAAGGTAGCCGAAGAGATTCAGGCCGTTAAATCGGCCAACCCAGAATTTACCCCTTCTCAACTTTTTAAGCTCTCCTATGACACCGAAAGAGAGATTATTCATAAAATCTGCGGCGGAGAGCAGGAGAAGGCCAAGGAAATCTTGAACAAACTACTGGCGATCATATTGTCGCAATATCTTTCAGACATCGACCTTCTGAAAATTTCCATCCTGGAGTTAGTGGTTGTAATTTCCAGAGCGGCGGTTGAGGCCGGGGCCAAGGTGGAGGATATCTTAGGATTGAAGTACCAATGCTTAGCCGAGTTGGGGACTATTAAGAATCAAGAAGAAATCTGCCTCTGGACGGTAAAAGTGGTTGACAATGTCATCGACAACATCTACCACTCCCGAAACATTCACCTGGACTCCCGACTGAAAAAAACTCTGGAGTTTATTGATCGACATTATGGCTCTGACTTGACCGTGGAGCGAGTGGCCCGCGAGGCTTTCCTCAGCCCATCCCGATTTAGCCATCTCTTCAAAGATGAAATGGGATTGCCTTTCATTGAATATTTAACAAAGGTGCGGATGCAGAATGCCCGCTCTTTTTTAAGAGATCCGGAAAAGTCAGTTGCCCAGGTTGCCTTAGAGGTTGGTTATTCGGACCAGAGTTATTTCACTAAAGTCTTTAAAAAATCAGAAGCGATAACCCCCAAGTTTTTCCGCAGGAGTCTGCTTCCTCCATCTCAGGGCTTTATAGCCTCCCCGAACGGAGGATGGAAATGAGCAACCAGACGCCAAAGATGCCGGCGATGCTGAATCCCAAAAGTCCGAAGACCGGTAACCCCCAAAGATGCGGCCCGATATCTGTCCGGAAGATTAAGGCCGAGCCGACGATTAAAGAGGAGACCAGGAAGGAAAAAGCGATTCGGTTTGACGATCGATCTATATGATAGGCAAAATCCTCAAGCCCCCGGTGTTCAAACTCGAATTTAGCCTTCCCCTGTTTCACCTGCTTGAGTATCTCGCGCAGTTCTCCCGGAATCTCTTTAAGCAGTTGGATCAGTTCTCCGCCGGAGTCGAAAAATTCCCCGATGATCCGCCGGGGATGCAGCCGTTCCATTTTGATGCGCTTGATAAAGGGAGCGGCTTTCTCCGCCATATTCAGATCAGGATCCAGGGCCACTCCCACCCCCTCTGCGGTGGTCAGGGCTTTGATCATCAGGAATATTTCCGGCGGGAGCCGGAGACGGTGGCGGGTGATCAACTCCAAAAGCGCTTTTAAAATACTGTCGATCCGTAACTCCTTAAGGGGCTGATACAGGTATAACGCCATAAAATCAGCAATATCTTTTTCTAGGGTGCGCCGGTTCGGTTCGCTATCCCATTCGATAATTTTTAAAAGGGCCTGGGCGATTTTGGACTCATCCTTAAGGACATACCCGTAAACAATGTCGGCAAAGTCTTCCCGGGCCTGCCGGTCAACGCTGCCCATCATCCCGAAATCAAGGTAGCAGATGACGTTCTCCGGAAGGATAAATAAATTGCCCGGATGCGGATCGGCATGGAAAAATCCATGGTGAAAAATCTGTTCGAGGATTAAATCTGTCCCGCGGGAAGCGATGATTTTTAGATCAAACCCCTGCTGGTTTAGCATGGCCACTTCCGAGGCCTTGATTCCCGAAATATATTCCATGGTCAGGACGCGCTCCGTGGATGCCTCGCGATAAATCCGGGGAACGTAAATGGATGTATTGCCGAGAAATTGACGGGCAAAACGTTCGGTGTGGTAAGCTTCAACGGTATAATCCATCTCCTTCTCCAGGGTCCGGGCAAACTCTTCCACAATGCGGGTGGGGCGTTGAATACCTAATTCGTCAATGTGCCTTTCGATCAAGTTGGCTAAGTGAAATAAAATCTCTAAATCCACCTCGATCAGTTGACGGATGCCCGGGCGCTGGACTTTCACAACGACCTCTGCCCCGCTTTGCAGGCGCGCCCGGTGAACCTGGCCGATGGAAGCCGCTGCCAGAGGCGTTTCGGCAAAATGCTGGAATTTCTCTTCCAGCGGGGATTTTAACTCCTCTTCGACGATCTCTTTCACCTGGGCAAAAGGAAAAGGAGAAACCTGGTCCTGAAGTTTGGCTAACTCCTGCACAATTTCCGGGGGTATCAAATCGGGACGGGTGGAAAGTATCTGAGCCAGTTTGATAAATGTCGGTCCGAGTTCTTCAACGGCCAGGCGCATCCGTTCAGACCTGGTGAGTTTTTCCACGCGCTTCCGGCGGCCTCTGGAAATCATTTTCAGGCCTATTTCCAGGTATTGACCTACAGGCAGCCGCTCAATCAGATTGCCAAAGCCGTATTTAAAAAAAACGGTGAGAATCTGGCGATAGCGATTGACGTGGCGATAGGTGCGCGAGACAATGCGGATCTTGCGGATTTGCATCGCCTATTCCTTCTTTTCGGCGGCCTTCTCCAGTTGTTCAATTTTGGCTTTCAGCTCTTCTATCTCTTTCCTTGTGGGAATATTCAGCCTCTGCAAGGTATCATTCACCACCTTATCTATTTTTTCCCCGAATTCTTTCTCCGCTTTTGTAGATTTTTCTTTCAGCTCCTGCACTAATTCCCTCCCCTGCTTTTCAGAGAGTTCCCCTTTTTTAACGATCTCCTCCACCACCTCTTCAATCTTTTCGGCGGTCATGGAGGCCAAACCCGCGCCGATGAAAATCGCTCTCTTAATGAATTCAAACATAGCTCTCCTCCTTTAAAGCAAGAATTCAGAATTCAGGAGTCAGAAGTCAGTATTTAGTAAATTTTTTCTGCATTCTGGCTCCTGGATTCTGGTTTCTTACATCAATTCCATTGCCCTTACCTGCCGGCTTTCCGGGATAAATCTCGGCAATAAAAAAAGGCATAATCCCTTTATATAAGGAGCCTCTTGCAAAAGTATTTTTTTGTGGTTCGACAAGCTTGTCCTGAGCGAACCGTTCACCCTGAGCCTGTCGAAGGGTAAATTACGGACTTTTGCAAGAAACTTTAAGATTATGCCCTTTTTCCCCGCCGGAAGTAAATTACTTTTTTGGCTTTTTTATTTGACTCATGTTGTTGTTAAACACAGCTTATATCGTGGCGCGGGGGCCAGGGGGCTGAGTCCGCCTTAGGCGGAGCAGCATCGGCCGGGAGAAAACCTTGAAGGAAGGGATTGGCTGGGTTTCCGCACATTGAGGCGGGGGCTCTTTCCCGCCTAATCAATGGAAAACCGAGCGCCTCATGATGCCAAGCGAAGCGCCCTGGCCCCCGCGCCTGAGAAAGCCACCATTAACGATAACTCTCAAACAAACTGATTCCTAAACAACAGGTTAATATGATTCAAATGGAAAAGCCTATTATTTTTCAGTCTTTCTGCTTCACGACCGTGTCGGCCAGGGCTTCGATTACCGTCAGGACTACGCAGGAGTCCATATCTCCTTTCCCCTGCGATTTTGCAGCTCTGAGCATCTCCCTGGCGATACTGGCCGCCGGCAAAGAAACTCCGCACTCTTCGGCTAACTTCAATGCCGTGGAAAGGTCTTTGTACATGTTGTTGGTAGAGAAATGGGCGGTGAAGTCCCGCTGGATCATTCTCGGCCCCCGGGTTTCCATAGCTCCAGTTCGCGCCCCGCCGACGGCAGTAATCTCAATGACCCGCTGCGGATCGATCCCGGCCTTACTGGCCAGGACCAACGCTTCGGCAACTGCCTCGATGGCCACTCCCATAATGAGGTTATTCACCAATTTAAGCGTTGTCCCCATGCCATTCACCCCCGCGTAAACAACCTTGGCGGCCATCTTTTCAAAGATGGGAAGGCATGATTCAAAAAGCTCCTTGGCCCCCCCAACCATAATCCCCAATTTGCCGTCGGAAGCGACTTTGGGATTTCCGGTGACCGGAGCATCCAGCATGGAAACCCCTTGGGCCTTGGCCCGCTCGGCAATGGACCTGGACATCTCCGGAGCGATGCTGCCCATATCAATCAGGATCAGCCCCGGATGAGCCCCTTCCAGAACGCCATCGGCACCGCACGATACCTTTTCTGAGGCTGCCGAATCCGTTACCATGGTAATTACTACATCGGAAGCCTGGGCCACGGCCTTGGGGGATTTTCCCCAGGCGGCCCCGGCAGCCAACAGGCTTTTTGCCCGGTCGGGGGTCCGGTTCCAAACCGTCAATGGATAACCAGCTTCCAGAAACCGTTTGGACATGGGCAGCCCCATCAGGCCGAGTCCGATAAAACCAATGCGTTGCATAATTCTCTCCCTCATACTGTATCAGTTTAGAGTTTTGAAAAAATGCCAGCAACACATCTGTTTAGGCCCGGGGGCCGGGCCGGGACGCGCCGGAAGCATCGGTTGGGTCTCCCCTTGTCCTCGAGGATAAAAGCCCGTTTCCTCCGGAGGAGGCGGGGAGTATCTCCCCCGCCCCATCCACGGAGAAACCAGCGCCTTATGATTCCAAGCGGGCCGGCCTAGCCCCCGGGCCCTGGCATCCCTTGGCTATGGTGATATACCTTTCTTCAAAGAACTAAAGTGTTACCCCATACTCAATTTGTGGTAGGCGCCAGGGTAAATTTTTACTTCTTTACTCAACCTTGCCGATTTGCCGCACAGCCTTGGCAAGCCTCTGAGCATCTTTATCCCAGAATTTTTTGAATTCGTCGGCATCCATGTAAGAGATCGGGGTTTCCATCTTTTCCATGGCCGATTTGAATTCCGGAGCGCTCACGGCCTGGCGAGTTGCCTCTCTAAGGACTTTTATAACTGCCGGGGGAGTGGCTCTGGGGGCGAATAACCCGGACCAGATATAGAACTCGGCATCTTCATAGCCCAGTTCCTTTAAAGTAGGCACGTCGGGCAAGGCCGGCAGCCTTTTGCCTCCCCAACCGGCCAGAACCCGCAGGGTTCCAGCTTTGATGTGCGGAATGGAAACATTCGGCCCCCCGGACAGAGATTCCACATGACCCCCTAATAAGGCCGTAAGGGCCGGTCCGCCGCCGGCTGTGGGAATGTGTCTAAGTTTGATCCCGGCAGCGTGGGCAAACATCTCCATAGCCACGTGCATGGTGCCATAGACTCCGGAAGAGGCGTATTTGATTTCATTCGGACGGCGCTTGGCATCTTCGACGAAGTCCGCTACATTCTTCCAGGGAGCTTCTTTCTTGATGACCAAAATCGTGGGGTCAGAAGTCAACAGAGCGATAGGAGCGAAATCTTCCATCTTGTAGGTCTGCGGCCGGCCAAATATCTTGTCAACTTCCGGCATGACCGAAATGCTCGAAAGAGCCACCATCAGCGTGTATCCATCAGCTTTGGACACAGCCGCCGCCTGCATGCCTACCGCGCCGCCGGCGCCTGTCTTGTTGGCCACCACCACGGGCTGCTTCAATATTTTTTCCATGGCCGCCGCCAGAGGGCGGGCAACCAGATCAGCCACCCCGCCCGGGGGAAAAGGAACAATAACCTGCACCGGCCTCGTAGGATAGGCCTCCTGAGCGACTGCAAGCTTAGGGATCAACCCCAAAAGCCCTGCGCCTACCAATACAGCCATCAAGACTACGATTGATTTCCGATGTGTCATCATTTTACCCTCCTTTGTTTTTGCAGCATTCGCTTTCACAGATTTTCTTACTCTCTTCTTATGTTTTTTCGTCCTTTTCAGCCTTGGTTAATCTTTCCCTCCAATCCTTCCCCTTCCTCACCAGAGGCTTCATAGCGAGGAGAATCATAGCCAAAGCCGCCATAAAAAAAATCACTGAGATCGGGCGCTGGACAAAAATCAGGTAACTTCCGGCAGACATGGCCAGGGCCTGGCGGAAACTCATCTCGATTATCGGAGCCAAGACAACCCCTAAGACCATGGGAGCTGGTTCAAAATCATATTTACGTAAAACATACCCCAGGATACCCATCACAGTCATGATCCAGACATCTACAAGACTGCTATTGACGGCGTAAACCCCGACCACGCATAACATTAATATCGTCGGGTAGAGGATTTTGTAAGGAATCCTCAAAAGGTTTACAAAAATGCCCACGAGAGGAAGGTTAAGAAGAAGGAGGATGAAATTTCCCACGTACATACTGGCGATTAGTCCCCAGAAGATGACGGGTTGTTCCTTAATCAACATGGGTCCGGGATTAATTCCATGGACCATCAAGGCGGCCAATAAAACAGCCGGGATAGGTCCGGTGGGTACACCCAGGGCCAGCATGGGCACGAGAGCCCCGCAACTTGCAGCGTTATTTGCTGATTCAGGGCCGGCAACTCCCTCAATGGCTCCCTTCCCGAACTTTTCGGGATGCTTAGAAACCCTTCTTTCCACCGCATAGGAGATAAAAGTGGAAATGATATGAGCAGAGCCTGGAATAATACCTATCAGGAAGCCGAGCAGCGAACCGCGCCCGATAGGAGCCACCGAGTCCCTGAGCTCTTGCTTTGATGGTAAGAGATCCTTCAGGCGAGGCTTGATGACCTCCGGTCTGATGGATTGGCCGGCAGTCATTAAAATTTCCGAGATGCCGAAAAGCCCGACAGCCACGGGAACAATCCCGATCCCGTCTCCCAGGGCAACCACTCCATAGGAGAAACGAAAATAACCGGTAAAATGATCGATGCCGATCATGCCTAAAAGGAGGCCCAACACTATCATGGCCAGGTTCTTGACCATTGATCCTCCGGTCATGTATCCAAGCACCAGGAGTCCCAGGACCAGCAGAGAAAAATATTCCGGTGGACCGAAGCGTAAGGCATATTTCGCCAGAGGAGGCGCCAGGAGCATTAAACCAATGACGCTTCCTGTCCCGGCAACATAAGAGCCGATGGCCGATATAGCCAGGGCCGGGCCGGCCCTTCCTTTCTGAGCCATGGCGTATCCGTCGATGCAAGTCATGACCGAAGCCGCTTCCCCCGGAATCCTCATCAATATCGACGTGGTTGAACCCCCGTACATGGCTCCATAGTAAATCCCGGCCAGAAGGATTATGGCTGAGGTGGGATTCAACCCGAAAGTTGTCGGCAGGAGTAAACTTATCCCGGCAAGGGGGCCAACCCCTGGAAGAACCCCCACCAGCGTACCGATCAGGCAGCCCATGAACCCATAGAAAAAATTCATCGGGGTTAAGGCTGTTGAAAAACCCAAATATAAATTTTGTAGAGTTTCGACCATTAAAACCCCAGACTTCCTCGCGGAAGAATAACTTTGAGCATGGTATCAAATAGCCAAAAAGAGCCGAAGGAGAGCCCCACGCTTAAACTTAAAACCATCCACCACTTTAGACGTTCTATAACTCCGAACAGGAAGGCCGTTAGGATAAGCATGGTAAAGCGGTAGCCCAGGGTTTCCAGGGCCAACATGGTGAAAACACAACCCGCCAAAATGGCTAAGGCATGAAGCCCTTCTGACCACTTAACCGATCTCCAGGAGCTGGCCAGGCGGCCCCGGACAATCAGGATGATTCCCAGAATAGCCAGGAACGAGGATAGGAGCAACGGCAGGTATCCGGGGCCCGGCCGGCTGTGCGTGCCCAGGGGCAAGACCCGAGTTTCTATCATCACGAATACCGCTAACAGAAGAAGGACGATTCCGCTTAGGCGATCGGTAGTCATACGGGTTTTCCCTATGCCCTCATTTTGGCGGCTTTATCTCTTTGGCTTTCTTTTCAGCAGCCGCCCATTCTTTGAACTTGGCAAGTTCTTCAGAGATCATGGGATAAATGTGTTTGGGTTCCGGGAAGGTCCTGTTCCTTACGTCCTTTACATACTCGGTCAAAGCTTCCGTGCAAACTTTGGCCACTTCGGCGTAGCGCTTGACGAATTTGGGAGTAAAGGCTTCGAAGATCCCCAGCATGTCGCTGACAATGAGAAGTTGACCATCACAGTGCGGCCCGGCGCCAATGCTCAAAACCGGGATGGAGAGAAGGTCGCGGATATAACCGGAAACTTCGGGAGGGATGGCCTCCAGGAGGATCAAGGCCGCGCCCGCTTCCTGCACGGCCAGGGCATCTTGGACCTGAGCCCTGGCGCTCTCCAGAGTCCGCCCCTGGGCCTTGAACCCGCCCAACTGCGAAGAGCTTTGAGGGGTAAGTCCGATATGCCCCATGACCAGCATACCGGCATCGACGATTGCCCGGATGCGGCTGGCCACGCGCACCCCGCCCTCTAATTTGACCGCATCCACTCGCGCTTCCTTGAAAAAGCGGCCGGCATTCTCCACCGCTGCTTCATCGGTGGTCTGGTAGGAAAGAAAAGGCATGTCCCCGACAACGAAAGTATTCGGGGCGCCCCGACGAACCGCCTCGCTGTGGACAATCATCTGATCCATGGTTACGGGCATGGTTCCTTCATACCCATAGACGCACATGCCCAGAGAATCCCCCACCAGGATCATATCGATTCCGGCTTTCTCGGCGAAGGTGGCGGTGGGAAAATCATAACTGGTAATGTAGGCGACTTGCTCTCCTTTTTCCTTCATCGCGTAAAAATCCTGGATGCTCTTCTTTTTTTTCATAACTCCTCCTGCCCTTAGAAAGCGTTGTTGATGATTTTGATAATATCTTCCACGGTTAACTGTCTGGCGCAACGGCTCAAGAGCCGTTGCTCTTTATGGGCGTCAATAGCCCACCGTTTCACTCTGGACTCTTCCTGAACCGCACCCAGGTCTTTCAAGGACCCGGGCAAATCAAGGCTCTTGAGCAGAGCCCGAATTGCTTCGATGGCTTTATCGGCTGCCTCACGGTCGGATAACCCGTATATATTTTCCCCCATGGCCTCAGCCATTTCGGCGAATTTGGGGGCTTTGGCCACTTTAATATATTCGAAACACGAGGGCATGAGGGCGCTCAAGGTCGTGCCATGGGAGGTATGGTATTCCCCGCCGAGGGGATAGGCGATGGCATGAATGAGGCTGGTGCCCGAGTTCTGTAAAACAAACGAAGACATCATCGATCCCATAGCCACATAGTAACGCGCTTCCAGATCCCGGCCATCTGCGTAGGCCGGCCCAACCCAGCGGGTAATCATGGACATAGCTTTAATGGCAATGGCATCGGTTAAGGGGTTGGCGCCCTGGGAAACAAAGGGTTCGGCGGCATGGATGAAAGCATCGATTCCCGCGGCAGCCGTAACCTGCGGCGGGGAAGTTACCGTAAGCATGGGATCGATGAGCGCCACATTGGGCTGGAGGGCCTGCGAGGCAACCGCTTTTTTCACATGATCTTCCACATCCACGAAAATGGCGTGCTTGGTAATCTCGGCGCCGGTCCCGGCTGTAGTCGGGATCATAATCGTAGGTTTGCCCCGGCGGGTAACTTTTTCCACGCCGAAATAGTCTTTGGTTACTCCTGGATTGGTGGTAAGGGCCGAGGCCATCTTGGCCACGTCCATTACGCTCCCTCCGCCCAAACCAATGAAAACATCGAAATTTCCTTTTCGGGCTACCTCGGCCGCGCGTTCCACAACCGTGGTGTACGGCTCCTGCTCCATCCGGTCATAGATTTCAAATTCCAAAGGCTTCGCCTTTAAGGATGAAATTACTTTTTCAGCAATGCCGGCCTTGCTCACATGCGGGCCAGTAATCAATAAAATTCGCCCGGCTCCTAATTTTTTGGCGTATTCGCCAACCTTTTTCACTACATCCATGCCGAACATGATGTCCGGCGTGTTAAAAGGAATGATTTGAAACATTTTTTCTTAGCCTTTCTTGCAAATGCTGTAAATTCATGGCGCAGATTGCTGCGCTTCGGAGACAAATATTTAGTAGTGTAGAAAAAAGGAGACCTGTTTAGTAAAATAGCCCTCTTTACGATAGAGAATATCATAAAAGGGGGCTAAGTGGGAAACGCTTATTATCAGAAACAGGAAGTCACAATAGAATTTGATTGTAGCTGATCAAAGGGGATAAACATCTATAAAATTTGTTACTCAAATTCCGCCATAAGAAATAGGGATAAAAATCCTTTTTGAAGTTAATAGGTTAAGGGGGTGTTGATGATTTTTTGAAAAAAAAGCTTGACATCCTCCTATAAAATTTAGTATGATCCAACGGAATTCGGAATATGAGATGAATTTTCTATCGTATCGTAAATTGGGTTTTTGTTTAGGTCTCTTGTTTTGAACGCTACCAAAGTGTTACTAAAAAAGATTGTTTCGTCACGCCAAAGGCGTGACTCGTAATGACTCTTTCTCGACTTCTTACGAATTCATCCTTGATAGATGCGGATGATGTCTTTAAGCAGAGCTGCCGCTGCCCCCAGGGGGTTGGATTTCCCTCCGGAGACGGTCACCCGGTCCATCGTATCCGTAAGGTAAGATATGGCTTTTTCCGTCCCCCGGACGCTGGCTAAAGGATGGTCCTTAGGCAGGGCCATGGGAGCAACGGAAGCCTCAACTTTTCCATCTTTTTTCTCCGCCTTGCCAATCAGCTTGATGACCTTCCTATCTTTTTTGGCCTTCTGAATATCTTCCGGGGTTACTTTAGTGATTCCTTCAACAGGAATATCGTTCAGGGACAATCGGGCGCCAAGAACTTCATTGGCAATAAGCAGGATTTTATTGGCGGTGTCTCTCCCCTCCACATCCAAAGAAGGATCTGGTTCGGCAACCCCCATCTTCTGGGCTTCGGCCAGCGCTTCTGCGTAGGGGCAACCGTCCTCGTACATCCGGGTAAGGATATAATTGGTGGTACCGTTGAGAATCCCCTCAGCGGTCAGAACTTCTGTCCCGGCCAGACAGGTAAGCCCGACGTCCAAAGTCGGCAGGGCCGCTGCCGTTGCCGCGCTGATCATCAACTTGACTTTGGACTTCTCGGCCAGCGTCTTCATTTCGTTATAGCGAAGGACCATTGGGCCTTTGGCAGCTGTCACGACATGCCGACCCTGGCTCAATGCCGTGCGCATGTGGGTCAAGGCTGGTTCCCCGTCTTTGATGTTGGTGGGAGTGGTCTCGACGAGTAAATCCGCAGGAACTAAGGACAGAGCCTCCTTTCCCGAAAACCCTTTCTTGCCAAACCCGGGCATTTCCTCCACCCTTCCTCCTTTTTTGAGGTGAGCCATGAGCTCTTCCAGAGGCAAGCCGGCGGGGGAGACGGCAGCCCCCCCGATATCCACTGCGACAACGATCTTCAGGTTCAGGCCATATCGCTCTTTCAGGTCTTTATCTTTCTGGATCAGCAGGCCCACGAAAGCCTGGCCCACTCTTCCCATACCGCAGATCACGATGCGCACGTCCATAGCCAACTCCTCCCTTGAAATTTGCAGTCTATTCTTTTTACCAGATTAAGGTAAGAAGCTCAACAGACAAAATTGATGGCTTCGTAAAAAGTCCTTCCCCCTCATTTTCGTCATTCCCGCCCCGCATCAAGTGCGGGATAAACTCCAGCGGGAATCCAGGTATATTGTTTTTTTCTTTCGGCATTGATTGATTTCTTTGGGGGAATATTCAGGAGAAAACACTCCATGGAAACCAGGGGCAGAGACGGTTGGTGGTGAGGGTGAGGAAGATGTTTTGTCGGGAAACTTTTAAGAAGTATGGATATTCCGGGGCCAGGGTGGCGCGTTTTCGGGGAGTGACGGCTTCCTTGGCCAATCGTTACGCGAGTTCTGAAAGGTTGATCGCAATGGATCAATAATAATAAAAGTTGCACTTGAATCAACCTCCCCCAAAAACACATTGGAATTTAAAAATTATCTCTTGATTTCACACAAACTGATGTGTAACATTATGTGTGATTATTAAGGAGGTGATTTTTATGGCAACAAATTTACAGATAGATGACAATCTCATTTTAAAAGCTGTTAAACTCGGTGGACATAGAACGAAAAAGGCTGCTGTCTCAAAGGCACTAATTGAATATATACATCAATTGGAGCAAGAAAAAATTCTCTCGCTGTTTGGGGCTGTGGAATACGACCCTGAATATGATTATAAAAAACAAAGAAGACGGCCATGAAGGTCATTGTTGACACTAGCGTATGGTCTCTGGCTTTAAGGCGCGATAAACAGGACCCCCCTGCGCCAGTCCAAGAGCTTCGTCATATAATCCATGGCCATCGCCTCCAAATGATTGGCCCCATACGCCAGGAGATTTTATCGGGTATTCGCAGTGAATCTCAGTTTAAAAAACTCCGGAAGCATCTTGAAAGCTTTCCCGATCTTCCAATTCTCACCGAAGACTATATTACTGCAGCCCAGTTTTTCAATCATTGCCGTTCAAAAGGGATACAAGGCTCAAATACTGATTTCTTGATTTGCGCTGTGGCTGTCAGAAACAAGTTCTCAATATATACTACAGACAAAGACTTCGAGCTATTTTCGGAGCATATCCAAATTGTTCTCCACAAAGCTGATTAATTCCAACATTGCTCTTGCAGCCGACAGCTAATCGCTACGGCTGAAGAGTCCGTTCGGTCGCGCTGCGCGCGCCCGAACGGCAAGTTGCGGGGAGCGTTTCGCCCGATTTGTCCGGCCGTGGAAAAAGGGGACATTGGTTCCCAAGCAACTTACAAATCCCGCTGGAAAGCACCCCCCTCTCTGAATTCCCCGCCTGGTTAACCGCTGATGTTGCCACCTTTAAAGACCGCCCAACTTCTGCTCCGGAATAACCCTCTTCCCCTGCCGCCAAATCAGCCCGATTAAACTCACGTCCAAGTATCCACCTTCCCTCAATCCATAAGCCGATCACGCTGTTGGAGAACCTCAGGAGCATCCTGTCTGGCATATCTCGATAGGACCAGTATCTATCCCACTTTTTAAGTTGCCAAGTTGCTTCGGAATCAACGCCGTGAAGATGGCTTTGGGGATCATGGCATGGATCCCCTTATTTCCGTCAACGATTTGGGTCACTCGCAAATCAACTGCTAAACTGCATAAAGCATAGGCATCATCAGGGGTCAATCTTTTGCTCTTGGAAATAAACTGAATCGCATCCCGCAGGGCAATTTTAACCGCTTGGTTGAGGTCTTCATGGAAACCCATGGTGATCCAATGAGTGTCCGTTTCCCCCAGGGGGCGTTCCAGCTTCATATCTTTGCGTACGAAAAACTGCAAGACCGCCTCTTCCATGGCCGTCTCTATGGCTGTCACATTTACTTCCCCATCCCCCTGGACGGCATGGGCGTCACCGGCAGAAAATAAGGCGCCTGGCACGCTAACCGGCAGATAAAGCGTTGTTCCGGCCACCAGTTCTTTATTGTCTATATTCCCCCCGAAATAATCCGGCGCGGCCGCTGGCCTTATCTCTCCTGCCCTGGGAGCCACCCCCATGACCCCCAGGAAGGGCTGAAGGGGAATGACAACCCCCGGGGCAAAAGTTGTTTCCATGCGCTTCAAATCCAACTGGAAGCTCTTGAACTGTCCTACCGGAAAATCCTCCGGCAGCCCTCCGATATTCATTTCGGCCGGATAATGGTAGTTCACGCCGCAGTCGATGGGAACAAGCTTCTTTATGCGAATTTCCAGAACATCTCCCGGCTCGGCCCCATTGACGAAGATGGGTCCGGTAAGGGTATGGGAACCCCTATTGCAGTCTATGTAGGTCTGCTTCTTCGCTATCAGCTCTTTCAGAGTCATCCCGCAACGAAGCTCTCCATCCATGAGCATCATCGTGTTCATGACCACGGTATTTCCGGAGTCAATGGTGAGCACCGGCGGGATGGCCGCGTCAAAAAACCCGGTGTGCACCGTCTCTCGGGTGGCTTTTAAATAATGGATTCTATTGCTCTCGCTCATATCTGTCCCTCCCCAGAAAAAAAATCATCTAACTAAGCACCATGCGCGATATGGAAAAAGGGCGTCCCTCTTCACTTCAACAGTTGACCTTCCTGCTCGAGCATTTCCTTCAAATCCCGTTCATAGCTCTCCCAATCGAACGGTTCACCCCATTCATAAGGCAGGTCCAAGACCTCTCCGGGTACCTTTGATTTCACCAGGGCCTCCAAAGCATCCTGCAAAATGCGCATTTGCAGGGCTGCATCTTTGGGCTTGCCGCACTGACGACCAAGTGGAAAATCTATGAACACGGCCCGCGGCGGCCTGACTAAAGTCATCATGTCTCGGCACGAACCAATGTAAATGGTGGAAATTCCACCTTCTTCAATCCCGCGCGCGATCAGTCCCACGGACTGATGGTCCAGAGGTCAGGCAGCCACCAGGAGGGCGGCATCGGCACCCTGCCCATTCAAGACTTCCAGAATTTTAGGTATGGTCTCTCTTTGCAAGTCTGTGCGCTTGTAAAGCCTTCCCATGCCCAGGGTAACCGCCGTTGGGGCCATCTGCCCGATATGCCCCGACCTTTCCAGCTCTTGAAGACGCTCGATGGGAAAAACACAATTTAAGTCCTTAAGCGCGTCGCGGTGGTCGAAGTAATTGTGATGAAGCCTGAGCTTCTTAAGATGTGTGTCTTTCGGGATCAGCCGGAAGCTCAAATCATTCACTGCCCAGGGGTCAAAAGGCGGCTGGTCTTCCCGGAAGATTCCCGCCGAGCTAATCAAAGTTAGGCAGCTCTGCGCCAGCGGTTTCTCCAAGGGGGTCCAGGGGCTCGAATCAAAAGTGGACCACCGATAGGGAGGAAATCCCATGCCTTGGTATCTCTTATTTAAGCAATCCACGTAAGATATGCGAGACATATTACCTCCTTGCCCCTTCCCCTTCTTATTTTTTATATTGCGGCCTTCTTTTTTCAAGAAAGGCCTTGATTCCTTCCCCTGTTTCCCCCGTAGTCGTTAGGCCTTGCATAAGTTCCGGCTCGCAGATGAACGTGTTCCCAAACCCCTGCATAGAAGCTCCCAGGACAATCTTTTTTGTGATGCGGACGGCGGTGGGGCTATGAGAGGCGATCTTAGCGATGAAGGAATGGGTGGCCTCTATTAAACGATCTTGGGGAACGATTTTATTGGCCAGGCCAACGCGGTAAGCCTCCGTGGCCGGGATCGCATCGCAGGTCATGATTATTTCCATGGCCTTGGAAGCCCCGACCATGCGCACGAGCCGGGGCGTACACCCCCAGGTGAAGTAGACGCCGACCATCGCCTCTGGAACGCTGAAATAGCCATCTTCGACCATGATGCGGAAGTCGCAGGCCATGGCCACGGCCATGCCGGCGCCGATTACAGCCCCTTTCAGCGCGGCCACGGTAATCTGCTCAAGGTTTTCCAAACTTCTCATCAATTCGTGGCCCATAAGCTGCTGGTAGCGGGCGTCTGCGGGGTTAAAATCCTGCCGGTTGATCAAGCCGTTGATTTCTTTTAAATCTACTCCGCCGGAAAAATTGTTTCCTTTGGCCGTGAGGATGATGAACCGGATCCTCCGGTCTTTGCCCAAAGAGTGAAAGAGGTCGATCAACTCTTCGATCATCTTTTGGTTGAAAAGATTTAAGGGAGGTCGATTTAAGGAAACCGTCATCACCTCATCCAACTGCTTAAGCTCCAGGGTTTGGTACGTTTCCATGGTTCATTCCTTTTCATCCCCTTCGAAAAGGGAAAAAAACCGGGGGAGGTCAAGCCCTGCCATATCGATGGCAGCAATCTATGAAGTGTTTGATGTTTTCCAAAGGGGCGGCCAGCGGGATTTGGCACCCGGGAGCGATCACATACTTCTGGTCCCCCCTGGAAATTTCCAGGCATTCCTTGACCTTGCTTTCCAACTGCTCGCGGGTCCCCCGCAAAAAAAGCAGCGGGTCGATGTTGCCGATAATGACCGTTCTCTCCCGGTCCAGA
Organism: Deltaproteobacteria bacterium; assembly: GCA_016875165.1. Classification (GTDB taxonomy): domain Bacteria; phylum Desulfobacterota; class SM23-61; order SM23-61; family SM23-61; genus JAHJQK01. Next base: position 31,597 of record VGSF01000051.1, read on the forward strand.
TTAAACAATTTCTCCAGGGAAGAAGGAGCATCGATGGACAACCCATCCACTCTCAGAGAAACGAGGTCTTCCATGATGGGGTCGATATGACCACAAATATGAAAAACGACTCGGCCCCCGGCGACATGGATGGCTTCCACGATCTGCTGATGGTAGGGGTAAACGAATTTCCGGTATATCGACGGCGAGATCAAACTCATCCCCGCAGAGGGATCTCCAATAAAAGGAGTGATGCCCATCTCCAACACGGACATACACCTGACGATTGTGGTTTCGGCGCTGTATTTCATGAGGCTTTGTAGGAATTTAGGGTCATCGAAGATGTCCGCCAGCGCTTCTTCCACTCCCCTTAATTCCAGGGCAAAGCTCCAGGGGCCGCCGATCAATGTTTCCAGGTGATAATCGGTAAAAATTTCGGTTGTCCTTTTACATACTTCCAAATGCAATTTGAAGAGCGGGTCTTCCCACGGCTCCCGGACATGCCATTTAGGAAGTTTCTCTTTAATATCGGCGCGCTTTATGCTTGGAACCTTTCCCATAAGTTTGCGGATAGCTTCCTGGGCATCTGGCATCATAGGGTTGAAGGGAACAAATAAAGTGTCCGAAGCCAATTCCTGGCAGGTGATTTTCAAGGTCTGGAGGGCCGCTTCGGGTTCTGTAAAGAATTGCTGCAGGGTATACCCGGCTCTCTCCGCCAGATGGCCGCCTAAGAGGAGGAAAACCGGCGCCCGGTCGATTTTTTTGCCGTTGAAGGCTGCTTCCATTCTTTCTCTCCCGGTGAATGATCTTTCCATGGTCTCCCTCCTTGATGGCTTCGTAAAAAGTCCATCTGCGGCGTTGCGCTTCACCTTCGTCGTTGCGGCGTACCTTGTAAGTACGCCTCACTCCTCAGGTTTTGCGCGCCTTGCATATGGAGCTTTTTACTTGGCCCTCCCAATTTTGACTTTTTACGAGATCATCTTCCTTAACTATTCGCAGTGTCCGCAAAGATTTTCGTTGGCCAAGAGCCATTCAACAGCTTTTTTATCTGCCTGGTATAAATTAGCCACAGAGGGCACAGTGCGGCGTAGCCGCAACCAAAAGAAAGCCTTTAGCCTTTAGCTTGTAGCTAAATTTTTGATGATCTCGCAAAAAGTCGGCAGAAGAGTCATTGCGAGCGAAAGCGAAGCAATCTCATTTTTATAAGTCCTTGAAAATACGGGATTGCTTCGTCGTGCCGCATTGGCGGAACCCCTCGCAATGACGAAAACGGGACTTTTTACGAGACCATCAAATTTTTTCTTAATAAAATTTCGAGATTTTGCACGTTAGTAGTACAGAGATCACAGAGTTTAAACCATAATAAAGAAAACGAGTCAAGTGTCCTGAGTTGCTAAAGTGATCCCGCCGCCTGAGGCGGACTAAAGTTAAAAAAGAAAATTCTATATTCTCAAGTTATTAACACCCCCACTCTAACCCTCCCCCATCCAGGGGGAGAAAATTCGGGAGTCCCCCAAGTATCCCCCCTCGCCTGGGGGGAGGGGGATAAAAAAGGAAATTCCTATACAATTGAGCCTCTTGCAAAAGTATTTTTTTGTGGTTCGACAAGCTTGTCCTGAGCGAACCGTTCACCCTTCGAGAACCTCAGGGCGAACGGTGAGTCGAAGGGCTCACCACGAACGGAAAAACTAAAT
>VGSF01000052.1 GCA_016875165.1 Deltaproteobacteria bacterium
CACTACTTTTGTTCAACCCCATAATGTCCGGGGTTACGATCTCATAGAGACTCGGATTCTCATTCAAGATCGTATCAATTAATGCCAATTCCGGATCCAAGGCCCAGTTCGGATTCTCTAACTTCAATTTCAGATCGTTGAGTATCTTCATCCCCTCCTCCTGCAACTTGATTTTTGCCCTATTCTGGCGTAACCTGTTGTAATAAGTCAAGTTGCAGTTTATAAACAGACTCTAATTAAAAGTTATTTTTGTAAGGTAACCGATATTTGTTATCTCTAATGATCCCCCAGTGAAGTTTGGCACTCCTATAACATCTTTATTATCGTCAGACGTGTTATTATTCCATCCAGGCCAATATTTTGCTCCATCGCCAAAATTAATTGTATATCCAAAAGCCTGAGAAGAAATAAAAGCGCTGATCAAAAAACAAGCCACGATTAATTTTTTCATCTTTTCCCCTTTTTACGATTTAAAAAATTTCTTTTTTACCAATCCCGCCAAAACAATCATTGTTACGCCAAGAAAGAACAGCATGACATGTTCAGGAATAACGATTTTGGCGTGCTGCCCCCAAAATGATATTTCCGGAATAAAACCCCGGTGATTGTCAAGTGAATAAATCACAGAAAACGAAAATAAAATCAGAGAAAAAAAAGTTAAAAAAATGAAGAAGATTTTTTTCATATAAACCTCCTTAAATTCAAAGAAATGCAATTTATGGGCCGTAAGCGACTTATTTTATAATTAATTAATTTTACTTGTTAATTTTATTTTCAGGATTTGACAACGAATTTAAAAGTGGAAGGATTTTTCCACTTTATCCTCAATATTTTCCTAGAACTTTGCTTCTTGGGCGATCATCCTGTATTTTATTAAAAAGATGGCGCGATTCTCTATTTATGTCACCCTCGAGGGCAGGAAGAGGTAACGATGTCTTTTTTTGTTTTAAGAATTTTCAAAGCGTGATGGTTCTCTATATACCTCTCAAACTCCCTAAGGGAAATTTTGAGTAATGAAGGTGTCTTCACCCCCAATCTTTTTAGCTGGGCTAATACTTCTCGCCGGGTTAACATACTTAGAAATTAACTCCTAATTCCTTAACCCCTTTTATGGAAGGAGGGGTGCGTTGTTCAAACGTAGACAACCATATTATTAAAGCAAAAATCAAACCATCCCTCCCCTAGTCTGAAGTTATGTCTTAAAATGGAAAGATAACGGTAACTTAGATAAATTTCTTTTCCTCTAAACCATGATCACTTTTGGGAGAAGAACCAAATTTTTCACACCTTCCCATTTTTAAAGGGGGGATGGGGGGATTTTATGGCGCCAAGGATTTTTTTTCTTACAAACATGTTTGTATTAATGAGGGACTAAGCGCTTAGCCGTTCCCGCGAGGATCGCGTGAGAGTCTCATCCACCCAATCGGCCAGAAAGGCTCCCCGGTAAATTTCCAGCGCTTTCTCGGAGAGCTGAATGGCCATGTCCGTTCCCCCTTTTTTCCAGCACCCCCCTCCTTCCTCAAGAAGCTGTTCAAATGCCCAGACATCCACCCAGCATTGATGCACGTCGAGGGAAAGGCGTCCTTCAGGGATTCAATAAAATTTAATGACCCTCTTGGTTTGCCTGCATTAAATCCTTGAAGTAAACAAGGGGCTTGTGTTACAAGAAAGATCATCTCTTAAAAAAGAAAGGGAAAGTCATGAACCTCAAAGCCAAGGTTTATATCGAAAAACAGAAGAAAGATGCTGAGGCCAAACTTGCCGCCCGCCTGGCTTTTCTCAAAGGAAAAGGATATGGGCCTGAAGCGATTCAAAAAGAGGCCACTTTTCGCAAGATCAAGGCCCTTATCCGCAAAGCTAATGCCCGGCTGGCCAGTATCAAGGCCCAGGAAAAATTAAACCAGGAAAGGGCCCAAGCCAAAGCGGAGAAACTGGCTGCGAAAGATGCCGCTAAGGAGATGGCCCCCGAAGAATCCAAAGAAGAAGTTCCTGAAAAGAAACCAAAGAAAGGGAAAAAGGAGCAAATAGAAAAAGAGGGAAAGTTAGAGAAAAAGAAAGAAAAAAAAGAGAAGAAAGAAAAGAAGGCTGAAGCTGAAGAGAAAAAATGACGCTGGCTCCAAAAAACAGGGATCTGGGCCGAGTTTGCATTCCGGCATGATTGTTTAGCAATATGATGGATGGCCTTGTTTTGGGCCTCGCGGAAGCTAAGCCACCCTTCGCCAAGAGCCCGTTCGCAGTCGATTTTGTCCCGCTGCAGCGGGACCAGCGCCCCGCCCCATAGGTTACGCTATAGGGTGAATATCCCTTGGATTTTTTTAACGAATTATTGACTGAGGACAATAGCCTTTTTATTCCAATCGAGGAGAGGGAATTAATGAACTTTTCATGTCCTTTCATTCAGGCAACGGATGTTTTCATCTTGTCATTTTCAGGAATAATATGCTAAAGATTACCCTGATTGTATTTCTTCAATTAGGACAGGTGGATGAAGAACTTAACTGATAAAGGAGGAAATGAATATGGCTGATGTATTTGAGTGGATGGATGATTGGGGGCCGGAGAAAATCATAGTGGTTCACGATACAAAGACAGGGATGAAGGGGATGGTGGTGATCGACAACACGGCCCGAGGACCGGGAAAAGGCGGCTGCCGTATGGACCCGAACATGACCCTTCTGGATTGTTTTCGGTTAGCCCGGACTATGACATGGAAATGGGCCATGGCCGACATTTTCCTGGGCGGGGCCAAAGCCGGAATTCGGAATGACCCCAAGTCGCCTTATAAAGAAGGGATCATTAGGGCTTACGTGAAGAAGATCCGTAAATTCCTTCCTGATGAATACGTCTTCGGGAATGACATGGGATTTGCCGAAAAAGACGGAGCTATTGCCCTGGACGAGGCTGAGGACATGAAGGCGGCCGTGGGCACGCCGGCAGAATTAGGGGGGTTGCCTTATGACGAATTGGGCATCACAGGATACGGGGTAGTGGAAGCGGCTGAGTGCGCAGCTCCTTTCCGGGGGGTGGAACTGAATAAAGCAACTGTATCCATACAGGGATTCGGAGCGGTGGGGGCTTTTGCAGCCAAATTTATTAAAGAGAAAGGGTCCAAGGTGCTGGCTGTTTCTTCTATAGAAGGAGCGTTGTATGACCCGCAAGGTTTGGATGTGGACAAGCTTTTTGCCCTGCGGGAAAAGCATGGCGATAAAGCGGTGCTGAAATACGGCAAGGGACAGCAGATTCCCCTGGGCAAGGAATTAGAGTTGGAGGTTGACATTCTCGTTCCCGGGGCCACAGGGGATGTGATTACCGAGAAAAACATGAAGAACATGAAAGCCAAGATGATTGTGGAAGGGGCCAACTTTCCCACTGCGGATGTCGCCCAAAAATATTTCCACGAGAAGGGCATCCTGGTGGTTCCGGACTTTGTGGCCAATGCCGGGGCGGTGATGGGCGCCGGGAAAGCCATGGACAACCGTTATTCCTGCGACCTCCTGGAGCCCCAGGAAGTTTACGATACGGTTAAACGGAAGATGTGGAAGAACGTGGCCATGGTATTGGAAGAATCGAAGAGGAGCAGGCGGCTTCCGCGGGAAGTAGCCCTGGCCATCTCCAAGGAGCGGGTGTTGAAGGCCATGGAACTCAGGGGAAGGATCCCCAAGAAAAAGAGAGGATGAAAGGAGATTGCCGCAATGGAATTGATTACCGACCTTAGGGCCATCCGCAAGGAGATCGGCCTGCGCCTGGAAGAAACCTCACTCTATCCCAAGTTGAATCTGGATGCTTATAAAGACGTGGCCCCAATCCTTATCAAAGAAAAAGAGAAAAAGTATTCCTTGCTGGTGAAGGAGGTGGAAACGGGGAATTTTACCCGGGGGGGGTCTGCCGAGCCTGTAATCAAGAAATATAAAGTCCGGCTCCTTTATTACAGCTCTTACTTCACCTGGGACAAATTAGCGAGCGGCCGCGAAGAATTCCCGCCGGATGAGACAGCGGCTTTGCGCCGGGTTTGCAAAGGGAAAGAGCTTAGGGTGCATGCGGACATGGTCCTGGATAGGTTCCGGCGATTGAGCCAGGGGTTTGATCTTGCTTTCGCTTCTCCTCCGGACTTCGTCGGTAAGACCTGGGCGTATGAGTTGGACAAAAAGAAAGTGGAAGCGGCCTTTCTGGGAAGGCGGAGAGATGTAAATCAATGGGCCGTCCAGGCTGTGGAGGGAGCGTTGCAGATAAGCCCGGAAGATAAAGCAACGGTCAAAAAGTTTTTAAGCCGGCCGCCGTTCCGATCTTTTCATGTTTTAAACGGGCTGATGAAAGAGATGGGCTTTGCGAACGTCTTAGCCAGCTCACCCATAAATCTGCAGGAGATGACCGGAATCCCTTACGACCGGATCAAGGAAAGCCTTCTTTCTATTTACACCAGAGGAAAGGTTTATCTCCTCAGCCAGCGGCCATTAAAAAATGCCGGATGGGCTAAAGGAATTGCTTTCAAAAAAGGGGAAAGGATATTTGCCACCTTGCGGGAGGCGATTCAAACCCTTTCAGGGAACGGCCCGCTTGGCGTAGAAGAGAAAAATCTGGACATCGGGCGGGCGATGACCCTCGGCCTTAACCGGCTGCAAAATGCCTCCAATCTTTTTAGAGCCTGGCGGGAAGTTCGGTCCGGCCAGGATCTGGGCGCTTACATCCTGGCCGCATTGGGGACGAAAGAAGCCATGGAAGGGGCTCTTAATATGGCTGAAAAGAAATTGCAGGACAGGGCGCCGGTTTATGAGAAGGATGTGGAGAAGAAATTTAATCAGCTTCTGAAAGAGTTTGAGAAGAACAAGAAAAGCCCCCTGCAGCTTGAGCCATATTTCATGGTCATGCATGCCGGCATACGAACTCCTTATCCGTCCTTGCCGGGATTCTTCCGCCTATCCAAAAAGATGAATTCCTTGAAGCTGGATGCGGGAATATTAGCTAAAGACCGGGGTTTGATCCTGGCCTGCTCTGACCTGGCCCGCTCCATTGTAACCAATGAGCAAGGAAAGGACTTGTACGCCCTGCTGGAGAGAGCGATGCTTGAGGCAGCGATTCCCGGCGGGCGGGAAGGACAGACCGGGGAAGATGTTTATTGGGCTGGAATGGAGCTTCTGCTTAAGGAAGAAAAGAAGCTTCGGGAGCGGAAACTCCTCCCGCAAGAAGGCCGGTTGCAGAGGGATTACAATCGGGACATCGGGCATACCTTTGGCAAGCAGGAGTCAACCACCCTTTTCTTCAAAAAAGGGGAGAAGGGGCAAACTCTGCAACAGGGAATGGTTTCGGCGATTGAGTACCAGTGGCCCTACCAGGGTTACGCCCTGGGAATTGAAGATATGTTCGTGGTTGGGCCAAAATATGGAATTAACATAACCAGGTAAAAAAAGGGGCAAGGCTAAAGGCAAAAAGTGAAAGGCACAAGACTAAAGACTGGACGCTTGTTAGTATGACCCGTGATGAAAAAATGATCGTAGCGCTAATGGGCTGCTCACATGCCTTAAGTCATGGGTATTTGCTGATCTTCCCGGCGGTTCTGCTCCTTTTGCAAGAGGAGTTCTCCATGGGTTACCTGGGGCTGGGGGTCATCAGCAATATCATGACCTTTTCCTACGGGCTGGGCGCTCTTCCCGGCGGAATGATTTACAACCGGTTTGGCGCGAAGAAACTATACCTGATTTGTTTTTTGGGATCAGCCGGGGCGTCGTTTTTGGTGGCGGTATCTCCCAACTTCTTTTTTTTCACAGCCGGCCTGGCGCTTCTGGGCGCCCTGGGCAGCGTTTACCACCCCCTGGCCAATTCATTGATCACTTCCAAAGTTAAGGAATACGGGCGCGGTCTGGGAATTCACGGGGCTGCGGGCAACATCGGGTTAGCCGCAGCCCCCTTTATTGCCGCCCTGATTGGTTCAAAATGGGGATGGCGGCAGGCTTATATTTGTTTTACGATCCCCGGGATTGCCCTTTCCCTCTGGTCCCTCTTCATCGACATGTCGGTAAAAAAGGAGGAGCAAAAAGAATCATTTGGGGGAAGTTTAAAACCAACGCCTACCGCGAAGGAAGGAAACTTCTGGGTTTTTTTCGCTCTGCCGCTGGTTTTATTATACCTCGTGAATATGCTGCATAGTTTTAATTTTCATGGGGCCATAACCTTCCTGCCCACCTATCTGGCCAAACACACTTCCTTTAAAATCTTTTCCTGGGACAGCGTAGCCTTAGGGGGCATGCTTTCAGGCCTGGCCTTATTCATGGGGGTTTTTGGCCAGTATATGGGAGGAGTGTTGGGGCAAAAGCCGCGGTTAGAACGTAAACTCCTCGGCATGTCGGCATTAAGTTTACCTTTTATTTTTTCCATGTCCTTGGCCAAGGATAGTTGCCTCCTCATCATGGCCCTGGTTTATTTTTTTCTAAATTTTGCCCTCCAACCCATGTCCAATGTGCTTCTGGCCCGCTATACCACCCTGGAGATGAGGGGGACGGCGTTTGGAATTTTCTTTTTTGCTGCTTTTGGCATTGGCTCCCTGGCCTCCAGCTTTTCGGGGTACATTGCCCAGAACTTCGGCCTGCCCTGGGTTTTTGTGGGCCTGAGCTTCAGCACCATATTTTCTATCTTTTGCGCCTTTTTGCTGCTGAAATTCAAAAAACAGGCCTATGGACCTACTTTTTAAGAAATCTGAACAAGGGGGAAAGAGATAATAAATAATTTTGATGGTCTCGTAAAAAGTCGGCAGAAGAGTCATTGCGAGCGAACGCGAAGCAATCTCTTTTTTATAAGTCCTTGAAAATACCGGATTGCTTCGTCGTCCCGCATTGGCGGAACTCCTCGCAATGACGAAAACGGGACTTTTTACGACTTAATCATTTTTGGTTGGCAAAAAAAAGAAAGGAGAGAAAAGATGATTACAGGATTTGACCACATTCACATTATCTGCGGAAACATGGAAGAGGCGGTGCAATACTTTGAGAAGATATTCGATGGCCGGGTGGTGTCCCGCGGCGAATCCCGGGGTTTCCCCCTGATTCGAATGGATGTGCATGGAGCACCTGTGGCCCTATTGGGAACGGAGCCGGGAGCCGGCCAGCTTATTCCCGGAAAAGGAAGCCGGGGGCTCGACCATTTTGGGTTTAAGGTGAAAGACATTGAGCAAACCGCCGTTGACCTGAAGAAACGAGGGGCAAAATTCAGTATTGAACCAACCGTAACCCCCTCGGGTTTAAAAATAGCTTTTATCGATGGCCCTGAGGGAACCCGCATCGAGTTGGTGGAGAGGGAATAATACTAAAATCCGTCCTGTTGGAGAAGCTGTAATAAATCTAAAAAAGAGGGAGTATGGATCAAACGAAGAACCTTTTGCGCGCTGAAGTGGAGGCCCTGTCTGGTGATTTACTAAACGCCAGCGAATTTTTGTACAACAATCCCGAAACCGCTTACCAGGAATTCAAAGCCTGTGAATACCTGAGTCGATTTCTTGAGGATCGAGGTTTTGTGGTCGAACGGGGAATCGGAGGAGTTAAGACCGCTTTCCTGGCCCGACCGGCTGGCCTTCAAAAAAAGCGGCCAACCATTGCCCTTTTGGCCGAATACGATGCTCTACCCGGTGTGGGGCACGGCTGCGGCCATAACCTGATTGCCGCCATCAGCTTGGGGGCGGCATTGGCCATAAGCCGGTATTTAAAAGATATCCCTGGCGGCCTGTCTGTAGTGGGAACGCCGGCTGAAGAGGGCGGCGGCGGAAAAATCCTGCTGGCCGAGGCTGGCGTTTTTTTGGAAATGGACATGGCTATGATGTGCCACCCTGGTCGGCTCAATCTGCCAGGGGAAGAAATGATCGGACGGGTCAAGTTCAAAATCGAATTTTTCGGGGAAGCGGCCCATGCTTCGGTTTCGCCGGATCAGGGAATCAATGCCCTGGATGCCATCGTGGCCGCTTACAATAATATCAACGCTCTAAGGCAGACACTCCGGCCAGACGCCCGCATCCATGGCATCATTACCCACGGCGGCGATGCCCCCAATATCATCCCGAAATATACTGCCGGCCTTTTCTATGTCCGGGCAGCTACCCGGAGCTACATGGATGATGTGTTCAAGCGGGTAGAAAAATGCGTTGCAGGAGCCGCCCTCGCTATCGGAGCGAGGTACAATATCGAGATGATCCAACCCACCTTTGATCCGATAAAACGAAACCTTCCCCTGGAGGAGACGGTTAGAGCCAATATGGAAGCCCTCGGCATCACTGTTGATCGGGATGATGGTCGCCGTGGTTCCTCGGATATCGGCAATCTCAGCTATTATCTGCCGGCTATTCATCCTTCGCTGGCTATCGTGGACCCTGAGGTTCCCGGGCATTCCCAAACCTTTGCCGAAGCGACCATGAGCTTGCGGGGCCGGGAGGCATTACTCAAGGGGGCCAAACTCCTGGCCATGACCGCGTATGACTATCTAACCTCGGTGGAACTGAGAGAAAACGTGAGTAAAGCCTTCCGCCAGGCGGAGTGAGATGGGGCGTTCCCCGGAGTGCCCCGGGCTTAATTGGGGAATTTTTAAGGGACAGTACTAAATTACTATAGTGAACGTCAAAAGAAAGTTGTCATTATGAATCGTCCAGCAGTGTCCAGAAAATCCCCCTTTAAAAAAGGGGGGGTTAGGGGGGATTTCGGGTAATCCATTATTAACACGGCCAGGCGGGGTTAACCTACATAATGTCAACTTAATTTAAGACGTTCGCAATAAACTGGAAAATCACAAAACAAAGGAGGGAAGATAATGAAAAAAGTTACTTTTTTGGGGTTAGTACTTGGTTTCCTTTTTCTTAGTTTGAGTATTCTCCCCCTCGGCTTTGCGTCTGAAAAACCACTGGTCATCGGCTTCGAGGGGGATGCGGCCACTTTAGATCCGCATGCCCGAAACGAAACGACCACAACCACCATCCAGCGCCATGTATATGAGCAATTGATCAGCCTTGACGCCAACTTGAAAATCCAGCCTGACCTCGCTGAAAGCTGGAAGCTGATCGACGATAATACCTGGGAATTCAAACTGCGCAAGGGCGTAAAGTTCCATAACGGCGAACCCTTCAATGCGGCTGCGGCAAAATATTCCCTGGAACGGTGTAAAACCCACCCTAAAAGCCAGTATAAGTACATGGTTCCTGATTACAAGGATATTATAGCGGTGGACGAATACACCCTGCGCTTTGTGACCAAAGAGCCGACCCCGGAACTTTTGATAATGCTTGAGTCAGTATCCATGGTTCCCCCCAAATACTTCACCGATACGGAATACGGCAAGCTGTCCACCACCATGGTCGGCACAGGACCCTACAAGTTTGTGGAGTGGGTTAAAGCTGAACGCATCAGCCTGGTGCGCAACGAAACCTGGCACCGCAGCCCCAAGCCGGATTTTGAGAGGGTCATCATCCGGCCCATCCCGGAAGACGCCACCCGGGTGGCTGCTCTGATCACCGGGGAAATCGACGCTTGCTGGGGCGTTTCCATTCCGGACATCCCCCGCGTGGAGAAGAATAGAAACACGTATATCAGTCGCTGCCCCAGTCAGAGGGTGATTTATGTGATGTTTGACGTCTTCTCGGACAAAGGCGGCCCGGCCCCCAGCGCTCAGCCAGGGATTCCAGCCGGCAAACCCAACCCTTTCAAGGATTTCCGGGTTCGCCAAGCAATTAGCCATGCCATCAATGTGGATGAAATCATCAATTTCGTTATGGAAGGAAGCGCCTACCCGGCCTCTCAGTTAGTCAGCTCCTATGCTACCGGGTTTAACCCTGAGATCAAGCAGCCTAAGTACGACCTGGCCCTGGCCAAGAAGCTTTTGGCCGAAGCCGGCTATCCAGGCGGCTTTGAAGCCGTCATTGACACCCCCAACGACCGCTATATCAACGACCAGCAGGTAACTGAAGCGATCGCTGCCCAGTTGGCCAAAATTGGCGTGCGCCTAAAAGTTGTGGCCACCCCCAAGGCTGTCTTCTTCCCCAAAGTGGACCGCTATGAATCGCCTTTTTTCCTCGCCGGTTGGGGGACTCTTTCCTGGCAGGGGACCATGAACGGCTTTTTCCGTGAGAAAAAAGGCTCCTTTGGGAGGACCAACCGCGGCCGCTTCTCGGATCCGGAATTGGAAAAAAAGATGGACGCAGCCAACAGCGTCATGGACGATGCCAAACGGGATAAACTGCGCAATGAAATCTCAGCGAAGATTTATTCAACCTATTATGTGATCCCGCTTTACTACCAGGAGAATGTCTATGGCTTCTCCAGGCGGATTAAAGATGGCAAAGCCCGGATTGACGAGAGACTATTCGCCTTTGAGCTGAAGAAGGCCAATTAGAAAATCAGGTAAGCGGTAAAAGGCAAGAGGCGAGGGGGGAATGGGCCTTTACATATTCAGGCGCATCTATCAGGCGCTCATTGTTTTTTTCGTGGTCACGGCGATTGTGTTTTCCATCTTGCATATTTCGGGAGACCCGCTCGCCCTGCTCATGCCGCCTGATGCTCCTCCCTCGGAGATGGAGGCCATGAGGCGAAGTCTCGGCCTGGATAAACCCTTAATTGTCCAGTACGGCCTGTTTCTGATAAACGCCGTCCAGGGCAACTTAGGGGTCAGCTACCACCACGGCCAACCAGCCCTTAAGCTCGTCTTGGAACGTTTGCCCGCTTCGCTGGAACTGGTAGTTACCACGATGGTTATCAGCCTGGTCCTGGCCGTGCCGCTTGGGGTTTGGGCAGCTTCCAGACGGGGTAAGTTTGTGGACCGGGCCAGCCTGCTCGGTTCCCTAATCGGCATTTCAGCTCCGCCTTTCTGGATTGGCATTGCCTTCATCCTCATCTTCTCCGTAGAACTTCAATGGCTGCCCTCGTCCGGGCGGGGAACCTTAGCCCATCTTGTTCTCCCGGCCACCTCCCTGGCCCTCTACCGCCTGGCTCTTTTAATCCGCCTGATCCGGGCTGGAATGCTGGACGTCATGACCATGGATTTCATCCGGACGGCCCGCTCCAAAGGGGTGAGCGAGCAGAAAGTGATCTATAAGCATGCCCTGAAGAACACTTTGATTCCTTTTGTAACCATCGCCGGCATGCAGATGGGCTCATTACTGGCTGGAGCCATTGTCACGGAAAAAGTATTCGCCTGGCCGGGAATGGGGCGGCTTTTTCTGGAAGCCATCGGAGTGATGGATTTCCCCGTGATCATTGCTTGGGCCTTAGTTACGGCCACGATATTTTTGACCCTTAATCTGGCCGTAGACATTATCTACGTTTGGCTTGACCCGCGGATTCGGCACGAAAAATGAGAGTTCAGACGGCCGCCAAAACAATTTTTAGCGATCTTCCCGAAGCTCCCTACGCTCCGCCGAAAGCTCGCTTTTTAGGTTTCGAGTACATTCCCGCGGAACGCCAGCTTCTCCATTCTTTTTTAAGCAACAAATTGGTTCTGGGCGCGTTGGTTGTCCTTTTTTTCCTGGTGGTTTGCGCGGTCTTTGCTTACTGGATTGCCCCTGTTGACCCCCTCGAGCAAAACCTAAGGTCCCGCCTCAGGCCCCCGATCTGGGAAGAGCGCGGCCTGAATCCTTATTATTTGGGCACCGACCGCCTGGGCCGGGACGTCTTGTCCAATATCATCTACGGCATGCGCATCTCCCTGATGGTGGGATTCTTCAGCGTGGGCATATCGATGCTGATCGGTCTTACTCTGGGCCTGACCGCCGGCTATACCCGGGGTTTCTGGGAGACGGTAATCATGCGGGCAGTGGATGTTCAACTCTCACTGCCCCTGATCATGGTGGCCCTGTGTTTCATGGTAATTTTTGGACAGGGCCTGGAAAAGATGATCCTGGTTTTGGCCATTACCGGCTGGGCCGAATACGCCCGCACCGTGCGGGGAACGGTTCTCTCCATCCGGGAGAAGGAGTACGTGGAAGCTGCCCATGCCCTCGGTTTTGGCCCATGGACTATAATGGTCAAATATCTTCTGATTAATACGATTACCCCCGTACTAATCCTCTCCGCTGTCCAGGTTCCGCGGGTGATCATGTATGAAGCGACCCTCAGCTTTCTGGGCTTAGGGGTGCCGGTTACGACCCCCTCAATAGGTCTGGCGATCGCCCGGGGTTATCAGGTCCTCTTTTCGGGCAGCTGGTGGGCTTCCATATTTCCTGGCCTGGCCTTGATGCTCCTCGTGGCCTGCATTAACATCGTGGCCGACTGGCTCCGCGATGCCCTTGAACCCAGGTCCCGGGAGCAAGTCTGATATGAGCCGACTTCTCACGGTTAAAGATCTTAAAATTTACTTTCACATCCTGGCTGGCACGGTCCGGGCGGTGGAAGGGGTGAGTTTCCATATTGACCAGGGTGAAACCTTAGGCATGGTGGGAGAATCCGGCTGCGGCAAGAGCGTCACCGCTATGTCCCTGCTGCAACTCATTCCCATGCCCCCGGGGGAATTGGTGGATGGTCGGGGCGAGTTCGAAGGGATGGATCTGCTGCGTCTCAACCCGGACCAAATTCGGCAGGTGCGCGGGAACCGAATTTCGATGATTTTCCAGGAACCGATGACTTCGCTCAACCCGGTCTTCACCATCGGCAGCCAGATTGGGGAAGCGATCCAGCTTCATCAAGGGCTGAGTTTCCGCCAGGCAGAGGAGAAGGCCGTGGAGATGCTCGATCTGGTAGGCATTCCCGACCCTAAGAGGCGAGTCAGAGAGTACCCCCATCATCTCAGCGGAGGAATGCGCCAGCGGGTGATGATCGCCATGGCCCTAAGCTGCAACCCGGCCTTGCTCATTGCCGATGAGCCGACGACCGCCCTGGATGTAACCGTTCAAGCTCAAATTTTAGAGCTAATGCTCGACTTGCAAGCCAAGATAAACATGAGCATCATGATTATCACCCATAATTTGGGAGTAATCGCCGAAGTGGCCGAGAGGGTAGTTGTGATGTACTGCGGGAAGATCGTCGAATCCGCGGATGTGCGCTCCATCTTTCACGATCCCCTGCACCCTTACACCCGGCAGCTTTTAGCCTCCGTTCCCCACCTGGGAGCAGAGCAGAGCCGGCTCCAGGAAATTCCGGGCATCGTACCCAGCCTTTATGCTTTGCCGCCCGGATGTGATTTTCATCCCCGTTGCGCGGAAGCGACGGAGGCCTGCAAAATTAAAATCCCCGACCTGCTGGAGCTTAAGCCTGGCCATTTAGCGGCCTGCGAACGGGCGGCCCGGAAGCCATTATGAACAACGGAAACCTTTTAAGCGTTCGCGATCTGAAAAAATATTTTTTGCTGAACCGAACAACATTGTTCGGGCCCCGGGAACGAGTCTATGCCGTTGACGGGGTGAGTTTTGACATCGAGCGGGGGGAGACCCTGGGCCTGGTGGGTGAGTCGGGATGCGGCAAGTCAACCCTCGGGCGAACCATTCTCCAACTGCTTAAGCCCACAGCCGGAAAGATATTTTTCGAAGGGCAGGATATTACCGAGTTAAAATCTGCCCGGCTGAAAAAGCTGCGGGCCGAGATGCAGATCATTTTTCAGGATCCGTACTCTTCGCTTAATCCAAGGCTTACCGTGGAGCATATCGTCGGCGATGCCCTGAAAACCCACGGTCTGGTTAGCGGGAGCGAGGTGGCGGACCGGGTAGCCGGCATGTTGGACAAAGTGGGGATACACCGGGAGAAAATGAAATGTTTCCCTCATGAGTTTTCCGGCGGCCAGCGCCAGCGCATCGGGATTGCCCGGGCTTTAATCCTGAATCCCAAGTTGATTATCTGCGATGAACCAGTAAGCGCCCTGGATGTTTCCATTCAAGCCCAGGTGATCAACCTCTTGGGCGACCTCAAGGCGGAATTTCACCTATCCTACATAATGATCGCCCACGACCTAAGCGTGGTCAACCACGTCAGCAACCGGATTGCCGTCATGTATCTGGGCAAGATCATTGAGCTGACTTCCAATAAAAAACTTCTGGCCAAACCGCTTCATCCATATACCCAGGCCCTTATGTCCGCTGTCCCTGTTTTAGATCCGGACCAGAAAAAGAAAAGGATCATTCTCAAGGGAGATGTGCCCAGCCCGATTAATCCTCCCTCAGGTTGCCGGTTCCACCCCCGCTGTCCGAAGGCCATGGACATCTGTTTTAGGAATGAACCGCTTTGGGCGGAAATAGAACCCAATCATTTCACCATGTGCCACCTGTACCCAAAAAAATAGGTTTCTGGTCAGGCAATATGACATGATTTTAGCAAAGCGGATATTGGTTCACATTTAAATTAGCCACAGAGGACACAGAGATCACAGAGTTTTAAAACCATGATTAAGAAAAATTAACGAATAAGTGTAAAACGTCTAAGTGATCCGCCTAAGGCGGACTAAAGTTGAAAAAAGGTAACACTTTAGCTCTTTGAAAAAAGGTGTGTTGTAAAGGCCAAGGGATTCCATGGTCCGGGGGCCAGCGCGGAACGCTTGGAATCATAAGGCGCTTATATCTTCGCATATGGGGCGGGCAAGAACCCCCGCCTCCTCCGGAGGAAAGGATCTTCTGTCTTCGTGGCCAAGCGGAAACCCAACCGATGCTTCCGGCGCGTTCCGCTCTAACCCCCGGCCCAAAACAAAGGCTTTTAAACCATTTTTTCAAATCGCTAAACTGTTACGAAAAAAGGAATTTCCTATACAATTAAATTTCTGAAACCAACTTTTTAAAAAGGAGATTGTTATGAACAGTGGATTGTCTTTGTGGCAGCCCTTGCAAAATGTAAGAGTTGCAGACTTTACGCAGGTGATAGCCGGCCCGGCCTGCTCGATGTTACTGGCGGATATGGGGGCCGATGTCATAAAAATCGAGCCGCTCTCAGGGGATTTTTGGAGGAGGACGGTCGGCGGTTCAGCCTTTTTGAATTTTAACCGGAATAAACGGGGGATGGCCATCAACCTTAAAAATCCTCAAGGCCATGAAGCGGTTTTAAAGCTCATTGGCCAGGCTGATGTTTTGATAGAAAATTTTACGCCAGGTACGATGGACAAGCTCAATTTGGGTTATGAAACCGTCTCCCGCCTGAACCCGAAGATCATTTATTGCTCCATATCCGGCTTCGGCCAAAAGGGTCCTTACCGGGAACGGCCAGGTTATGATCCAGTGGCCCAGGCTATGTCCGGGATCATGATCAACACAGGTGAAGCCGACCGGCCGCCCGTTCGCGTCCTCCCCACGATGGTGGACTATCTTGCGGGAAATCACACGGCATATGCCATCGCCCTGGCTTTAATGGATCGGGAAAAAACAGGCAAGGGGCAAAGGATTGACGTTGCCTTGCTGGACGTGGCGATTATGCAAATGGGACAATTTGTAACCTTATATACGATGACTGGAGAGTTGCCCAGGCGTATGGGATCGGGGTATTTGGCCGCAGCTCCCTACCAGGCCTTTGAGACCGAGGATGGTTATATCCTGATCGCCGTAACGACGGACGAAATGTGGAAGAACCTTTGCCAGGCCCTCAATCTTGGCCACCTCTTTAAGGACCCGCGCTACTCTACGCTCGATGGAAGGTGCCAGAATCGGGCGAAATTAGCCGCCGAGATTACCGAAGTGACCAAACAATACAAAAACCAGAATCTCGAGTCCATATTAGTTGCGGCCAATGTTCCCTGTGGCCGGCTCATGAATATTGATGAGATTATTCAAGATCCTCAGGTGCAATCCCAGCAGATCATGGAGGAGATTGAATATCCGGGAAAGGGAAAAGTCAAAATTATCAAGACCCCCATACACATTTCCGGGGAGGCCCCCGGGATTAAGCGGCGTCCCCCCCTGATCGGTGAGCATACCCGGGAAATTCTAAAAGAATTAGGATACAGCCAGGAGGAGATTAAAGAACTGTTAGACAAGGGGATTGCCCTTCAATCCCAGGCTTAAAATTTTGTAACCCTTTAGCTCTTTGAAAAAAGGTGTGTTGTAAAGGCCAAGGGATTCCAGGGGCCGGGGGCCAGAGCAGAACGCTTGGAATCATAAGGCGCTTATTTCTCCGCATATGGGGCGGGCAAGAACCCCCGCCTCCTCCGGAGGAAAAGATCTTCTGTCTTCGTGGCCAAGCGGAAACCCAACCGATGCTTCCGGCGCGTTCCGCTCTAACCCCCGGCCCTCAACAAAGGCTTTAATACCATTTTTTCAAATCGCTAAAGTGTTACAAAATTTTAAAATTGCGAATTTTGATGGTCTCATAAAAAGTCAGAAAAGCCGTCACTCCTGCGAAAGCAGGAGTTCAGAACTGCTTGAATTAACTGGATTCCCGCTTTCGCGAGAATGACGAAAATGGGATAAAAAGGACTTTTTACGAGATCATCAATTTTCATAGAAAAAGAAAGAGCGAGTAGTCTGAAAATGGATTATCTATTCATCAGGAATTCATAAGTCTATTTTGGGCATTGCCAATCAGAACTGTCAGCAAAAAAAGGAGGAAAAAACATGTCCGATCGAGAAAAACTCAGAGCTCAGCTGCACCTTTCAGAAAAACGCCTGGATGAGATAAATGCTATATTGTTAGATCCGAAGAGTCGGGTAGTGAACGACTTTTTGGACGTGGTGGCAAAATATGGCACTCCGGAAGAGATCAACGGCAAGGCCGCTGAGGCCGGCAAGCTGGAAAATCTGCTCTCCCGGCTGGAAAAAGAAAAATCACCTTATCTGGCCGATGTGAAATGGCTGATGGCTAAGCGGGACGCCGGCGTTTTTATTTCTATAGCGGACTACCGGCGGGCCGTCCTGGGCGCGAAGGTCGACAAAATGACCTTCCAGGATGAATTCGCCGTCATCCTGGAAATAAGTGCTACTCAGTACTTCCCCTGGGTAATTGAAGAAGCCAAACAAGCCATCGACCGTAAGGAGCTCATGCCGGGCCGCTTTATCCGGGTGCGCAAAATGAAAGAGCAAGAGAAGGACCAGGGCGACATCCTGGCTTTTTCCGCTGCTATGAACGTGATGGGGGCGAGTTTTGTGGAGACGCTGGACACCAAGGGCACTGATGGGTCGAACGTCCACCTTGGCGGGCCGGAGACCATCACTGGATATTTCGGGGGGATAGGCCAACCAAATGATTATGCCCTGCGCTGGGTGGATGAATTTCTTTACTATTATACCAACTATGGTATTCGCCAGGTTTTGAACATAAACCCGGGAACGGTATTATTGGGGTACATGTTGCGTAAATTGGGGATTCAGAACGAATTCAAAATTTCGGTCTTCATGGGAAACGACAACCCCTATTCGGCCCTATGGACATTAATCGGAGCGAAACTATTTTCAGGGGAGGATGGCTCTTGCCCGCTTATTGGCTTTAACTTGAGCAACTCCGTGAACAACGAAACCATTGAAATCATCGCTCAGTTCCGTAGAGACCTGGGCCTGGAAAGTATGGTCCGAATCGAGCACCATATCACCGAGACCTGGAAAAGCATTGTTAGACAGCCCTACAATCGTCGGGACGAACTGGTGGCGATTGCTGGCCATGTGGCCAATATCGCGGCCAAGCATGAAGGGGGTGAGGTTGGCGCCGAACAGAAACGGAAACACCCTTCAGACATTTTCGATTATTTCCGGGACAAGACGGAGATCGAAGCTTCCGGTGAAATGAAAGTCTTGCTGCAAAATTACCTGGACAAACATGAGTCTGTGAATGTCACAGCCCGAGCCCTCACCGAAAAGGGATTGAGCTTCATAGCCGCGCCCAGTCTGCATCATCGGGGATAAACTGGCAATCAGAGGCGCCACCTGTACATCGAGTTGGGGGTACCCGACGGCTTTGAAGGAATGGAGGGCAATGGCCCTATAGGCGGCGAGCCTGTGGATCACCGTATGGCCATCGCCGGAACGGACTATCTTGCGGTAGACCGCGTGGGTACAGAAGTCATGGGGGCAGACTTCGATACATACATACATACATCATATTACCGCCGGTGAGGAAGTGGCCAGAAACAGCCGGTTTGAAAGTGACCAAGGGTAAGGATGAGGCATAGTTAAAAAGCTATGGGAGGACCGAAATAACATCCAAGGGGGTAATTTCCTGGCCGTCCAAATATAGGCACTTTCTCAACGTCCAAAGCAGAGTACTTCCTCATCGGCGGTAATATTTAAGAGATGGCCATAACGCCTGTGTCTACGGTTGAAATTCACCACATACCCGGTCAGCAGCTTCCGCATGCCATGAGAGAGATTTGTTCTCAGTCCTAACCAATAAGTAAAAATGTGTGTCCGGCAAGGCCCACGCATAAACGCTTAATGCCTTCGCTTCGCAAAGTTTCGCTATACGATCCAAGAAATCCTCTCGATCTCCTTGCTTCCAGAAGATATTACTTCCTTCAATTCCCCGCCCTATCACGTGATGTAATGTCCCGGGCGCATCCAGTCTTGGCTGTCTCGACATGATCTCAAATTATACTTAACCAAGTCCATTGTCAATAATAATTTGCTTTTGAACCAACGTCCCCTCTTACCCCGTGGCTGATTAAGTGTGCAACCCCCGGTCCCTGCTGGTCTGTTCAGTGTGCAATTGGAGATGGGGAAGGAAAGGGGGTTCAGACCGTTATTTTCATTCCGTATAATTTGTCGCCCCGATTGCTCAGGAGGCAGCGGCAGGGGAGTAAAGGGCTGCATCAGAACCCGATGGTTGATGAAGGGTAAGTTGGCATTCTTGCGGATTGAATCTATGCCAGAAGCACCCGTTTATGACCAGGGGATTTTTTTGTTATAGTATTTTAAGTAAATCCCTGATAAATCATCGGCCAAATTGGACGTCCGCTCTTTTAGCTGAGAAAGGTCAGAGAAGAGGGAGATCAGGGATTCATTAAGTTTGGTTAGATTCTCTCTGCGGGTTCTCCTGTTCTCTATTAATTCCTTTTCCCTTTCTTGGCATTCTTTAATAAGATATTTTAATTTTTCCCGTTCTTCTCCGGTCCATTCCGCCACAAGCTCATCCACTGTTTTCATAATTCACTCCAGCTGCCGAATAAATTCATAAATGGTAACCAACTCTTTACGAGGTTTGGGGAATTAAAAAAATCCCAAATCCGAATATCGAAATCCGAAACAAAGCCCAAATCCAATTTTTCCGTCATTCCGGCGGAAGCCGGAATCCAGTTATTTTAAGGATTTATCAAACCTCTGGACTCCGGTTTTCACCGGAGTGACGACTTTTTACGAGATCATCAAATATTGGAGCAAAACCCATACCCTTTCTTCGGTCTATTCCGAAACGGGAAATAAAGGTTTCTTTTCCGTTCCTTAGTTCATTTTAAGGAAGTTAAGGTAAAAGCAAATTTATGGAGGAAAGGAAACATTTTACTGTTTATGGGAAAAACTTTTCTTTTTTGCTAAGAGGGAGTAATTTCAGCGGCGGCCTTTTTAATCTCCTGCCAGGCTTGATACACATGATGAGCTTCGGTATTGGTCTGGCCAACGCAGAAGCGGAGGGTGTATTTATCGCTTAGCTTCGTATGAGTTAAATATAAGCGCCCGCTTTGATTTAGCCGCTCTAACAATTTCTGGTTGATGGCTTCCCCCCCTACGTGGCGGAAGCAAACCAAATTTAACGGCGGCGGCACAGCAAGTTCAAAGCGGTCGTCATCCTTAACCCATTTCGCAAAATTTTGAGCCAGTTCAATGTGGCGCCGGATATGGTAGCGTAAACCTTCCACCCCGTAGTGGCGGATGACCCACCAAAGCTTCAGGGAACGGAAGCGCCGGCCCAGGGGAATTTGCCAGTCCCGGTAGTCTATGACCGCCCCCGACTCAGTCGCTTGATTGCGCAGATATTCCGGTAAAACACTTAAGGTATTGATCAAAGCGGCCCGGTCAGCCACATAAAAACAATTGCAATCAAAATTGGTAAACATCCACTTGTGGGGATTAAAGCAGTAGCTGTCGGCAAATTCCAACCCGGAATGAATGTGGCGGTACTCAGGACAGATGGCCGCCGTGCCGGCCATAGCTCCGTCAACGTGAAGCCAGAGGCCTTCTTCCTGGCAGATATTGCCTATCTCCGGCAGGGGATCGATGGCATTGGAAGATGTAGTTCCAACTGTGGCGCATACGAAACAGGGAATCAGGCCGGCTTGACGGTCCTGTTTAATCTGCTCTCTCAGCCTGTCCGGGCGCATAGTAAAAGCGCCATCCACCTCGATTAGCCGGAGGTTCTGGCGGCCTATTCCGGCGATGTTGACCGCCTTATCGATGGAGGAGTGGGTTTGAGTAGAGGCATAGGCCACAAGCCGCCCGTCGCAGCCGCGTCGGTTGCTTTCAAAGTTCGTGGCCTGCTCGCGGGCCGATAGGAGAGCACAGAGAGAAGCGCTGGAAGCTGAGTCCTGAATAACTCCGCCGCCTGTTCCGCTAAACTTGAATTTTTCCGGCAGGGCCAACATGTCCACCAGCCAGTCCAGGACATGGCTTTCCAGTTCGGTGCAAGCCGGACTCGTGGCCCACAACATCCCCTGGACCCCCAGGCCTGCTGAAAGCAGCTCCCCTAAAATGGAAGGTCCGGAAGTGTTGGCCGGAAAGAAAGCAAAGAAATTGGGCGACTGCCAATGGGTGATTCCGGGAATAATCAGCCTGTCTAAATCCTTAAGAATCATTTCGAAGGCTTCACCCTGAAGAGGTGGTTCAGGGGGGAGGGCAGCGCGAATTTTTCCGGGCGGAACCAGGGATAAAACCGGAAAAGACTCAACCTTCTCATAATAATCGGCAACCCAGTCCACCACCGCCCGTCCGTACCGGCGGAATTCTTCAGGGGTCATGTGAAAACTCTTCTCAGCGGACATCCTTCGTTCCTTTCTACCCAATAGCAATAGATTGGGCCAGGCAGTGGGGATCTTCCTCAAGGTAATCCCCGGTTAAAGAGAAGGCCAGACTGCGGCACCCCCGGCAGTTTTTCACGGCACAACTTCCGCACCTGCCCTTGAAATTTCTCTTTTCTCGCAATTGCCGAAGTATTTCCGAGTCGACCCATATCTTGTTCAACGAATCCTGCAAGAGGTTCCCTATGGCCACGGGGAATCGCCGACACGGGAAAACATCGCCCCCGGGCATAATACAAAAGCCGTCCACTCCGAGAACACAGGACGCGCCCAATAATTCCGGCTCTCTACCCTTAAGGTTGATCTGAAAGGCCTGGTAGGGATAAATCTCACCTTCCTTTATTTCCCCGGAAAAATATTCCCACAGGTTTTCCACAAATTCTTTCCAGTTATCTTTACTTAACGCTTCTTCCCGAATCCTTGTTCCCTGGCCCCAGGGAATGAAACGCTCAATGATTAACCCGGCCATTCCTAAATCTTCACAGAGGCGGATGAGTGCCGGCAGGCTTTTATAATTTCTTTTCATTGCCGTAAACATCAGGAGAACTTCAAATTCTCTCTCGCTGTCAAATAAAGAAAGAGCTTGCATCACCTTATGAAAAGTGCCCATGGGGCGAATGGCATCGTTGGTTTCGGGGTCGGGCCCATCCAGGGAGATCTTGATCTTTTTCAGTTTGGGAATGGCCTCAAGCCTTCTTATTAGCTGCTGATCGAGGAGAAGGCCGTTGGTAATGATTCCTAACTCTTCCACCGCGGGTTGTTCAGCCAAATGACAAAGAAGCGGGAACATCTCCGGGTTTAATAAGGGCTCGCCTCCGGTAAGGTGGATACAAGCCATTTGCTTCCATTCTCCGATGGTAGAAAGGAAGTTGTCCGCTACCCTGATGAGTCCTGTCCCATCCAAATCGTATCTTTCGGAAAAATCATCCTGGTAGCAGTGCCGGCAATGAATATTGCAGCGGTTGGTTATGTGCCACTGGATATGGAAGTTTTTTTTCATGAGATTAAAGTTGATGATCTTGTAAAAAGGCGCGAAAGGGTCATGGCGAGTCACGCCATGGGCGTGACGAAGCAATCTCGTTTTTATAAGTGCCCGAAAAGACAAGATTGCTTCGTCATCCTGCCAATGCGGAACTCCTCGCAATGACAGGAACAGGACTTTTTACGAATCCATCAATTTTGATGGCCTTGTAAAAAGTCGTCACTCCGGCCTGCCTGTGCCTGGCAGACAGGTGAAAACCGGAGTCCAGAGGTTTGATAACTCCTTGAAATAACTGGATTCCGGCTTTCGCCGGAATGACAGGAAAAGGGGCTTTCTGACTTTTTACGAGATCATCAACTTTAGTTTGCCTCAGGCGGATCGCTTTAGACACTTGACACTATCCTTTATTTTTTCGGTTTTAAGAACTCGGTGAGCTCTGTGCCCTCTGTGGCTAATTTTTTTTCTTCCTCTGGCCAGCCGGCGGAAAAGATTAAATCGTTATTTGCATGCCGTCTTCGGCCAGGATGATTGTCCCGGAAAATTCTTGCCGGCATTCCTTAAGAATGTCGCGCCCGGCGAATACGGGGTAAAAGTGGGTGAGCAGAAGTTTCCGGCAAGAGGCCTCCCGGGCAATCTTACCCGCCAGAGAAGGGGTGAGATGCCCTGCGGTTTTCCGTTCATCGGGAAAAGAACACTCTAAGATTAGAACATCTGCTTCCCGGCCAAGCTTGACGATATTTTGGCAGTAATCCGTATCCCCGGAATAAACCAGGGAACGGCCCTGGAACATCGCTCGAAAGCCCACGCTGGCAGCCGAATGGGCCATCGGGAGAGTTTCAATTGTAAAATCCGCAAAAGAAAGGAGGCTTTCTTCGGTCTCATGGAATAAAATCGGATAAGTCCGGGCTTCGATCCAGCGGCCGAAAATTCCCCGCAGTTGATCGTAGAAATTTCTCAAGCCCTTAGGGCCAATCACGTGCAAAGGCAGGGAGCGGACGAAATCCACCGTGTAATTCATGGCGAAAAGGAAAGGAACGAAGTCGGAAACATGATCGGGATGAAAATGGGTGATACAAAGACAATCCACCCGGCGAAAATCAAGGCTAAGGCTGGGAAGATTGCGCAAAGACCCGCCTCCGCCATCGAAAAGAATAAGGTGTGAACCAAAGGCCAGGGCCAGGCCGGAAGGGCCGCGTTCTACCGTGGGAATACAGGTTCCGGATCCGAGGATATATAGTTCCATTTTTAAATTTAATGGGACGCAGATTTTCGCAGATACACGCAGAAAAGATCAAATATAATAAAAAAATGACCTTGTCTCTATTTTTTGCTTTACGCCTGTGCTTTATTGGTTTTCCTATTTTTAATCTTGAAAATCTGTGTTTATCTGCGTCCAAAAAATTTTTTCAGGCCGTCTTTTGCAGCAGATAGGCTTCAATAAACTGGTCCAGGTCGCCGTCCAATACCGCGTCCACATTCCCCACTTCCAAATTGGTCCGGTGATCCTTGGCCAAGCGGTACGGTTGCAGGGTATAAGAACGGATCTGGCTTCCCCAGGCGATGTCCTTTTTCACGCTATGGAGATGCTCCATTTTTTCTTCCTGCTCTTTTCTTTTCAGCTCATAAAGGCGGGCTTTGAGCACCTTCATGGCCATGGCCTTGTTTTTATGTTGGGAGCGCTCATTTTGGCACTGAACAACGATACCCGTGGGCAGGTGGGTTAGGCGAACTGCCGAATCGGTCTTGTTGACATGCTGGCCGCCGGCTCCACTGGAACGGTAAGTGTCTATGCGCAGGTCATCTTCATTAATATCCACGACGATATCTTCTTTGATTTCCGGATAGACAAAGACCGAAGAGAATGAAGTGTGGCGGCGTTTTCCCGCGTCAAAGGGGGATATGCGCACCAGACGGTGAATTCCCGACTCGGCTTTAAGATACCCGTAGGCATACTCGCCATTGACCGTGAGGGTGACGCTTTTCACCCCGGCTTCTTCTCCCGGAAGGTAGTCGATAATTTCGCACTGAAACCCTTTACGCTCGGCCCAGCGCAGGTACATGCGCAGAAGCATCTCCGACCAGTCCTGGGCTTCCGTGCCCCCGGCGCCGGAGTGGATGGAAACAATGGCGTTGTTGGGGTCGTTTTCTCCCCCGAGCATATGTTTGAACTCTGCGGCCTGGATGTCCTTTTCCAGCCGGGTGATTCTGGCGTAAACTTCCCGCAGGGTCTCTTCGTCTTTTTCTTCCCGGGCTAATTCAAAGTAACCCTTGCCCTCTTCCATTTCCGAGTTCAGCTTTTCCCAAAAATCAACAGTCGTTTTGAAGGACGTCCTCTCCTTGAGGATTTTTTGGGCATTTTCGTTATCGTTCCAGAAGTCGGGCTTGAGGGTCTCTTGTTCGATTTGCTTAAGGTGGGCAATTTTCGAATCTAAGTCAAAGATGACCTCGGAGGGCCTGAATTTTTTCTTCCAGTAAAGAAATCTTATCCAGCACTTCGTTCCACACGTTAACCCCTTCTAAAAAACAGAGATATCAAAAATAAAAAAGTAGCGCCCAGGCACAAATAAGCAAAAACGTCTCCCCACTTCGTATAAAAGGTTGACGATTTACTTAAATGTATTTTACCCGAAAGCGTTTCCCTTGTAAAGAGATCAGTGGATTGAACTATCCGGCCGCTTGGGTCAATCAGGGCTGAAATCCCCGTATTGGCTGCTCTAACTATGGAAACACGATTTTCAACAGCGCGTAATGTGACCATAGAAAGGTGCTGGTAAGGAGCAGAGGTTCTACCGAACCAGGCATCGTTGGTGATATTCACCAAGAATTGGGCGCCCTGCTCAACGAATTGGCGGGTGAGATCGGGGAAGATGGCTTCGTAACAGATGAGAACGCCAAAATTTCCCCAGGGTAAAGAAAGATTAACCACTCCTTTACCCGGGGTGAAATCGCCGATGGCTCCGATAATGTCCCTGGTAAATTCGAGAAAGCCCGAAAGGGGAGCATATTCCCCGAAAGGAACGAGATGAATTTTATCATAGCGGCCCAGGATTTTTTTCTGGGGAGAGATTAAGAAGGCGCTGTTAAAATAATCGGCCTTCCGGCCCTGGCGCTCAAAAGCCGGCGCGCCGAAGAGGAGGGGCGCATTAACCTGATGGGAAAGTTCCAGGATGCGGGTTTGAAAAGGGTAGGCGCTCTGGAAGAAAAAGGGGGTGGCTGTCTCGGGCCAGATGATTAAATCAGGGCGCTGATCTTTCACTCTTAGGGTTAAATCCGAATAAATCTTCAAGGTTTCTTCCT
Organism: Deltaproteobacteria bacterium; assembly: GCA_016875165.1. Lineage (GTDB taxonomy): Bacteria > Desulfobacterota > SM23-61 > SM23-61 > SM23-61 > JAHJQK01. The sequence goes on from VGSF01000052.1 coordinate 25,136, forward strand.
GGTAACGGGGTTCCCATTTGATGTCCTGGCGGATGTTTCCCTGAATTAAGGCAACCCGAAAAGTAGTTTTCATCCTGGCCTTGGTTTCAAGGGCCGAGAGTTTCCACACGCCATAGGCGCCGCACAAAGCGATGATGATTCCTGATGCCAGAACCTCTTTCAGCGCCGGTATCCAGCCTCGATGGGGTAAAGTTATGGCCAACCGATAAAGGGACGCATTAGCCAGGACAATGATAAAAGAGACTCCGTACACTCCGGTCATGTCAGAAATCTGCACCATGGGAAGATTGAGGAATTGGGAATAACCCAGAAGCTCCCAGGGGAATCCGGTAAAAATGAGGCCCCGGAGGTATTCCAAAGAAACAAAGAGGGGAGGGGCGAAAAGAGTTTCCGGCAGGCTGGTTTTACCGGCTACCCAGCGCAGCAGAAAAGCGAAGAGAGAAAAATAAAGAGCCAGATAGGCTGTAAGCACAATCAGGAGAAAGATGCTTATCCAACCCGGCAGATGGCCATATTCCGTGAGAACGTTGTAAATCCAGTAAAGGATCCCTGTAAAAAAAACAAGGCCCGTAACAAAGCCCAGGAAAGCAGCCTGAGGAGGAGTTTTTTTCCTGATGGCCCACAATAAGGGAATTAAAGCAACCCAGGCCAGAATTTCCAGGTTGAATTTGGGGAAAGCCAGTATGAGAAGGAAGCCGGAAAAAATGGCCAGGCTTATGTCTTTAGGCTTCGTTATTGAGGAGATAGATCAACCCCCGATCTTCACCATTGGACGATGGCATCTTTTGATGACTCCCCCCAGGAAGCCGTGGCGGAGGGGTTTTTGAGAGATGGCTCCGGTAAGTTTCCTATCCAATTCTTGGTCATCCCTCCCGGAGCGCAGCAGGAATTTCAAGTCGGCCTCTTCATCCGAGAACAAGCAGGTCTTTAACTTGCCATCGGCTGTCAGCCGCAAACGATTACAGGAGTCGCAAAAGTGGTCGCTGATGGGACTGATGAACCCGATTTCCCCGGCAGCTCCGGGGAATTTGAACAACCGGGCTGGTCCGTCATGGCCGTTTTTACTGTTATCTACGGGAACCAGGGGATGGAAAGTTTCGATCCGTCGTTTGATCTCATCTGCAGATATGCAGTGTTCAGGGCGCCATTCACTTAAGGAGCCGACAGGCATGAATTCAATGAAACGGACTTGCAGGGGATTTTCCATGGTCAAACGGGCAAAAGGGAGAATCTCTGTGTCGTTAAACCCGGCGATGGCCACGACATTAATTTTGATGGGAAAAATTCCAGCGGATTGGGCGGCTTCGATCCCGGCCCATACCCTGGAGAGGTCGCCCCCGCGGGTAATCCGCCGGTATTTTTCCGGTTCAAGGGAATCCATGCTGATATTCACCCTCTTCATCCCAGCCTGAAAGAGGGCCGGGGCGCAATCCGCCAGAAGGATTCCGTTGGTGGTCATGGATAAGTCTTCAACGCCCCTGAGGAGGGAGAGGTGGTTGATAAGCTGGACGGCATCCTTGCGGACTAAGGGCTCGCCTCCGGTAACACGGATCTTATTGATGCCTTTCTTTACCGCCAGCGCTGCAATCCTTAGAATTTCCTCATACCTTAAAATTTCGGAGTGGCCGAATTGGGAGACTCCCTCCTTGGGCATACAGTATTGACAGCGCAGGTTGCATCGGTCGGTGATGGAAATGCGCAGATAATTGATCTTGCGGTTATGCGTGTCGATTAAAGTACTCATCGCCGGAACAATTGGCTCAAAGGCCCAATTAGGGTGGATGAAAAAGAAAGGCTAATATTCCATAGAATATTGGCTAAGCTTATGCTGGGTTTCGTAGGCGTCTCCTTTCCAAGTCCGGGAGGCAGATGTGTTTTAAGCTCTGCCCTGGCCCGCTTCCCAATATTTCCCTTAAATATTTAAGGAGCGCAGGCTCGAAGATTAAAACAAATTATACTTCAATTCATTCTTTTGTCAAAAAAAATTTGCGGAACCTAAAAAGAAGTTGTTTGTTCCCCATATTATGGGTACGACCCTCAGGCAAAAAAGGGAAAGAGCTGAAAAAATAAATTGATTTTTTCGACCCGATAGGCTAAGAAGGAGGTGCAATAATCATGGAAGAAGGAAAAACTTTGACGGGCAAGGGGTTTAAACAGAAAAAGGAAAAATGCCGCAAAGAAATCATTACCATCGATGGTCCAGCGGGGGCCGGGAAGAGCACGGTGAGCAAGATTCTGGCCCGGTATCTCCACTATCTTTATCTGGACACAGGGGCCATGTACCGAGCAGTAGCCCTTAAAGTAAGGCAAGAGGGCGTCAACCCTGAAGACGAAGCAGCCTTAGAAGGTCTATGCCAAAACATAAAAATTATTTTTAAGGGAGATGACGAAGAAAAACGGGTAATCCTCGATGGGGAGGATGTAACCCGGAAGATTCGTGAGCCGGCAATTGGGTGGATGGCTTCCAGGGTATCAATGAAACGTTCCGTGCGGGAGGCCATGGTGCGGCTTCAGCGCAAAATTGGAGAAAAGGGAAAAATCGTGGCCGAAGGCCGGGACACAGGAACGGTTGTTTTTCCCGATGCCGGATATAAATTTTTTTTGAGTGCAGAACCGGGGGAACGGGCCAGAAGACGCCAGCTAGAACTTGTTGGTACAGACCTTTCCTTAAAAGTTGAAGAGATAGAAAAGGAAATGGCCCGGAGAGATGAGCAGGATTCCTCGAGGGAATTGGCCCCGCTGCGCCGGGCTACAGATGCCCTTTTAATCGACTCCACCGGATTAACCCCGGAAGAGGTCGTCGCGCGTATGCTTCAAGTTGTCTTAAAGGGTAAAGAAAATTAAGCCGGAAATATCTAATTGCTCGCCCCTCTTCACTTTGTAGAATCCCTAATCGTAGCCCTGGGTTCAGGGCTATGAGTCCGCCTTAGGCGGAGAGGCATCGGCATATAGATTGCGGACTTTGGAATTTATTGAAATTTTTTCAACTATTTTACATTACGCAGTTCACAATTAAATTAGGGCCAGCACCTCATGCTGCCAATCCCGCCGGGGCGGGACCTTAATCCCGGGTCTGGGAAGGATAATCCGCCACCAGGTATAACGAATCATTCGTGACCACAAAAAAGGGGGGTTTAATTGTGGTTGTGGTTTTTTTTAAATATGCTATAATTTTATTGTATAGGAATTTGCTTTTTTATCCCCCTCCCCCCATTCCCCTCCCGCCAGGGGAGGGGAGATACTGGGGGATCCAAAATTCCCTCCCCCTGGATGGGGGAGGGTTAGGGTGGGGGTGTTAATAACTTGAAAAATAATTTGGAGGAAAAAGTTTGAGGGGGTTATTTAAATGTCAGTAAAAGAGGAAGAGCTTTTTTTTGAGAAAATGGGGGATGGTCCTCCGATAGAGGCAATGGGAGAACAAAATGAGACCAAGACCAAACCCGAAGAAGGGGAAAGTTTCCAAGACCTTTACGAAGAAAGCCTGCACGAAGTGCAAGAAGGAGAAGTCGTCCGGGGGCGGGTAATCCATGTAGGACCTGAATTTGTAACCGTAGACATTGGATTCAAATCGGAAGGCCAGGTTCCTTTGCGGGAATTCGTCACCAAGGACGGGGCGCTGGTTGTGTCGGTTGACGACCCCGTCGATGTTTTTGTGGAAAGGAAAGAATCTGAAACGGGGCTGGTGAACTTATCTAAGGAGAAAGCGGATAAATATAAATTCTGGGAAGAAATCAGTCGCGCTTGGAACGACGATCAGGTGATCGAAGGGAAGGTGGTCTCCCGAATTAAGGGAGGCCTAAACGTAGATATCGGGGTGATGGCTTTTCTGCCCGGGTCCCAGGTGGACATCCGCCCCATCCGCAATTTGGAAAAACTCATCGGCGGCACGTTCAAGTTCAAGATCATCAAGCTCAACCGGCGGCGCGGGAACGTGGTTTTATCCCGCCGGATTCTTATGGAGAAAGAACGGGAATCGCACCGGCAGAAGACCCTGGAGACTTTGGCAGAAGGACAGATTGCCGAAGGGGTGGTTAAAAATATTACCGATTATGGCGCCTTCATTGATTTGGGAGGGATCGATGGGCTGATGCATATCACGGATATTTCCTGGGGGCGGATCAACCACCCCTCAGAAGTTCTGACCCTCGGCATGAAAATCAAAGTCAAAGTTTTGCAATTCGACCGGGAACATCAGCGTGTATCCCTGGGGCTGAAACAAACCTTCCCCGATCCCTGGGAGAAAGTGGCCGAAAAATACCCCGTGGGAACGAGAGTCAAAGGAAAGGTAACTTCCATTACAGATTACGGAGCTTTCGTCCAGGTGCAAGAAGGGGTGGAAGGTTTGGTGCACGTTTCGGAAATGTCCTGGACCAAACGAGTCAAGCATCCTTCCAAGATTCTCTCCCTAGGGGATGAGGTGGAAGTCATGGTGCTGGATAATGATCCTGGACAGAAAAGGGTTTCCCTCGGTTTAAAGCAAACCAGCCCGAACCCCTGGGATACTATTGCCGAACGCTATCCAGTGGGAACGAAAATCCAGGGGCGAATCAAAAATATCACCGATTTCGGTATCTTCATCGGGATCGACGAGGGTATCGACGGCCTGGTGCATATCTCGGATGTTTCCTGGATTCAACGTCTCAAACATCCCTCGGAGGTTTTTAAAAAGGGGCAGGAAGTTCAGGCCATCGTCTTGAATATCGATAAGGAAAATCAACGCTTCTCTTTGGGCATCAAACAGATTCAGAAAAACCCATGGGACGATGTCCATCATCGTTTCAAAGTAGGTCAGCTCATCAAGGGCAAGGTTACGAACGTCACAAAATTTGGGGCTTTCGTAGAAATCGAACCGGGGATCGAAGGGTTGGTTCATATTTCCGAACTAAGCAACCAGAGAGTGGAAAAAGCAACAGAAGTGGCCAAAGTTGGAGAAGAGATTCAAGCCGTGGTCATCAACGTGGATCCCAAGAAACACAAAATCGGCCTGAGCATCAAGGACATCGGCCGCTATCAATCGCATCCTTCCCGGAAAGAACCGTTAACAGTCTATGACGATGACACTTCCGACTTCGGCCGCATGTTGAAGGAAGGGCTGGAGAGGAGGGCGCGGGAAGGCGGCAACTTCCGGGAGCGGTAACCCCCAGATGAGAAGGCACCCTGTACTTTTGGGAATGATGGTCTTTGGCGTGCTGCTTGGCCTTTTTGTCATCAGCATCTGGGCCCTTTCTTATCTTTCCAGCCGGGAGGAAGGTATTTGGGGTAATGAGAAAGTAGCTATAATCGACATCAAAGGAGTAATCATCGACTCCCAACCCGTGGTCGGAAAGCTGGTAAAATTCCGTAAAAATGAAAAAGTTAAGGCCATCGTGCTGCGAATCGATTCGCCAGGTGGAGCTGTAGGCCCGGCCCAAGAAATTCATGCCGAGGTGAAAAAAACCCAGCGAGAGAAAAAAGTTTTGGTCTCGGTGGGTTCTGCAGCCGCCTCCGGCGGTTATTACATTGCCAGCGCTGCGGATAAAATCATAGCCAATCCCGGATCGATCACCGGTTCCATCGGAGTGGTCGTCGAGAGTTTGAACGTCGAAGAACTGTTTCGCAAAATCGGTTTGCGCTCCACGGTGATCAAAAGCGGCAAGCATAAAGATATCGGCTCTCCCATGCGCCAGATGACCGAAGAAGAAAAAAAGTTACTCCAGGGAGTGCTGGACAGCGTTCATGAGCAATTTATCCGGGCGGTGGCCGAAGGGAGGCAACTTCCTTTGGAGAAAGTGCGGGGTTTGGCTGATGGAAGGATTTTTTCCGGCGACCAAGCCAAGGTCCTGGGCTTAATAGATGAACTGGGAACCCTCGAGGATGCCATTACCATGGCGGCCCAGATGGCCGGGATCAAAGGAGAGCCAGAAGTGATTTATCCGGAGAAAAAAAAGTTTTCTCTGCTGGATATTCTTCTGGAGGAATCAATTCACAAAGTTTTTCAGATCGTTCGGGAAAATTCAACCCAATTTCATTTATTTTATCTACCCCATCTAATTTATCCAACAGCTGACCACTGAATTTTTTCCAGCACCTCATGGCTTTTTCCCGTTATGCTTCCATAGATGTTGGCTCGAACACCGTGCGGCTTCTTCTGGCAGAGAAAACCGCAGGGGGAGATTTCCATCCCTTGCGGGTGGAGAGACGAATTACCCGTTTGGGTGGCAATTTTTCCGGGGAAGGCAAGCTGGATGCAGGTGCCGTCTTACGGACCATTGCAGCCCTCCAGTTTTTTGCGGATGTGTTACGGGAGGAAAGAGTGGAGACGGTCTTCGCCGTGGCCACGGGAGTGGTGAGAGCGGCAAAGGACGGTGAAGAGTTCATTAAGCAAGTGCATAAACTGACTGGCCTCTCCTTACATATCATTTCCGGAGAAGAGGAGGCCCGCCTGATGCTTCGGGGAGTGCTTTGGTCTTTGAAGGGTATGGCCCCATCCTGGTTGGTTGTCGATGTGGGGGGCTGGTCCACGGAAATCATCTGGGTGAAGAGAAATTACCCAGGAGCTACCAGAAGCTTGCCCTTGGGGGCTGTAGCCCTGAGGGAAGGATTTCTTAAGAACGATCCGCCAAAGGAAGAAGAATTGGAGCTGCTTAAAACCCATACCCGAAAAATCTTGGGAGAACTTCGCCAAGAATTCGAAAGAGGAGGATTAAAACTTGACTACCTCCAACCGGACCTCGTGGGAACAGCAGGGACTATGACCACGCTGGCGGCAATCGATCAAAGACTTTTACTTTACGACCCCCTGAAAATCAACGGCCATCAAATCTCCCGCCAATCCCTAAAAAAAATTTACCTTAACTTAAATACCATTCCCGCGCGGGAGCGATTGAGTTTTCCCGGCCTGGAAAAAGGGAGAGAAGACTTGATTGTCCCGGGGGTAGCAATAGTGTTAGGTCTCCTGGATGTTTTTAAGCTAAAAAGGGTGCTGGTGGTCGACTCCGGACTTCTGGAGGGGGTGCTTTTGCAGGGAATTTCCCGTTTTCCCTGAAAAGGCAACTTTAAAATTAATTTTTCTCCCTATATCCCTGATGCGCTTGTTGGGAAATTTGGGGTTTTTCTTAGAAATTACAAGAATTTCCAAAAGTTCTTAATCGAAGGGGTGCCGAAAAATCTGGTTGTTTCAACCCCGATTTCCTTTCAAAAAGGAATCTGTCATTCTGGTCTTTGCTGGCGCGAAAAGCGTAATCGCAGTGAAAAGAATTCAGGGCATTCGCGGCTGTCTGGTAAATGGCCGGGTCGCCCTTACCGTTTGGTGCTTAAAGGGCATAAAAAAAATTGCTGGAGGAAATATTAAAAAAATATTGACATAAAAAAAAATAAAAGGTAATATACAATATTTTAATATAGTTAAATATTTCTTCTCGCTGGCGTAGCTCAATCGGTAGAGCAGCTGATTTGTAATCAGCCGGTTGCGGGTTCGAGTCCCATCGCCAGCTCCAATATTTTTTCGGTTTTTAGCTGTCAGCCATCAATTTTTTAGATAGCTGATAGCTGAAAGTTGAAAAATAAATATGGAGAGGTTCCCGAGTGGCCAAAGGGAACAGACTGTAAATCTGTCGGCGAAGCCTTCGGAGGTTCGAATCCTCCCCTCTCCACCAGAATTTTTGGAAACCTGCGGTTTTCAAAAATTACTTGTGGCTATTAGCTATTGACCTGTAGCTTAATTGAGAATTTTTTAGCCACTGGCTATTAGCTACAAGCTAAAAGTAAATTTTAAAACGCTTTTTCAAAATTTCCGGGCGGGAGTAGCTCAGCTGGCTAGAGCAACAGCCTTCCAAGCTGTGGGCCGCGGGTTCGAATCCCGTTTCCCGCTCCAGGCCCACGTAGCTCAGTTGGTAGAGCGCATCCTTGGTAAGGATGAGGTTCACCGGTTCAATCCCGGTCGTGGGCTCCACAAAAAAATCTGCTAGAACCTTAGGCAAAGGAGGAGACATGTCGAAGCGGAAGTTTGAGCGGACGAAGCCGCATGTGAATGTTGGTACGATAGGGCATATTGATCATGGGAAGACGACGTTGACCAGTGCGATAACGAGGTGTTTGGCGGCTAAGGGTATGG
>VGSF01000053.1 GCA_016875165.1 Deltaproteobacteria bacterium
ATTTTGAGTGTCTCACTTTTCGAGAAAAAGCCCATTTTATCGGCACTCGTACCACCAAAATGCACAAAACTGATCACCATGCCAGACAACCAATTGACTTTATTCGATTATTAATTGGACACCCGTGCCCTCTTTATATGTTCAATCATGGCATAAAGGGTGGATGTCTTTCCGGAGCCTGTGGGTCCGGTTACCAGGATTACTCCCTGGGGCCTTTCGACTATGTCCACAACCCTTTCCAGGTCCTGCTGGAGAAGACCGATGTTATTCAGGCTGATCATCGCTGTTTTCGGGTCGAGCATTCTCATCACCACCGTCTCCCCGTAATGGGTCGGCAGCGTTGAAATTCTTAAATCCAGGTTATTATCCCCCAGCCTGACCTTGATCCTGCCATCCTGGGAAATCCTTCTTTCGACGATGTCCATTTTGGCCATTAATTTGATCCGGGAAACCACAGATCCCTGAACCCATTTGGGTAGCTGCATGGCCTCTCTCATCAGGCCGTCCACCCGGATTCTCACTTTTACCCATTTTTCCTGGGGCTCCAGGTGGATATCGCTGGCTCTGCTTTCTGCGGCATGGACAATGATGGAATCAACAATCTTGATAATGGGGGGAGCGGAACTCTTTTTGACCTGCTCGACGATGTCCCTTTCCGAATCGCCCTCATGGAGAACCTCAACATACTTATCCGACTTAAGCTTCAAGTCAACGATGAGATCCTCGATCGGCTGGCTGAGATGATAATGGATGCGAATAGCATTGGCAATATCAGAAGTGGTGGCCATGCAGGGCTTGATTTTCAGCCCGGCAGAAAAACTGACATCGCTGATGGCATTCAAGTTCAAGGGATCGGCCATGGCTACGAGTAAATTTTTTCCTTCGAAGTAAAGGGGAATCAGCAGATATTTCTTGGCCAGCTTTTCGTTTATAAGCTTGATGGCTTCCGGGTCGATGGTCGCGGTAGAAATGTCCACAAAAGGGATATTCAACTGAAAGGAAAGCGTCTGGGCAATGTCTATTTCCGTGGCGTACCCTTTTTTCACCAGAATACTTCCGATGTGGAGGCCGCTGGCTTTTTTCCTCTCCTCCAGGACCTCCAGCAGTTGGGCCTCAGAGATCAGCCCTGCCTCAACCAGAAGCTCTCCAATTTTTTTTACGGCCATACGCGATCTCCCTGCCGAAAAACTTTCAATCTTCCTTGACGTAATCCCTTAAATCCAATATACCATATTCCTGGAAGCGACGGTTAAGGGATCTTGCCCGGGAAAAATCCGCAGTCGGGGAAAAGGGAAAGTGGGAAAGTGGGAAATCAGTTGTTTAAACTCTTCCACGTTCATTCTCCTCCAGTTCCTTCTCCACCCTTATAAAATTCCCCTCTACCTCCCCATCCAGCCGCCATCCACCGTAATAATGGCGCCATGCACATAATTGGCTGCTTCGGAACTTAAGAAAACAACAACCCCTTTCAGGTCGTCCGGTGTTCCCCAGCGCCCGGCGGGAATTCTGGCCAGGATCTGCTCATTCCGCACCGGATCGGCCCGCAACGCAGTTGTGTTATCCGTGGCAATATAACCCGGGGCGATGGCATTGACGTTGACGCCTTTGCCGGCCCATTCATTAGCCAGGGCCATGGTCAGTTGCCCCACACCTCCCTTGCTGGCCGCGTACCCCGGAACCGTGATGCCCCCCTGGAAGGTTAAAAGAGATGCAGTGAAAATGATCTTGCCTTTGCCTCGGGCCACCATATCTTTGCCAAACTCGCGGGCCAGGATGAATTGAGCATTAAGATTTACCTCGATTACTCTGTCCCAGTAGTCGTCAGGGTGTTCCGCCGCCGGTTTGCGCAAAATTATACCGGCATTGTTGACCAGGATGTCCAGGGAGGGAATATCTTTTTTAACCTGCTCGATAAAGGCATAAAGGGCCTTCCGGTCAGAAAAATCACAGGCATAACCTTTGAACTTGCGCCCCCGGGCAATCACGTCCTTCTCTACCTCGCTCCCTGAGGGCTCCAGGGATGTGCTCACACCCACAATATCCGCCCCGGCTTCGGCCAGAGCCTGGGCAAAGGCCCGGCCAATGCCCCGCCGGCAACCCGTCACCAGGGCAACCTTGCCGTCCAATCGGAATTGGCTCAGATTATCCATTTTTTACTCTCCTTGCGTATCAATTAGGACCTTCATCAGGTCCGTGCTGGCTTCGATCTGCTCAAATACCGTTTGCAAATCTGACAAAGGCCGCCGGTCGCTGATCAAGCGCGTAAGCGGCAGGATTCCGCGGGCTGCCAGGGAAATGGCTTCTTCAAAGTCTTCGGGCTCATACACCCGCGCCCCTAAGAGATGCAATTCCCGCCAGAAAAAACTGAAAAGGTCAACTTTGGGCATTTCCGCGAAAATCGCCACAATGACAATCCGGCCGCGGGCCCGGACCAGTTGAGTCATGGTGGCAGCGCCGGCCGCGGACCCGGACACTTCAAAAACCACATCTGCGCCTGCCCCGCCGCTCCGCTTCCCCACAAAATCGGCCAGATCTGTCTCCTTAGGATTGACCGCCTCCAGCCCGAACTCGCGCGCCAGCTTCAACCGAAACGGATTCACCTCCGAGATTAACACCCGCGCCCCGATCTGCGCAGCGACTAAAGCGATCAACAGGCCAATGGGCCCGCCACCGATAACCACAACCTCCTCGCCGCTTTTTACCATGCCCAGTCGCACATCATGGCAGGCTACTGCGATTGGTTCAATTAAGGCCGCCTGGTCCAGAGAAAAGCCTGGAGGAAGCCGGTGAAGGGTGTGGGCTGGTGCTGTCCAGGAACTCTGAAAGGCGCCGGGGGTGTCAATTCCCAGGAATTTGAGGTTGTAGCAGATGTGGGCATGTCCGGCGCAACAGGCCGGGCAGGTTCCGCAGGAGGCCAGGGGGCGCACGACCACCCGTTCTCCTGCTGCCCAACCCTTGACGTTCGCGCCCACTTCGGCAATCTCACCGGCCATTTCATGACCGATGACTTGCGGTATGGCAACCCGTTTATCCATACCCCCCCTGAAAATATGCAGATCCGTTCCGCACACCCCGCAATAGGCCACATTGAGCCGGACTTCATCTGGCCCGGGTGGGCGTCTAATTGATTCGCCAATCCTGATGGTTCTGTTCCCGTGATAATAAGCAGCTTTCATGGATCCTCCCCAATGGTTCGAAAAAATTTAATGGGACGCAGATTTACGCAGATAATTATTTTCTTTTTAGTTTATCCTGATAATCTGTGTACATCCGTGTCCAAAAACGAATTTCCTATACAATCAAGTTAAATGCCTAAAGTGAACTAAAGTGCCTAAAGTTAAAAAAGGAAATTCCTATGCAATAAGTTTAAACAGTCGCTTTAGAAAACGCTTGTACAATCGTCAAAGCCTCTTAGAAGAACACACCCCACTTTTCCTTAAATAACTCTTGATGATCTCGTAAAAAGTCGTCACTCCGGCCTGCCTGTGCCTGGCAGACAGGTGAAAACCGGAGTCCAGGGTATTTATAAGCATTTGAAAATACTGGATTCCGGCTGAAGTTTATCCCGATGAAAATCGGGGTCGGAATGACGGAAAAGGGCATTTTCAGACTTTTTACGAGTTTATCAACTTTTGAGGTTCTTGCAGATCTCAAAATCTGTTTCTCAATCGTCATTCCGGGCAAGCGAAGCGCGACCCGGAATCCCTATTTTTCAGGCTGTCCTCGATTCCCTCTTTCGCGGGAATGACAGTGTTTCGGACTTTTTCAAGAACCTCTCGTGACATAGTTAGGGCACGCCATCAAGAAGATTATAAATATAATTATCCGTCTGAACAAGACTTTTTTAAGATAAACTGATTTAAAACAAATATTCCCCAAAGAAGGGTTAAAAAGCGATCGGGCGAAAAATGAATGGAACTTGTGGCATGGTGCCTAATTAATCCTTGAAAAAAATCTAAATGATGTATTTAAATAAAAGTAGTATCATATTAATGTGCCCGTCGGAAAAATATCTATAAAGGCTCCACAATTCTAATTGATTCTCATCCGGAAACCTCCTCTCCCCTTGCGGGAGAGGGTTGGGGTGAGGGGTATTAAAATGGAAGTCATAGAAATTTTAACCCCTTATCACCCCCACCCTCCCCTCCCCCGTCGAAGGGGGAGGAGAAAAGTTGAGTTTCCGGATGAGAACTAATTGGAAAGCGATCTTTATTTGGGAGAAGCTATGAAGCTGCAAAATCGAGTTGCCATCATTACCGGGGGAGGACGAGGACTGGGCCGTTCTGTAGCCCTCGCCTTTGGCATGGAAGGAGCGAAGGTCGTTCTGGCCGCCAGGACCAACGAGGAAATCGCGCATGTGGCTGAGGAGTTACGATCGTTAAAAAAGGACGCCCTCTCTATTCCCACAGATGTCTCCGAGGAGGAGCAGGTGAACCATATGCTGAAAAGGGCCTTGGAGGCCTATGGCACGATAGACATCCTGGTAAACAACGCAGGGGCCAGGGGTCCCATTGCCCCCCTCCATGAAATTTCCCTGGCCGAATGGGAACAAACCCTGAGAATCAATCTGACATCAGCTTTCTTGTGTACAAAAGCTGTCCTGCCGATCATGATCGAAAAAAAAGAAGGGAAAGTCATCAACGTGGCCACAACCTTGACTCCCCGGCCGAATTTAACACCTTACATGGTCGCCAAAGCGGGGCTGATTCATTTTACCAAGCAACTGTCCCGCGAACTCAAGGACTACAATATCCAGGTTAATGCCATCCATCCCGGCGTCATGGACACCCGGATGCAGGAAGAGATCAGAAAGGCCGGGGCCAAAGCAATTGGAACGGATATGTTTGAACGATTGAAAGAAGAAGGTATCCTGCATTTACCCGACGAACCGGCCAAATTGGTTCTTTTTCTGGCCTCCAGGGCAGCCGACGGCATCACGGGAGAATATTTCTCCTTCGATGACAAAGAGGTAAAATTCCTTATTTCCCGAACTTAATGTAAGGAAGGCTTCATAATGGCTATCATGACGGTTGGCCATCTCCTTCCCCTTTTCCCCAAAGCTTAAAACTGTAAATGGTGGGATGGTTTCTACCTATTATCCACAGGCAAATTGCATATGCTAAAAAAGCTGGCCAGTATTTTTAAAAGCGGGCGCCGTGAATTCGAAGCCTTTCAAATCGAGATATCCACTTATAGCTCTCTGGAATGCCACATCTGTCCCCGGGCTGTTTTTGCGGAACAATGGATATTTCAAAATATGTCCCTGGAAACATTTCAAAACATCGGTCGGTATTTCCATTCGACCAAATGGGTGGCCATCCGCGGATGGGGGGAGCCCCTGGAGAATGAAAATATCATCCCCATGCTTCGCCTGGCCAAGGAGAAAGATTCTCTGACCAGCCTAACCACGAACGGCATTCATTTAACCGGAGATTTATCTCACCACCTGCTTACTTCAGGTCTTGATTTACTGATAATATCCCTGGAATTGGCCACGCCGGAGATTAAGGAAAGCCTGCCCATAGGATCTGATTTCAAGAGAATCCTGGGGCAAATCGAAGGATTCATTCAATTGAGGAAGAAGCTTAGGCGGAATACGCCTACCGTAAAGCTTTCCTTCCCCATGACCCGCCTCAATATGCCAGCGCTCCCCAGCCTTGTTCCTCTGGCAAAAAAGCTGGGAGTGGATGAAGTGATTTTCACCAATTTGGATTACCTGCCGGAGGAGAGATGGAACATCCTCAGGGCCTTCCACCATGAATCCCCAACCACCGCATTTCAGCAGATTATTGATGAGCTCCATCGCCGCGGCAAAGAGCTGGGCATTGCTATTAAAACTTACCCGCTTAAGGCCGAAGAGCAACCCGTCTGCGAAGCCAACCCGATCAAGGCTGTGTTTTTTCCCGTGGATGGCTCAGTGGCTCCCTGCCTTTATCTGCGAATTCCTAAAAAGGGGAATATCCCCCGAATCTTCATGAATAAGGAATACCTGGTTCCCCAGACTTTTTTTGGCAACATCAATAAGGAAGATTTTCTGGAGACCTGGAACAGGGAATCCTATAAGAAATTCAGAGAGATATTTGAAGAACGCAGAAGGGCTAAAAAAGATATGAGACAGATTTTAGACGCGTTTGCCAATGTCGGGTCTTCAGGCCTGGAAAGTGAGGCCCCGAAAGAACCCCCACCCCTTTCCCCGGTATGCCAAACCTGTTACAAGGCCTATGGACTCTGACGCCTAAAGGCCGGTGGTGTACAAAAGCCTTGGTTCAAAAGAAAAATTTTTTTTACAAGGATAAGCGGTGTCTTTGTCCGTCGGATCGCCCAGGAAACCAAAGAGCGCATTACAGAAAAAGAAGTTGGCATATCCAATGAATCGGGAGATGGGGATCCCCATGGCGGAGATTGCCTGGCATGCAGGGGTAGGGACTTCAGCCATTGCCATGGCCATTAGAAAAGAAGGGGGCGGAAAATAATTTTGCTGGTTTTAAGCAACGCCCCCTTTTATGTCATGCGCTCGAATCCCTAAAGGTTTATCACATCGTTTTTGGCGACTTCTCTATGATGGAAAGTGTCAAGTGTCTGCCCTATAGCATTTTGTTGGGCAGCCAAAGAATGATTTCAGGCCACAGGATGAACACGACAAGAGCTATCGCGATCAATACAACATACGGAACGACCCCCCGAATAATGTGCCTCGTGGTCACTTCCAATCTGGGATCGGCGGCCCCCCGAAGGTAGAATATCGAATAAGCAAAGGGTGGGGTCATGAAGGACATCTGCAGGTTGATGCAGATCATCATGGCAAACCACAGGGGGTCGAATCCCAGGGCTGTCCCGATGGGGGTTATGATGGGAACCATGATGAAGAGAATCCCCAGCCAATCGATGAAAAAGCCCAGGGCAAAGCAGATCACCATGATGATGGCAAAGGCCCCCCACTTGCTCCCGGGCATGCTCATGATGAACCTGGCCACAATTTCATCGCAGCCCGCGCGCATGAATATGCCGGTAAAGGAAGAGGCCAGCATGCCGATCAGGAGGACCATGCCGCTGACTTTTACTGTCGTGGCCGCAGCCTTTTTCATGACCTCCATATTGAGACGGCGGTGGGCGGCGGCCAGAAGGATCGTGGCCAGAGAACCAACCCCGGCAGCCTCCGTAGGAGAAGCAATCCCTAAAAAAATGCTGCCCAGCACGGCCAGAATCAGAAAAACGAGAGGCCCTATGGCGACCGCGAGGCGGAGTGTCTTCACCAGGAAAGGAACCTGTTTTTCTCCGGGAGGAACCGGCGGGGCAATTTGCGGCTGGAGGATACACCTCACCAGGATGTAAAGGCAATAGCAAAAAGACAGGAAAAGGCCCGGTATGACGGCTCCGAGGAGCATTTTGCCCACGGAAAGGTTGGCCATGGGCCCGTAAATCACCAGCATAATGCTCGGCGGGATGAGAATGCCCAGACTGCCGCCCGCACAAACCGCGCCGGCCGCCAGGCTTCGGTCGTATCCCCGCTTTACCATGGATGGGAGGGCAGTCAGGGTCAGCAAGGTGACCGAGGCGGCGATGACTCCCACCGTGGCCGCCACTATGGTCCCCAATATGATCGTAGCCAGGGCCAGACCGCCTCTCAGCCCGGCGAACCATACGTAAAGTTCCTCGAAAACGCCCTCGGCCGCTCCCGAGTGTTCCAGCACAGCGCCCATGAGGACAAAACCGGGAACAGCCAGTAAAACATAGTTATTCAGCATATCATAAGAGCGGCTGTAGAAGATCTCGAAAGTGAGGGCTGGTCCGAAAAGGTAAATTCCCATCCAAAAGGCAATGCCGCCGATGGCCAAAGCCAGGGGATAGCCGGTCAACACCCCCGCCAGAATTCCCCCCAGCATAATTATCGCAATAATCTCTTGGCTCAATTCAATCATGGGGTTTCTTTCCTCCCGAATAAAATGTTCAGGTTCCGCACGAATGCCGCCAGACCCTGTAGCAAGAACAGAAGAAGTCCGATAAACACCACGGTCCGAATGGGGCCTATGCGAGCGTACCAGAAGGTCTGCATATCCCTCTCGTCGATGGACCAGGCATACCAGACCCATCCCGCTGCAGAAGCGGTAAGCGCGCCGATGACTGGGAATAAAAACAGCGCCCCTAAAACAACTTCAAAAATTGCTTTCCCTCTCACTGACAGCAGGCGGGAGAAAACGTCAATCCGCACATGCCCGTCCTGGCGCATAATATTTCCGAAAGAAAGGGCGTACATGGCCCCGGCGGTCATGGTGACAATGACCGGGAGTTGAATTGTCGGATTGTTGAATCCGTACCTGAGCAGCACTTCAAAGCAAATCAGTCCAATGAAGGCATAAACCAGCAACCTTATCCAGCTCCCTATCCATTCATTCATCCGATCAATGATCGTTAGAAATCGTCTCACAGTTAATCATCCTCCTCATTTGCTCGCAGGCATGTTTCTTCGAAAAAGAAGTAAGCAGGTTCCCTGAAAAAAAGGGAACCTGCGGTATATTTAGCAAGTTTGTATCAATTTAGCATTTTGATCCGCCTGAGGCGGACCGGAAATCCCTCCCGGCCTCCCCTGCCTACCGCAGGCAGGCTTTTCCAAAGGGAGGAGAACTTTTCAATGCCTTCCATAAAAAATTACACTTTTTCCCCCGTTGGAAAAGGAGGATGAAGGGGGATTTGACCACTTTTCAAAAGTCTAAAGTGTTACACGAGTTTCAAATTCCTCTTCCAAAGCGAACCAGCAAATTCAGCTATGGGGTTATTAAATCCACTCCTAAACTCGCCTTTATAGCGTTCACGACCCTATTTGCCGGGCGAAGGCAGTCCGTATAGATTCTTCCACATCTCTTCGAACTTCAGCTGGGACGTGAGCACCTCATTCATGGATTCATGCTTGGCCGCTACTTCCTTCAGGTACTTCGTGGCCTCGGCGACAAAGGCATCATCGATGGAGCTGGGAAGATTTTCAACGATGACTCCCTTGTCTTTGAAGCCCTGCACCGCTTTGGCATTGTCCGCCACCAGCTTGGCGTGGTATTCGATTTCCGTTCCCTTCAGACAGTTCAGGAAGATGGCCTTGAGGTCCTCGGGCAAAGCCTCAAACTTCTCCCTCGAAACCTGGATTTCGTACATCTCCCAGGGAGCACGGGTCGGGCTCAGGTAGTAGTATTTGCTCGCTTCATATAATTTCATAGTATAATCAAATGAGGGGCAGCTGCATTCAAAGGCATCGATGATCCCGCGTTTCATGTTCTCAAAGATTTCACCCAGAGGCATGAACACTGTGCCAACGCCCATCCGGGAGAGGACGATCCCGCCGTCACCGGAAGCCCTCATCTTTAGCCCCTTCAGGTCTGCCGGCCCTTTCAGCGGTTTTTTCAAATGGATCCACCCCTCGGGCAGACCATGAAATCCGCCAATATTCATAAATTTATAGCCCATTTGCTTATACCATTTGTTAACCAGTTCCCGGCCTTCGGTCTCGAACCACATCATGTGTCCCAGGGGAGATAATTTGGCGCCCACGCGCTGGGCGATAATACTGCCGAAAGGAACTTCCGGCACCATATACGAACCGCCGGTGGCGGCGAAGTCCAGGACTCCCTTATTGATCGCTATCCATTCCTTGGTTGCCGGGCAAACCGAGCCGGCCGGCTTGGCAGTCAAAATGAAGCGCCCTCCACTGGCTTTTTTAACCCTCTCGGACAGATCCGCCAGCGCAATAGATACGGGCATTCCCGGCGGGAGGCAGCTTTGCCCTGTCCAGCTGATCACCTTGGGCTGGGCTTGCGCTGTCTGATAAGCCGAGTCAACGAAAACTAAACCCCCAACGAATACAGCTACTAAGAACAACATCATGATTCGCTTTTTCATTTTACTTCTCTCCTTTCTAAATTTAGTCCGTTGCTTAGTTTGTAACCCCTTTCCGCCTGCTATCACCTCCTTCCCCATCAATTATGAGGCTGTTTAACTAGTGTCCATCCGGAAACTCAACTTTTCCCCTCCCCCTTCGACGGGGGAGGGGAGGGTGGGGGTGATAAGGGGTTAAAATTTCTAAAACTTCCATTTTAATCCCCCTCACCCCAACCCTCTCCCGCAAGGGGAGAGGGGGTTTCCGGATGAGAACTAACTAATGAATGACCCTGCACCAAGCTGCGGGGAATTATCAAGCGAAAAATTGGTTCTTTCTCACAAAGCCCGACTTCGACGTCTCGAATGCCAGGCTTTCCGAAAAACCATTCCCACCTTGATCCTCCTTTGGACGGCAGTTAGGTTTCAAAAACAATAATTATTTCTTTTTTCTTTTTTAAAATCAATCTTGATGATCTCGTAAAAAGTCGTCACTCCGGCCTGCCTGTGCCTGGCAGACAGGTGAAAACCGGAGTCCAGAAAACATATAACTATTTGAAAGAACTGGATTCCGGCCTTCGCCGGAATGACAGAAAGACGCATTTTCAAACTTTTTACGAATTCATCAATCTTTTGAGCCTCTTGCAAAAGTATTTTTTTGTGGTTCGACAAGCTCACCACGAACGGAAAAACTAAATAATTTCAACCTAAGCCCGTTCACCCTGAGCCTGTCGAAGATTAAATTACGGACTTTTGCAAGAAGCTCTTCTATTTGGGATTTATCAGGCGTGAAGATATGCCCTGCTATCTTCTATCGATAGGCTATATACTTCCATAGGGAAATTTTGTCAAGAAAAAAATAACCTATTTGAAATTCCGCCATAAGGACGACAGAAGGGATGAGGGACGGGGGTTTTAAAATATCTGAAAAGGTATTTTTCTGTCATTCCGGCGAAAGCCGGAATCCAGTTCTTTTCAAATAGTTATAAATTTTCTGGACTCCGGAGGTGGTTTCAAACAGGGATAAGTATCTTGAGGTCGTCGCGGCGGATAATTTTCCATTCCGCCCAATCTCGCTTGAGCTGAAAAGCTTCCCAGTCCGTAAAGGCACCAGGTGGAGCAGATTCCGAAAAGCGATCAAATTCTCGATCTGGCTGATTTCCCGGAAATCTCTTTCGAGATAAATCTGCTCATATCCTTTGAACCATAAAGAACGGTCCTTGACCTCCCCCAGGCAGACGGAAGGCATCCCTCCGTCCAATATTTCCTCCAGGAGAAGATTTTTTTGACCAGCCTTTCGGTCTCTCGGCCCTTGAGGGTGTTGGAGCAGTACGATTTGCGTTCGGAGATTGAGAATCAGGGATTTCGAGAGCTCAAGCAGGGCTATCATCTGTTAAGTTAAAGTATCCGCAGAAGACCTGCTCGGACATCCGGGCGCATGCGGTTTTGACCCTAATCACTTATAGCCTGGTGAATGCTTACAAGAGTCAGCGGGGTCAGCGTTTGGCCCATCTGGGGATTCGCCGCTTAAGAGGAAAGAAGATGGGCCAGAGCATCCATAAAATGATCGTCTACTATGAAGGCATCTATGGGATCGTAGACGTAGAAGAACTGTTTTACCCAATGGATATGACTCCCAAGGAGCTCTATCGGCTTAAGATCAACCGGTTCCAAAGAGAGATCGAATAAACCAACAGGCGGCTTTTTTCTCCCAAAAGCTAAAGGGATAACTTTTTCTTCAATTCGCAAGAGACCCGACTTTTGCCCCCTCTTCTCCTTACAATCCCCGGAGAAAAACCTTAGTTTGAAAAGCCGTCCGAAATCGCTTTCGGGCCACTTTCCCGTGGCTCCATTACGGCGATCACGGGTGGCTCTATTGAGGCGATCATTGACACTTTACTACCCCAAACCGCCTCGCCACCCCAACCACAGACGTCAATAGTGTCTGAATTGCAAGTCAGGAACCAGCAAGGTCCTCCGTATATTGGGAATCTACTTCGTTGTGGCCATCGATGGAACGGGCACGATCAGCTTCAGGCACCGTCACTGCCCCCATTGTCTCACGCGCACTCACAATGGAAAGACCCTTTACTACCACCCCGTCCTGGAAGCCAAACTCGTCACCTCCAATGGCTTCGTCTTCTCTTTGATGACTGAGTTTATCGAGAATCCCGGAGACAAGGCGACCAAACAGGATTGCGAAGTTAAGGCCTTCCACCGTCTGGCAGAGCGACTTAAAATCCGGGTCCCACGGTTGCCGATCCTTTTGTCGATGGACGGTCTCTTCGCAGGGGGCCGACCTTTGGTCTGTGCCGTCGTTACGGCTGGAAGTTCATGATCGTTCTCGCGGACGAGGATTTGCCTTCCTTGAACGAGGAGTTCGATGCTTTGTCTGAATTACAACCTGAGAACCGATTGACCTGGCGCACGGGCAAGGAGGCCCAAATCAAACAGGTTTTCCGCTGGGCCGATGACATTGCCTATGTCGATTCCGAAAAGAAGGAGCACCTGTTATCCGTGGTCGAGTGCTTGGAGACCAAACCCGACCAGGAGGGACAAAAGAAAACGACGAAGTTCAAGTGGGGCACCAATTGCCACGTCTCGTTTAAAAACGCCACGAACTTATCGAATGACGGAGGGAGGATGCGATGGAAAATTGAAAACGAGGGATTCAACGTACAAAAAAAAGAGGAAGGATATAAGGATATGAAGTGGACAAGTACAGAAAAATCATCTATATTTAATATAAAATCAAAACAAAATGAAACGCCGGGGCAGAACTAAAATCAAGCAGATTCTATTATTTTTTACCCTGGGAGCGCCCCTGATTCTGATAGGGCAGGCGGCCGGCTCTCCCGCTAACCATTGGCAAAAAATCGATGAAGGCTTCGAAGCCAGGTCCATGCAGCTCGACGGGCCTACCTATCAGACCTTCATCAAGCTCAGGGTTTTGAAGGTGGATATGGAAAAATTCCTCGTGCGGGTGATCGACAGCCGGGTATTTGGAACGGATAGGATGGAAATCAGGATATTAGCCCAAAAAACTCAAGCCCTGGCTGCGGTCAACGGTAGTTTTTTCATGCCCGATTACCGGCCCCTTGGCCTGCTGATCATAGACGGCCGGGAAGTTAACCCTTTGCGGAAAACCGACTGGGGAGTTTTTCTTGTTCAAGACAACCGTCCCCGAATTATCCACACCAAAGAGTTCCACAATGAGAGGCCCGTTTCCCAGGCGCTCCAGGTTGGCCCGCGGGTTGTGGTAGCTGGCCGGGAATTGCTTCTTAAAAAACAGGTAGCCAGGCGTTCGGCCCTGGGCATCACTTTCAAAAACCAGATTATCTTGCTGAATTCGGAAGATACAAACGTTTACCTCCAGGATTTGGCCAGGATTTTTCGTCTCCCGGAATCCGAAGGAGGCCTGGAATGCCGGGACGCTTTGACTCTCGATGGCGGACCTTCAGCTCAGATGTACGTGGACTATAAGTCTTTAAAAATCAACCTTCCCGGAGGATGGCCGGTTCCCAACGGGATCGGCGTGTTTAAACGAACCCCCTAACTTTTTTATTTTCCCCATGGTTGAAACCCGCTCAAAACGTATTCAGAAAAAAAAGGGCCGCACCTTAAGGACCCTGGCCCTCATCCTCTTCCTTATGGTCTTTCTTGCTGCCGGGGCAGCTACAGTCTTATACTTTACCCTCATCTTCGACCTGCCCAGGTTGACAACCCTGAAAGATTACCAGCCCTATATAGTCTCTGAGGTCTATTCCGACGATGAAATGGTGATCGGCGAGTTCTTCATTGAACGGCGGATGGTCGTTCCCCTTTCGAAGATGCCCAAATTATTGACCAGGGCCTTCGTAGCCGCAGAAGACGCCCGTTTTTTTGAACATCAGGGCATTGACTACTGGAGGATATTAGGCGCAGCCTTCCGCAACATCGAGGCCCTTGATGTGGTACAGGGGGGGAGCACAATCACCCAGCAGATCGCCAAATCCTTCTTCCTCACTCCCGAACGGACCTTCACTCGCAAGCTAAAAGAGGCCATTTTGGCCCAGCGCATTGAACGCTATCTAACCAAAAACGAGATCCTTTTCCTCTATTTGAATCAGATATATCTGGGCGAAGGGGCCTTCGGGGTAGCGGCCGCAGCGAAAACCTATTTTGGCAAGTCCCTGCAGGATTTAACGCTGGCTGAATGCGCCATAATCGCCGGCCTTCCTCCCGCGCCCAACAACCTTTCACCTCTACGCCATCCCAAGAAGGCCCGCGAGCGCCAGCTTTACGTGCTTAACCGCATGGTCGACCGTAAAATGATCACCCCCGAACAGGCAAAAAAGGCCGAAGCCGAAGCGGTGAGACTCCGGCCAAAGGGCCCCAAAGGCTACTTAGATGCCCCTTATGCTGTAGAACAGGTGCGCATGTACATTGAAGAGAAGTACGGGAAAGAACTGCTTTACAAAGGGGGCTTGAAGATCTACACCACGATTAACAGCCGGCTGCAGCAGGCAGCCCAAAAGGCCGTTCTGAATGGGCTGGAGGAGTTTGAGGCCCGAGAAGGAAAAGGCAAAGGTAAGGGGCAGGTTCAGGGAGCGCTTGTTGCCCTCGACCCGCAGACCGGTTATATCCTGGCCATGATCGGCGGGCGGGATTTTTCGGCCAGCCAGTTCAACCGGGCTACTCAGGCTAAGAGACAAGCCGGGTCTGCTTTCAAGCCAATCGTGTTCGCCGCTGCTCTGGACAAAGGGTTTACCCCGGCTACCGTTATTGTGGATGAGCCTTTTTCCTACATCGATGTTCCCGGAAAAGAACCCTGGGAACCCCAGAATTTCGACCGGCAATTCTGGGGGCCGATCACTTTTCGCAAGGCCCTGACCCACTCCCGGAACGTGGTCACGGTGAAGATTGCTCAGACCATCGGGATTGATTATTTGATCCAGTACGCCAGGAACCTGGGAATGAAATCCAAACTGGAGCCCAACTTCTCCCTGGCCCTGGGAGCGGCGAACGTTTCCCTTCTGGAATTGACCAATGCCTTCGGAGTTTTTGCCGCTCAGGGTTACCGGGCTGAACCCATTCTGATTAGCCGGATTGTGGACAAAGACGGAAACATTCTGGAAGAAGTGGAGCCCTCGGCCATTGAAGTGATCAGCTCGCAGACTTCTTATCTCATCACCAGCCTGATGCAGAGCGTCATCCAGGAAGGAACCGGTCAGAGGGCCAAAGCCTTGGGCCGGCCGGCCGCTGGAAAAACCGGGACGACCAACGACAACCGCGATGCCTGGTTTGTCGGTTTCATCCCGCAACAACTGGTCGCCGGCGCCTGGGTTGGGTACGACATTGAAAAGCCTCTGGGGGCTCACGAAACTGGGGCTGTCGCCGCCCTGCCGATCTGGTTGGAGTTTATGAAAGAAGCAGTTGCCGGAAAAGCGCTTGAGAATTTTCCCGTACCCGAAGGGATTGTCTTCGTTAAAATAGATTCGGTCAACGGGGAGCCTGTGGGCCCCAAACACCCGGCTAAATCAGGAAAGGTAATCTTTGAATGTTTTAAGGAAGGCTCAGAACCCCCCGTCAATTAGGCGCTTAGCGCCTCATTAATACAAACATGTTTGTAAGAAGGAAACTTCTTGGCACCAGAAAATCCCCCCATCCCCCCTTTAAAAAAGGGGGGTTAGGGGGGATTTGAAGCATTTTGGCTGCCCGCTTGAGGCGGGCCACTTTTTACGCGCAATGTCGCGGAAAAAGCTTAGGAAATTATAAAAATCTTTCTCTGTTCTTTTTGGACGATAATCCATAATCTTTTCTGGTTTCAGATTTGAGATTTCAGATTGAAGTTTTTATTTTTTCCAATCTACAATCTGCGATCTGCAATCTGAAATCATTTTTAACATCCGGCTATCATTGGAAAATTATCAATGGTCAATGATCAATGATCAATGGAAAATGACTTTGTTACGGGAACTATTTATTGCTAATTTCTCATTGAACATTTTGCAATGATTTTTTATCCTTTAATTACTCCCCACGGACGAAGCCTGGCCACTTTCCGGGAGATTCCAGCCTGGTGAACGACTTCCACAACCTGACTTACATCCTTGTAAGCTTCCGGCGCCTCCTCGACTAAAGTTCCCCGGCTCGCGGCCATGACGAAAATTCCCCGATCCTCCAGCTCGCGATGGAGCGCCCTTCCTTTACTTGCTTTCTTTGCCTGTGTCCGGCTCTGCACCCGTCCGGCTCCGTGACAGGTGCTGCCGAAGGTCTCATCTAACGCCTGTTCAGTGCCCACGAGGACAAAAGAGTACCGCCCCATATCCCCGGGAATAAGGACCGGCTGCCCGACATCCCGGTAGGCCTCGGGTACGGCGGGATGTCCTGCCGGGAAGGCTCGTGTTGCCCCTTTCCGGTGGACGCAGACTTCCCGGCGTTCTCCGTCAACCATGTGCCATTCCCGTTTGGCAATGTTGTGGCAGAGGTCATAAACCAAATGCATGCCTAACTCTTTCGGGCCCATCTGCAAAAACCTTTCAAATACTTCCCGCGTCCAGTGCATGAGCATCTGCCGGTTGGCCCAGGCGTAATTGGCTGCGCAGGCCATCCCGGAAAAATAATCCTGACCAGTGGCCGAGCGGATGTAGTCGCAGGCCAACTGCCGGTCCGGAAGCTCCAGACCAGACTGGCGAACCCGCTCACCCATCTTTTTCAGGAAATCATCGCAAACCTGGTAGCCGAGTCCTCGAGATCCGGAGTGGAGGAGAACAGTAACCTGGTCTTTCCTCAGGCCGAAGACCCGGGCCACCTGCGGATTGTAAATCTCATCCACAAAACCTACTTCCAGAAAGTGATTTCCTGAACCCAGCGTTCCCAGTTGAGGTCTTCCCCGATCTACGGCCCTATCGCTGATTACTTCCGGGTTCGCGCCCTCCATGCACCCTCTATCCTCGGTGCGCTCCAAATCTTCCGGCCAGCCATATCCGTTCCCTACAGCCCAGGCCGAGCCGTCTTTCAAGACCTGGCGCAGTTCGTGAACGGATAGGCGTAAAGCCCCCTTGGAGCCGACGCCCGAAGGAATGTTTTGATAGAGGGCATTCACCAGGTCTTTGATTTTTCCCTTAAGGTCCTGGACGGAGAGGTTCGTGGAGATTAAGCGGGTTCCGCAATTGATGTCGTACCCCACGCCGCCCGGAGAAATGACGCCTTCCTGCCAGTCGAAGGCGGCAACTCCCCCGATGGGAAACCCATAGCCCCAATGTATGTCAGGCATGGCCAAAGAATACTTAAGGATGCCCGGAAGATGAGCCACGTTGGCTACCTGTTTCGTACTTTCATCCTCGCGAATCTCCCGGAGCAGTCTTTCATCCGCATAGATCAATCCTTCGACCTGCATCTTCCCGGTCCGCGGAATCCGCCAGCGGTAATCATCGATTTTTTCCAGACGGATTTTTTTCTGGTCGTTCATGGACGCCCCCTCTTTGGTTCAAAGATCAAAGATGACCCTCCCTTCCCACGTTCCATGGTTTTCTTTTACTTCCACCTGATGGTAAGTTACGGCTTTGATCTCTGTCTTGAATTCATGGCGGGAGGGATCGAAGGTCTCTCCGTAGGCCACCACTTTAAGGGATTTTTGGTTAAGATGGGCAAATGAAAACCTCTGGAAAAGGTATCCCTCACTCTCGCAGAGAAACAGAAGCTCGCTCAGGAAGCGAATCAGAAGTTCTTCCCGATCTTCGGCCTCGACTTGGAAAGTGTAAGAAAGGTTTTCCCGCACATGATCCAGGCCGGTCAGCAAATCAAAAAGGGCATAAGCCGCATTGGCAAAAACTTCCTCGCAGGTCCGGCCAAAAACCCGAATGCCTAAGTCGGCAGTATGGTCAAACGTTTCATACCTTTTCATCTACATAACCGGAGGAGTTTTTCATTGGATCGAATCCTTGCTTATATTATAATCCAACATGGACACATCAAGGTAAGGAATTATGTCCTCTTTAACCCTTGAACCCGTGAATCCTTGGCCCCCGTAGGTAGAGCTATGCTTCCTTTTTCTCTGCTCCTGGGAATTTTCCTTACGTCCGTTGCTGTCCTTTCGCTGGAAATTTCCCTGACCCGCCTTCTCTCCGTGGCCCAGTGGCACCATTTCGCCTTCATGGTTGTGAGCATGGCTCTCCTGGGGTTTGGGGCCAGCGGCTCTTTTCTGGCTTCCTTCCCCTCTCTCCTCAACCGGGAGATCTGGCAGACCCTGCCTTTGGCCTCCTGGCTTTTCTCTTTCAGTACTCTCACCGCTTACCTCATCAGTAATTTTATCCCCTTTGATATGGCCCGCATTTCCTGGGATCGCTGGCAATTATTTTATGTCTTCCTGTATTATCTGGTTTTTTCAGTTCCCTTTTTTTTCGCGGGCCTGGCCATTTCCTCTGCTCTGGCCCGATGGAGCGGCCTTGCCGGTAAACTCTATTTTGCCGACCTCTCCGGAGCTGCCCTGGGTTGCCTTCTCGTCCTCGCCCTGTTCAGGATCTTTGGCGGGACGGGAGCCCTTATATTCTCTGCCCTGCTCGGCGCCCTGGCTTCGCTGGCATTTGGCTGGAAGAGAAAAACGAGTTATCTCCTTTCCTTCTTCCAGTGGACCTGGGTCGGTCTCCTCTTGTTCCTCTTGTTCTGGCCGCCTTCTATCCTTAGCCTGCGCCTTTCTCCCTATAAAGGATTGAGCGCCGCCCTGCTCTTTCCCGGAGCGCGTTTGTTGGAAACGCGCTGGAATGCCTTCTCCAGGATTGATGTGCTGGAGAGCCCGGTAGCCCGCACTGCCCCGGGGTTGAGCCTGGAGTATCTGGACCCGCTTCCGCCGCAATTGGGCCTTACGATGGATGCCGATCGCTTAAGCCCCATAACCCGCTTCCCCGGGAAAGGCCATGAGCAGCAGGCCTTCAGATTTATCGAATTTCTTCCTTCGTCTTTTCCTTATCAGATCATTACGCCCGGCCGGGTTTTGATCTTTGAGCCGATGGGCGGGCTGGAGGTTTTAAACGCGCTTTACCACGAAGCTAAAGAAATCGTGGCCGTGGAGATTAACCCTACGGTGGTCGAGCTTCTTCAGGGAAGTTATCGGGAATATTCCGGAGGAATTTACCTTGGCGAGAAAACCCGGGTGGTCGTGGGCGATGGGAGGAGCTTTGTGCGGGGTGATCCTCCGCCTTTTGATCTGATCGTCCTTCCTCTGACCGAAAGCATGGCTGCTTCTTCCACCGGGCTCTCCAGCCTGCACGAGGATTACCGGCTGACCACTGAAGCTTTTAGGGATTATCTGAAAGCCCTCAAGCCGGGGGGAGTCATATTCGTAAACCTTTATCTTCTCCCCCCGCCCCGGGGAGAACTCCGCCTGGTTTCGCTTGCCAAAGATGCCCTGGAAAAGGAGGGCAAGGAACCAAACCAGCACCTCCTGGCCTTTCGCTCCTTGGGAACCTTTAACCTCCTGATAACAAAAGATGCGGTGGGGCCTAAAGAAACCGAAGCGCTAAGAGCCTTCTGCCGGAAATTGCGTTTTGACTTAGTCTATTACCCTAAGATGAATGAAGAAGAAGCGAATGTCTATAACCGTTTCGCTGTACCTATCTATTATCACGGCGTACAAAGAGTGCTAAAAGAAGGGGAAAATTTTTATGCGGTGTACCCCTTCGAGCTCAGTCCCGCCACGGATGATCGGCCGTTTTTCCATCATTATTTCAGATGGGGTCATTTGCCCGAAATCTACCGCCTGGCCGGAGAAAAGTGGCAAATCCTCGTGGAAGGAGGATACCTGGTTCCGGTTGTTTTTTTCCTGGCTTTTGCGCTAAGTTTCCTTTTCATTGTCCTGCCGCTTTTTTTGGGCCAACGAAGGGATAAGACTCAAAAAATAAGGGGGGCACAGCAGGCCCCCTGGTTGGCCTACTTCGCCGCCCTGGGCCTTGGTTTCATGTTCGTGGAGATTTGCCTTATGCAAAAATTCATCCTTTTCCTCGGCCACCCTGTCTATTCGGTTTCCCTGGTTATTTTTTCCACGCTCATCTTTGCCGGCATGGGCAGCCGTATTTCCCTGCGGATTGACCCCGAGGCTTCTATTAGGCTGAAGCAAATCCTCCTCATACTCATAGGATTTTTGATCTTTTATGCTCTACTGCTGCCAACGATTCTATTCTTATTTCAAGGAAAACCTCTCCTCTTCCGGCAAGTGGTTACGATAATAGTCATAAGCCCGCTTGGGTTATTGATGGGCATGCCGTTTCCCCTGGGTATCCGGTTGATAGGTGGGCGATGGCCAATTGGGGTGCCCTGGGCCTGGTGCGTAAATGGTTGCGCTTCCGTATTAGGTTCTATTCTTCCGGTAATCATCGCCCTGGCCTTAGGATTTCAGGTGGTTTTTTTCCTGGCCGCCCTTATCTACGGGGTGGGTCTTTTAATTGTTTGGAAATCCCTGAGATAATCCCCAAAAATGCGCGAATTCATAAAAACCCTTGTAGCCGCAGGCTTTAGCCTGCGAAAGAAGGAACCCAAAAGGTTTAAAAATATCTTCCCCAAACGCGCAACCTAAAGGGTCGCGGCTACAATTTGCGCATTTTTGGGGATAATTATAGACTATCTACAAGACGAAAAAAACTCACCCGCCTTTACTTTTGAATAAAAAATAAGGGGTAACAATTTAGCGTTTTGATCTGCCTCAGGCGGACCAGAAATCCCTTCCGACCTCCCCTGCCTGCCGCAGGCAGGCTTTGGCAAAGGGAGGAGAGGTTTTTAATTGGGATTCGATAAAAGATTCAGCCTTTTCCCCCTTTGGAAAAGGGAAGGTGTGAAAAAATTACGAAAAAAGCTCCTGACATATCCATAATCTTGCTACCGAGAAGGGCGACTACATTAGCAACATCATCTAATCGGACAGCAGGCCACGAGGGCAGAAAAAGGCTCGCGAGGCTTACAGTCGGTTTGTCGAAGTGGTTATCAACCACGCAGCACCTCTGGCCATGGCGGCTTAGATGCCTTGACCATTGAAAAAGATAAATTGCCCAAATCGCGGACAGAATTTATGAGACCCGGAACTAGGATTTACGCTCCGTCCTCTTAGAATTATCCCCAGGCGCAAGTCGCCAGGCCGTAAAAGAAGAACAAAATTCTCTGCTCACCGCTCTTGCGCCTGGCGCTCTCGCGACTTTAGGAATTTGCCGATTCTGACTCCTGTTTTCTGTATTTACGGTTCTCTCTCAATAATCGTGGCCACGCCCTGCCCGCCGCCGACGCAGGCGTTGGCCAGGCCATAACGGCCGCCTTTGGCCTTCAGGATGCGGGCCAAAGTACCAACCAGACGAACTCCTGTTGCTCCCAATGGGTGTCCGATGGCTAAGCCCCCGCCCATCACATTGATCCGTTCCGGATCGATCCCTAATTCTTTCAGGCAATTCAGGACGACAATGGCAAAGGCTTCGTTGATCTCCCAGTAATCGATGTCTTTAACCTGCAAACCCGCCTTCTCCAGGGCTTTGCGGCTGGCTGGAACAGGCCCCGCTCCCATGATAGTTGGATCCACCCCGGCGAATCCGATGGAACGGATGGTGGCCATGGGCTGGATCCCTTTCTTTTTAGCGGTCTCCCTGGACATGAGGATCATGGAGGTGGCCGCAGCATTCAGGGGGGAGGAGGTCCCGGCGGTGACAACCCCATCCGGTTTATAGGCCGGTTTCAGGTCTTTCATTCCTTCCATGGTGGTGTCTGCCCGGACAGCCTGGTCTTTGTCCACAACCATGATCTTCCCGTCGCCTTGCTCGGCTTCGATTGGCAGGATTTCATCCTTAAAGAAGCCCTCTTTCTGGGCCTTGGCTGCCAGCTGATGCGACCGGACTCCCCAGCGGTCCATATCTTCCTTGGTAAAGCCGGCCTTAGCAAAAAGTTTCTCCGCGGTAAATCCCATATTCAAGGTGGTCATCATATCCCAGTGCTTGTAAGCCGCCTCCGTAAAAAGGCGCATGTTCGGGGAGATCGCCCCTTTCTCGGCCACCGCACCCATGGCCACCCGGGTCATGTGCTCCATGCCCCCGATCATCACTATGTCGGCAAAGCCCATGGCGATTTCCATGAAACCGACGTGGATGCCGGCCATGGCCGACCCGCACTGCTGGTCAACGAATTTTGCGGGAATGGTCTGGGGAAGGTTGGCCAGGAAAATGGGGAACCGGCCCCCGTAACTCCATTGCTCATTCACACCCATGGCCGACCCTACTATAAAATCATCGATCTCCTCAGCCTTGATTCCCGTCCTTTTAATTAATTCAGGGAGCAACCTGGCCAGAAGATCATCAGATCTCAATTTGTGGAACCAATCCCGAGCCGGTTCAGTGGGCCGGGACCGGGATTGGGCAGTTCTTAAATATCCGGCAATGACGACTTCATTCATCGCTAACCTCCTTGGATGCTGGTTTTATGGTTTTGAAAATATATCCCCCCCCCAACCTTGATGAACTCGTAAAAAGCCCTGTTCTTGTCATTGCGAGGAGTGCCGCATTTGCGGGACGACGAAGCAATCTTGTATTTTCGGGCATTTATAAAAACGAGATTGCTTCATCCGCCATAGGCGGACTCGCAATGACCCTTTCGCGACTTTTTACGAGATCATCAACCTCGCCCTCTCCCCATAATGAGAAAAGATTAAGGTGAGGGGGCAAGGGATCATTTTTTCCCTGAAGGTTCTTCGGGATTTTTGGGTCTTTCGGGTATGCCCGCCAGTTTTTTAACCATCTTTTTGCATTTTTCAATGTCATATTGCGTGGTGATGGCAATGGCCTCCATGATCGGCGAGCCGCCGCCATGGAAGGCGCCGTAACTATGAATCCCTCCGGTAGCCGAACAGGCTATATCCCCCACATACCGCCACAACTGCGCCGCATCTTCCGGCGGAATATCCGGATTGCGGGTAATATATTTATACAGAAGATCTTTGGTCTCCGGGTTCACAAAGTCCCCTTCATAGGGGAAAGTGGCTGGAATTCCACCGGAGACATCGCAAAGGATCTCCGCCTCCCGGAATACCGCCTCTCCGGTCAGACAGCGGCCCACGTTGGCATAAATGGAATTGGGAATGAAACTTCCCGGCCCGTAGGACTTAAACCCCACTCCTGGTATGTACACTTCTGGTTTGCCCAATTCGGAGGCGGTGAAACCGGCAGCATAGCCCAGCTCGGACACCCGAATGATTTCAGCTAACTTGTCGCGCACATGCGAGGCCTTGGCAATGCCGTTGTACTCTGCCGCCAGGGCTACTGTCCCGAGCATTAAATCGCCGAGAGCGGGTTTGCATCCGGAATAGCTGTGCCGATGGAAGAGGGCAAAGAGGAGGGCGCAAACGCCGCCGTGGGTAGTCTCGCCGCAAAGGAAAACCCTTTCCCAGGGAATAAAGGCGTTATCGAAGATCGTATAGGAATCCGTGGACCCGGGAGTAAAACCCCTCTTGAAGTATTCCCGGCCGCGTAGGTTATGCACCGTTACCACCTGTTTGACCCCTTCCCAGTCTCCGGGGACGGCGAAGGCTACGGCCCAATCCTTCTCCTCCGGCAAAAGAGCGCGGGTGGGAACCACCAGGATTTCATCGGCCACAGAAGCTTCGGAGTTGTGCACCTTGGAACCCCGCACTACAATTCCATCGCTCTTTCTTTCCACCACGCGGACGTACATATCCGGGTCTCTCTGCTGGCTGGGTCGTTTCATGCGGTCGCCCTTGACGTCCGTCTGGGCGCAGCAGCCCACCAGGTCTTCCTTCTGGAATCTCTCCAGCCACTTTTTAAAATTATTATGATACTCCGTGGCCCCGTTGTTCTGCTTATCGGCCTCGTAAGAGACGTTATAGATGGCATTGGATCCATCAATCCCCATGCAGCGCTGGATGCAGCCCCCGGCAACCTGGCAGAGCAACCGGGTCATATCCTGTTTCTTATGCAGGTCCTCCTTGCTGTGATGGATGTGGTTGAAGCGATTGATTTTTTCCCCAGTCAGGTGGGAAGTCGCCGTGCATAAATCCTGATGCTCGGGTTTGGCGCCATAATCAAAGGTCAACCCAATGGTGTTGATGGTGGGCATCTGCATTTCATCATCCCGGTCGATTTTCTTCCCGTCCACGTAAATGTTCCGCCGCATCTTGCGCAGGCCTTCGAGATACTGTTGTCTGGTCCTCATTTTTCTTCCTCCTTTCTAATTTTTATTCAGATTAACTCATAACGAAAAAACTGTCGTTAAGAAATTCAATCCTTGTTTGCCCTTAAGGTATAAGTTATCACATAGCTGCCCCTATACATAGCCAACAGGCTTGTTTTTACCCTCTCCTTCCTCTTCAGCCCCTTTGGCCTCTTCTTCCATCAGCGAGAGGATGCGCTTGTATTCTTCCCGTGATAATTTACGGTAGAGATGATAGAAAAACACGCTCATGATTTCTCTACCCTTGACAATTCTCTTGGAAAATTCTTCCGGAGTAAGTTTGCCAAGGGCGGCCCCGATGTAGTACTTGTGGGACATGACCACGATTTCCCGGAATAAATCCCGATAATGCCTGAGGGCTTCTGGGTCGAATCCATCCCGGACCCCGATGCCGCTCTCATCCATTTCCACAATCAACTTGCCCAGGGTTATGTCATCCTGGGAATAAACTTTCTGCTCACCCCGAACTTCCGGGTTAATAATCGCCCATTCCTCCATTTTGCCCAGCCATCTTTTTCCCACGCCTGTTTCTTTTCGGAAAGCCTCTTCCCCTTCTATTTCATGAGGAAGAAGCTGGTTTACGGGCCGGAAGTATTCGCTCCGCAGGCCAAGGAAAGATTGCCCCTCGGAAGATTTTTTCTGATTCTTGAGAATATTCTTAATGACTGCCAGCGGGAGAAAATAGCGATCCTGGAGCTCTTTGATCAGACGGATGCGCTCAACATAGCTTTCATTGTAATCGGCTATGTTCCTCCCTCTTTTGCGGGGCTTGGGCAGGAGCCCTTCCCGGATGTAATAATGAACGGTCTCCTTGGATATTCGGGTGCGTTCCGAAAGTTCGCGGATTTTCAAGAGGTAACTCCAGGTAAAAAAACATGAACGAAAATGAATTACATCCGCCGCCTTTTCTGAATCTCCGGGGACTGTTGCCCACTATTACCGAATAGAAAAAAGATTGTCAAGGAAAAATTGATACCTTTAAGTTTTTTCTTGACTTTTGTGCATAGCATTTAGTAATACTCTTTATCATTTCTCTTCCAATGAAAGAGAAATAAAGAGGCATGGAATTAAAGGGCGAAGTGAATTGGGTGTTGATTAATATCAACTGTTGGACTTTTATTTTCTGACTAAACCCGGAAGGAGGAAACATGGAAGAGAGACCCTGGCATCGTCATTACGACTACAATGTGCCCACCACTATCCGTTACCCCCGTTTACCTGTCCACGAACTAATTCAGATTCCGGCAAACGCCTACCCGGACAAGGCCGCCCTTAATTTTTTCGGAACTGAAATGACCTTCTGGGAGCTGCGCCTGCAAGTGCTCCGCATGGCTAATGCCCTGGGCGCTCTGGGAGTGCAGAAAGGGGAACGGGTGGGGATTCACCTCCCCAACTGCCCGCAGTACCTTATTTCTTATTATGCGGCCCTATCCCTTGGAGCCATTATCGTAAATATCAATCCGCTATATACAGCCGAAGAGCTCAAGTTAATTGTCGGCAGCACCGGCCTGACCACGCTCATCACCTTCGATATGGTTCTGCCCAATATCCGTACTTTATGCAAGGCCGTTTCCATCCCCCGGGTAATCGCGACCAAAATTACTGACTACATAAAAGGGCTGGGTGTGAGCACGGCAGGTAGCCTCGAACTGGAAAAAGGGTGGCATCATTTTTCCGCGCTCCTGGAGGGTTGCACCAATACGAAGTTCCCCCGGGTCCAGGTGAATCCGGAAGATCCGGCTTTAATTCAGTTTACCGGAGGAACTACGGGAGTTCCCAAAGGAGCGGTTCTCACCCATAGGAACGTTGTTACGGCGACTCTCCAGTGCGCCCTTTGGGGAAATCCCACCATAAATTATACTCCTCCGGAGAGGCGCTCCGTAGTCGCGGTTTTACCTTACTTCCACGTCTACGGCAACATCGTGGTGATGAACTGGGCCATGTTTAGCTGCGCCACTCAGATCCAGATCCCTCGTTTTAATATTGATGAGGTCATGAACCTTTTGGGCAATTTCAAGGAAATTACCTTTTTCCCGGCTGTGCCCACCATGATCAACGCGGTCATAAACCATCCTAAGGCCGCGGAATTAAACCTGGCCAAAAGACTGGGTCTGCTTAACTCCGGAGCGGCGCCCATGCCGCTAGAGATGATCGAGCAGGTCAGGGATATGGGCATTTTCTTCAGCGAAGGGTATGGCCTCTCCGAGTCCACCTCCATGGGAATTACTAACCCCATTCTGGGTCTCAAGAAGGTGGGCAGCATCGGAATTCCCCTCCCGGACAATGATGTCCGGCTCGTGGATCTGCAAGAGGGCACAGAGGATGTTCCCCGGGGGCAGCCGGGAGAGATCATCATGAAAGGCCCGTTGATCATGAAAGGTTATTGGAATAATCCTGAGGAGACCGCCGGACAGATCAGGAACGGATGGCTTTATACAGGGGACATCGCCGTGCAGGATGAGGACGATTATTTTTTTATAGTGGACCGCAAGAAGGACATGATCATCGCCGGAGGATTTAATATTTACCCCCGGGAGATTGATGAAGTTCTCTTCCAGCATCCCAAGGTCCAGGAAGCCGTTTCCGTGGGTCTCCCGGACCCATACCGGGGGGAAACCGTCAAGGCGTATGTCGTCTTAAAATCCGGAGAGAAGGCCACTGAAGAAGAAATCATCAACTTCTGTAAGGAAAAGCTGGCTGTGTATAAAGTGCCCAAGACGGTGGAGTTCCGCGATGCCCTTCCCAAATCCGCGATCGGCAAGGTTCTGCGCAAGGCATTGCGGGCAGAGGAAGAAGCCAAGAAAAAAGCATGAGGGGGAGATGAGGAGATAGGGAGGTAGGGAGATGGGGAGGTAGGGAGAAGAAAAGAAGAAGCGAGGGTCGGTTGAACAATCAACACTGTTTTTCAACTTTAGTCCGCCTCAGGCGGATCCCCTTAGGCGCTTATAACTTTGGTGATCTCGTAAAAAGTCATCAGAACTATGGTTTCGTAAAAAGCTTAAGATGCAAGGCGCGCAAAACCTGAGGATTGAAGCGTACTTACAGGTACGCTGCAACGACGAAGGTGAAGCGCAACGCCGCAGATGGACTTTTTACGAAACCATCAACTTTCAAGGGAGGTTGATATGGGCAAGAGAGTACTTAGGACAAAGCTTTGCGAAATGCTGGGGATTGAATATCCTATCCTCAGCGCAGGCATGGGGCCGACGCTGATCGGGGAAACAACAGGAGCTCCCGTGGAATTGGTCGTGGCCGTCTCCGAGGCCGGCGGAATGGGGGTCCTCGGAGGCGCGGGTTTTACGATCGACGGCCTAAGGGAAGCCATCAGGGAGATCAAGTCCAAAACGGACAAGCCCTATGGGGTAGATCTTCTCCTGCCTCAAAAACTTGACGTGGGCGGGGGGTTAGGGCAGAAGGGGCCAAATGAACTGCCTCTAAACGCGATCCTAAAATCCATGCCTAAACCATATCAGGATTGGGTGCAGAAGGTAAAAGAAGAGATGAACCTTCCGGATGTCGAAATAATGGTAAAGATGAACTCAACCACGATGCGTCCCAAGGAAGCCATCCAGGTGTGCATCGAAGAGAAGGTTCCTCTGTTTTGCGCCGGCCTGGGAAATCCAGGGTTTATGGTGGAAGAAGCCCATGCCCACGGCATGAAAGTTTTGGCTATTACCGGAAACACCAAGAACGCCAGAAGAATGGCTCAATCGGGCATCGACTTGTTGGTGGCTCAGGGGCATGAAGGGGGAGGGCATACCGGACGCATCGGCACACTGGCTCTCTTGCCGCAGGCGATTGATGCCGCAGCCCCCGTGCCTGTTTTGGCTGCTGGAGGCATTGGCGACGGCCGCGGCCTGGCCGCAGCCCTGGCCATGGGTTGCGTGGGCGTGTGGGTCGGAACCCGTTTTCTGGCCACAACCGAAGGGGGCGCATTGGAGGTAAACAAAAAGCGCATTCTCCAATCCACCGATGAAGACACGCGGGTGAGCCGGGCCTATACGGGTAAGACCCTCCGGGCGAGCTACAACAAGTTCCACGACCTCTGGGATGGTTCGGGATTGGAGCCGCTTCCCTTCCCCACCCAGGTGTTGATCTCTTCGGCCCTGCTGGCCAGTTTCATCGAGGGAAAAAAAGAAGAATACGTTGGCGGCCTGGCTGGACAGGTCTCCGGGCTTATCAAGGAGATCAAACCCGCCCGCCAGGTTGTGGAAGAGATGGTGGAAGAGGCCGTAGATATCCTGACCCGACGCCTGCCGGAGTCGGTGAAAGCCAAATAATAAAAATTGCCACAGAGGGCCCAGAGAACACAGAGAAGAAATAAATTAGAAATAAGAAAAAACCCAAAGGCTAAAGTAGAAGGGTTTTAACAATTTGCCGGAAAACTCTTTCAGAAGTTATTGTAAGGAGCTTCGCTGGCAATGACTATCTTTGGGGTTTTTCCGCATGCTGTTAAATCGATTATTTGGTTTTTAAATCTAAGTTCTTCCGCTCTGTGATCTCTTTGTCCTCTGTGGCAAAACATTTAAGGAAGCAAAAATGGCCGAGAAATTCGTTAGCCAAAGAAATCTGAAGTTCCTGCTCTACGAAGTCTTTGATACCCCGGCGCTCACCCAGTATCCCTATTACGCCGACCACAGCCGGGAAAGCTTCGATATGGCCCTGGAAACGGCCATGAAGATAGGGAAAACCCTGATGAAGCCGAAACTCTCGGAGATGGACAAGAACCCCCCGGAATTTGTTAACGGCCGGGTAAAGGTTCATCCGCTGGTAAGAACCTTGATGAAAGAATGCGGAGAAGGGGGTTGGATTGCCGCGCCGTTTCCTTTTGACCTGGGCGGCCAGCAGCTCCCTTTGATGATCTCGGGAGTTTGCCGGTTTATCTTTTCTGCCGCCAATTATTCCGCCAGCGTTTACCCTTTCCTCACCACTGGAGCGGCCCACCTGATCCTGGCCTTTGGGTCTAAGGAGGCGATCGAAACCTACGTGCAAAGGATGTTTTCCGGGGAATGGCAAGGAACCATGGCCCTGACCGAACCCCAGGCCGGAAGCTCTCTTGCTGATCTTACTACGACTGCGGAGCCTACGGACCAGGGTTATTATTATAATATTCGCGGGCAAAAGATATTCATCTCCGCCGGAGATCACGATGGAGTAGATAATGTCATCCACCTGATGCTGGCCAGGATCAAAGGGGCCCCGGCAGGGGTGAAAGGAATTTCCCTTGTCGTCCCTAAGAACCGGATCGAAAGCGGGAAGATCGTCCCCAACGACGTCAATACCGCCGGGATTTACCACAAATTAGGATACCGGGGAGCCCCCATCACCCAGCTCAGCATGGGAGAGAATAATGATTGCCGGGGCTATCTGGTCGGAGAACCCCACCGGGGGTTGATATACATGCTGCAGATGATGAACGAGGCCCGGATCGATGTCGGCCTCGGGGCTGCGGCCATCGCTTCGGCCGCCTATTATGCCTCCCTGGAATATGCCAGGGAGCGACCCCAGGGGAGAAGGCTTACCAGCAAAGACCCCACTCAGCCTCAAATCCCCATCGTCCAGCACGCAGATATAAGGCGAATGCTCCTCTTCCAGCGTGCGGTGATTGAAGGTTCCTTGGCTCTTATCCTGCAGTGTGCCTGGTATGCCGACCTCAGCAGAGCGCTTTCTGGCGAGGAGAAGGAGAAGAACGAACTCTTACTGGATCTCCTGACGCCAGTAGCCAAGAGCTACCCTTCGGAGATGGGGATTCCCTCGACAAGCGCAGGGTTGCAGATCCTCGGTGGATATGGATACTGTGATGAATTTCCTCTCGAACAATACTACCGCGATGCCCGTATCCATCCGATCCATGAAGGCACCACCGGAATTCAGGGAATAACCCTTCTGGGCCGCAACGTCACCATGAAAAACGGCCAGGCCTTTAAGCTCTTTCATGCGGAAGTGCAGGCGGCCATCAAGAAGGCCGAGGAGGTTCCGGAACTTAAACCCTATGCCCAGGAGTTGCAAGAGGCGCTCGAAAAGCTTACCAAAGTCACGCTGCATTTAACCGGGATGGCGAAGAGCAAAGGCCCGGAAGTATTCCTGGCGGATTCTACCCTTTATCTCGAATTTTTCGGAATAGTAAGCGTCGCCTGGCAATGGCTGCTTCAGGCTTTGTCCATTCAGCAAGCCCTAAGCCGGAATCCATCGGGAGCAGAAGCCGATTTCTATCAGGGGAAATTCTATACCTTCCGTTATTTCTTCCGCTACGAGCTTCCTAAGATCGAAGGGCTGGCCAAACGCCTTAGGGATGCAGATGGTTTAACCGTGGAAATGAAAGATTCTTTTTTTGCTGATTGAACAACTTGGTTTTCTCCACCTCTGATCCCATTGCACCCTTTGCCCCTATTCTCACTTCTTCTTTATCAAACTCTTGGTTTGGGGATGATCCTCGTTTTAAAACTTTGTGATCGCTGCCTGATCGCAAGGAACTTGAATAATTTTGGCGGTTGTTATAATCTACGGGCCATAGGCAGACTGCTGAGAGAGAAAAAATAATGACAGGTTATTTAATGCGTCGGTATTAGTTGAGGCGCAGAGAGCCGGGAAGGGAATGGATTTTGGGCCGGGGTAGGGGGCGGCTTGGTGAGGAGTTTGGGGGGTTGGTCTTCGGTAATGGCCTTGCGGAGGCGAGGGGAGAAGCAGGTATCGGATGAGAGGATATTAGGGGATGGTGATTTTGTAGAGGCGATATTGGCTGAATCGGGGGGTATGGGAAAAGAGAATTTGAGAATAGGACAGAAGAAAGTGAGTTTATGGTCTTTGGCGGAGGTGGTTTGTAAAGAACATGGGGTAGATTTGGAGGAGTTGCGGTCGGGTAGTCGCCGGCATGTGGTTGTGGAGGCGCGGCAGGATTTATCGCGGCTTGCGGTAATGGATCATGGGTATTCTGGGGCGGAGGTGGCGCGCTACCTTGGGGTTACGAATTCTTGTATTACCCGCCCGCTTTCCATGGGGGGCAAGAAAGTACGATGAATTGAAGGGGAGACCGTTAGGCAATTTCTGCACGAACGTCCCCCACTTCCCCGAAACCTGAAATTCTGGCGAAAATTCGGGCATTGGCAGCAACCTTTCGCCGGCCAACCCTGCCCCATGATCAATCCCTCAGCTTTGCTGAGGGGCGTCTGGCAGCATCAACCCTGGGGGCTATCTTCAATGGATATTAACAGAAGCGATGAAATCAGACAGGGCAACACCTGGCGCATGTTCTTGGTCGTCGCCGCGATCGTATTGGCTATTGGAGTTCTTTTTGCCTGGTCGCGCGTCCTCTTCCCCGTCCTGGTTGCTTTTTTGATCGCCTACATCACCCACCCTCTGGCTTCTTTTTTTGAAAAACACCGCCTGCCCCGTATTCTTGGTTTCATCCTTGTCCTGTTGCTTTTTATTGGTTTCCTCTCTTTTATCTTCCTGGTATTCCTGCCGGCCATCGTGCACGAACTGATGTTCTTCGGGCAGAAGTTCCCCGTCTGGCGGGGGGTGGTGGAAAATACCGTTGGTTCTCTGCTTGTAGACCTGGAACAGCGTTATCCGGAAGCTTACGCCCTGCTGCAGGAACGGCTCACTCAATGGGCCCAGGAAAACCTTCCCTCGGTGGCCCAGCGACTGGTCGGCTGGCTTGCCGGTATAATCACCTCTGTGGTTGGTATTGTCAGCGCTCTTTTGAGCCTCGTTCTTATACCGGTTATCGCGGCCTACCTGACCGTGGACTTTCGCAAGTTCATGAACGCTTTGCAGATTCTGATACCCCGGCCAGTGCTACCAGCCGTTAAAAAAGTAGGGCAGGATGTGAATCAGGTCTTAAAGGATTTCCTTCGTGGCCAATTGCTGGTAGCCTTGGCTCTGGGAGCCATGTACACCGTTGGCCTTCTACTCGTGCGCGCGCCGCTGGCTTTGGTAATCGGCCCCTTAGCCGGATTGTTCTCGCTGGTCCCGTACCTGGGGTTTGTGCTCGGGCTTGGAACGGCCTCACTTCTGACTTTCCTGGAATACCAGGATATCTGGCGCCTGACAGGTGTGCTGATTACTTTTGCGGTGGCCCAGAGCGTGGACGGCTGGTTTCTTACCCCCCGCCTGTTGGGAAAAAGGGTTGGCCTCCACCCAGTATGGATCCTGGTGGCCTTGCTCCTGGGGGGCCAATTATTCGGCTTGCCGGGTATTGTGGTGGCCGTGCCAGTGGCCGCGGCATTACGCGTGGTGATCCAGCATTCCGTGCAGGCTTACCGCGAAAGTTTGCTCTACTGCGGCCCAAACCCGGAGACTGATTTTTACACCCGCGCAGGATGCCTTCTCTGTGAAGAGTTCGAAATGCTGCTTCAACCCATTCTCGACCGAAAGGGAATTCATTTCCGCCGAATGGATATTGACAGTTCCCCCGATTTGAAAGAACGCTTCGGTTCCCGTGTTCCTGTCCTTACGATCAATGGCAAAGTCGTGGCTGAAGGCCGGGTATCTGCTTTAGAGCTTGAAAAGCGGCTTGAGGAAGCGACCTTTTACACTTGATTCCTTGAACCCTATTTTTTATCAATATTTTCTCTTGCTATATGCAAAGGAAAGCTTTAGAATATAAAATCTCTAACCTGCATAGGGCCAATCAACAAGAAAGAAATTTGGGTCTTCTCCAAATCGTGTGGGTAAATTTTAATGAAAAATAGGAGTTATCCATAGGGAGGTAGAGAAGCGGAGAGATTTTAGCCGACCCCAAAATGAGGTCGGCAGCCCCGCCTTGCGGGGCAAAATCTCGCAGCAGAACGTAG
>VGSF01000054.1 GCA_016875165.1 Deltaproteobacteria bacterium
ATCCGCAGGCTCGTCGCTACGCACGGCCGAATCGTGTTCGTCATTATCCTACGGACTGCATGTTCGTCTCGGGTTGCTCTCCACCCCGCGTTGCGGCGACGCAGTTACCTTTGACTACCCGGGAGCGAGCATCTCCCGGGGAGGGGACTTTCGCCCCTCAGATCGCGCCTGCTCCCAGGCGCGCGGATTCCGGCTTGCGCCGGAATGACGAAAAACCGCATTTTCATGCTTTTTACGAGATCATCAAGTGTTACGATATTGTTAATATGTTATCTCTGCAGTGAAAGTTTTTCCCTTTTATAGGAGGATCTATGAAACGGTATTACGCTCTTTCGGCCATCGGAAAAGATAGGCCGGGAATCGTGGCTGACGTAGCCGGGTTGATCTACGATTGCGGGGGAAACCTGGAAGACTCCAGCATGACCCTCCTCAGTGATCAATTTGCGCTTCTCATTTTGCTTTCGGGAACTGGCGAAGAATTTCAATTTCGTCTTTCAACCGGATGCAAGAGGTTGGAGTGGGAAAAACACCTTTCCGTTTTTCTCACTCCCGTGGAAGAATCTGAGGAGACTCCCCGGCCGAAAGAAATCACGGATACCTATGAGCTTTCTACCACGGGCCTGGATCGCATGGGTATTGTGTACCATGTTTCCCGGCTGCTCGCCGACCAGGGAATCAACATCGTAGACATGCATACTAAAACTTCCCCCTCGCCCGAGAGCGGTACGCCCATCTTCACCATGAAGATCGTCCTGCAGGTTCCGGTGGAGATATCCCCCGCCGCCCTTTTAGAGAAACTCAACCGGGTAGGAGAAAAGCTGGCGATCGAAATCTCTTTGAGGAAGGTGGACTAAAATCAAAACTACAATTCGAACCAATACCCCAGGTTATTCTTTCTTAAAAATTTCACTGGCTTTCCAATCTGCATGGTCTCCTCAGGTTTTTTATTGATCCGAGCCGTAACCTTAATCCCTTCCTCCAACTGGACCAGTGCGATCTCATAGGGAACTTGCTTTTTAAAGGCTTCCGGAGCAACCCAGATGGTGGTGAAAGTATAAATGTTTCCCAGGCCAGACGCGGAGTGTTCCAGCAAAACTTCATGTCCACATTTCGGGCAGAGAACCTTGGGGTGAACATGAAGGGCCCCACATCCCGCACAACGCAAAAGGGTCAAGCGCTCTTCGCCCGGCATATTCATCATTACCCCCTCCTTTTAAAAATATGCACAGTGCATACTTGCCCGGTGGCTCCCAGGTTGTGGGAGAGGCCGATTTCAGCATTCCGAACTTGATTTTCATGCTCTCCCCGCAGTTGCTTAACGATCTCATACACTTGCCCCAACCCCGTGGCCCCCACGGGATGCCCCTTAGAGATCAAACCACCGCTGGGATTGATGGGAATCTTTCCCCCTACCTGGGTCAACCCATCCTCGACTGCAAAGCCCCCTTTTCCTTTCTCAAAAAACCCTAAGTCCTCACTGTCCACAATCTCGGCGATAGTGAAGCAATCGTGGAGCTCAGCCAGATGGATGTCTTGAGGGAATAGACGAGCCATCTCATAGGCTTTCTTGGCCGCCATAACGGTGGCCATGAGGATTGTGGGGTCATCCATTTCGTAGGTGGTACTGAAGCCGGTGGTATGGGCTGATGCTAAGATGTCAATGGGCTTGCGCGAGAACTGATGAGCAATATCAGAAGGGCATAGCACCGCTGCCGCCGCTCCATCACTGATGGAACAGCAATCGTAGAGTTTGAGGGGATCGGCGACCATCCTGGAGGCCATCACTTCTTCAACCGTGGCCTTCTTGCGAAACCGAGCCCTCGGATTCGCCGTACTGTTGCCGTGGTTCTTCACCGAAACCAAAGCCAGGTGCTCAATCTTAGTTCCATATTGGTGCATATGCCTTCTGGCGATCAAAGCAAAGAACCCGGGGAAAGTCAAACCCGTTTGGCCTTCTGTCTCCTGGTCGAATGCCGAAGCTAAACCTTCTGTATTTTTTTCCGTCGTGGCCGAAGTCATCTTCTCCACCCCGGCCACAAGGACAAAGTTGGCTAACCCTGCGGCAACCAGGAGG
The DNA here is from genome assembly GCA_016875165.1 of Deltaproteobacteria bacterium. Classification (GTDB taxonomy): domain Bacteria; phylum Desulfobacterota; class SM23-61; order SM23-61; family SM23-61; genus JAHJQK01. The sequence goes on from VGSF01000054.1 coordinate 2,075, forward strand.
TATCCCTGGCGGAGGGCAATCCCGCTCGAACAACAAGCCCCCTCCACTTTGGTGCAAGGAACTTGCTTGGGTAAACCCAGGCTGTTGGCCACAAGAGGGGCAATGGTTTCTTGGCCCAGCAGTATCCCCGAAATAAAATTTCCTAAATAGAAGGCTTCAACAGCCTCCTTTTCAATTCCTGCATCTTTGATCGCTTCGTTACAGGCAATGGTAGCGATCTCCTTCAAGGATTTCCCTTCTAAAATCCCAAAGGGAGTAGTCCCGATCCCAATGATGGAAACTCCTCTCATAGTCGCCCCTTTCTTTTTTATCTTACTCTTCTGGCTTCACCCACCCAGTATTTCTCCCGTAGCTTCCTCTTAAGAACTTTGCCGTAAGGGTTTTTCAGGATGGCGTCAATAAATTCTACCGATTTGGACTTTTTATAGCTTGCTAAATACTCCTTACAAAAGTTAATGATTTCTTCTTCCGTAGCTTTTCGTCCTTCTTTTAATGCCACAATGGCCTTGATCGCTTCCCCCCATTTTTCATCTGGAACCCCAATCACCGCCACGGCTTCCGAGTTGTCGATGATGAAACTGCACTCTTTAGAATGGAGACGAAAATTGATGGGAACCATTCCCAGGCCAGCCTTGAAGCAGGCATAGAGGGCTTCCAAGAATTCGGGGCAATTATGCAAAAGGATGGCCACATTCGAACCCTTCTCAATCCCCAGGCCTCGGAGGGCATTGGCCAGCCGGTTGATCCGCTGATTGGCTTGCTGGTAGGTTAATTCATAGTCGCCATAAGCAATCGCCAAATTGTCCAAAAAACTTCGAGCCGCTTTGGTAAAAAGGGTTCCGACGTTTATGGCAAGTTAATCATTTTTCTCCGCACATTCACAAAAACTAAGAAACTTGGTCATCATTTCCTTGGGAATTAGAATGGGCATTGAAAAAATTTATCCAGTCGTGTGCCCCCCATCGACCACGAGCACGGACCCGGTCATGAAGCTCGAGGCGTCGGAAGCCAAAAGGAGCGTAGCTCCCCGAATTTCCTTCACATCTGCCAGGCGACGCATGGGGATTTTGTTGATGACCTTCTGACCGGCTGGTGTCTGGAAAAAATCCCGGTTCAGATCTGTATAAAAATATCCAGGACAGAGGGCATTAACCTGAATGTTATAGCGGACCCATTCCAGGGCCAGCGTCTTGGTGAAAAGGATTAAGCCCGCTTTGGCCACAGCGTAAGGGCTGTTGTAAACCGCCGCAATAATGCCGATGATGGAACCAATGTTGATGATCTTTCCATATCGGTTAGCAATCATATGGCGGCCGACCGCTTGGGTGCAGAAGACGTGTCCCTTCAAGTTCACATCCAACACCCGGTCCCATTTTTCTGGAGTCATCTCGGCCACCGGTGTGTCTCCGGCAATCCCGGAGTTGTTGATCAGGATGTCGATGCGGCCGAAGGCTTTGACCGCCTCGTCCACAGCCCTTTCAATCTCATCCAATTTCGCTATGTCCATGGGACAGATCAGCCCCTCTCGGCCCATTTTTTTTATCTGGGCTGCGGTCTCATTCAGCCCGGCGATATTACGCGCCCCCAAGGCCACGTCGGCCCCGGCTTCGGCCAGGGTCAAGGCCATCTCCCGGCCGAGGCCCCGGCTGGCCCCGGAGACAAAAGCTTTCTTCCCCTGCAGGGAAAAAATCTCTATCATGGTTCTTGCCTCTTGAAGCCCTCCCCCCTTCTCCTTTCCCCCAGCGAAGGAGAAGGACAGGGTGAGGGGGCAGAAAATATCAGAGGGTTAAATACGCTTCCCTTCGTTTGGGTTATCTAAATTTATCGTCCCTTGAAGAGGGGAGCACGGTTTTCCACGAAAGCCGTGGCCCCTTCCAGAAAATCCTCTGTCTTGGCGACCTCATGTAAGAACCGCTGGCAGGTGATCCGAAAATCGTAGAGGTGTCGTCCCAGCACTTGGTTGACCGTTTCTTTAATGATGCGCAAAGAAGCGGGGGAGGATTTCATGATCTTGCGGGCGATCTCCACGGTGGACTCTTGCAATTGATCCTGTGGAACCACCCGATTGATGATCCCTATCTCTAAGGCTCGCTGGGAGCTGATCGGCTCTGCGGCTAGCAGGAGTTCTTGGGTGGCCTTGATTCCTACCATGGGTGGCCCGAAAACAGCGAAGATAGGAGGCCAGGCTCCGATGCGGGCTTCGGGCTGGGCAAACCGGGCGCTTTCCGAGGCCACAGCAATGTCCGTCAGTAGGACCAATTCGCAGCCGCCGCCATAGGCCAGGCCATTGACTGCGGAAAGGAGGGGCTTTTGGAGGCGGAAAATGCTATTTACTAGGCCGTAGATGCAATCCAAGAAAAGGTCCTCAGCGTCCTTTGGGTCTTGCAAGCGGGTGAGCTCGCCGATGTCATCTCCGGCGCAGAAAGCCCTTCCGTTTCCGGTCAGAGCCAGGACCGAAACCTCATCGGCGGCATCCGCCTCCTCCAGTGCCTTTTGCAGTTCCTTCCAAAGGGGCCGATTAAGGGCATTCAATTTTTCGGGCCGGTTAAGGGTAATCCAGGCGATCCGGTCTTCAATTCGGTAGAGGAGATATTGGTATTCCATGGAACACCTCCTTCAATGGCCAAAGGGGGATGGCATCACTTCTTTTTGAGCAATTGGTAGACCTTTTCCGCACCTCCGTAGATTCCTCCTCTTAAGAACATCACGACCACGATAAAAATGACCCCCAAGACTAATAGCCAAGCCCCTGCTTTGGACAGGACCGTGAATTTATTCAAAAAATCCGCCAAGAAGATGAATACCCCAGAACCGATCAAGGCCCCAGGGAGGACAAAGGTGCCTCCCAGAAGGGCCATGATCGCAAATTCCCCCGATGTGTGCCAGGTAGCGAGATGCTCACCCACATATTCTTGATGAAGGGCAAAGAGCGTTCCTCCTAAACCGCAGATCAGGCCCCCAATGATGAAGGCAATCCACTTGTAGGTCTCTGGATTATAACCGATGGCTGTGGCGCGAAGCTCACTTTCCCGCATTCCCATGAGGACTTTGCCGAAGGGTGATTCGATCAGCCGCCGGACAAAGAGGAAGAGTAGAAGGAAGAGGATGAGAACAAAGATATAAAAATTGAAGGTTGGTTTTAAGTTAATGGAAAAAATTCCCAGCTCTAAAATCTCTCGTTTGATTCCCCAAATCCCATCCGGTCCACCGGTAAAGCTCTTCCACTGCCAGATGATGAACCAGATCAACTGGTTGAAGGCCAAGGTGAGTAAGGCGAAGATGAGTCCACCTCGTTTGATGCAAAAATAGCCCATGATGACAGAGATGATTCCGCTCATCGCTACCCCGGCTATAATCGCCAGAAGAATATGCACGTTATGACGGGCCAAGAGGATGCCGGCAGTATAAGCCCCCACGGCGAAAAGACTGCCCGTTCCGAAGTTGAGCAATCCTGTATATCCAAGCAGCAGGATAAAGGCCAAGGTAGGTATGGCCATGATCAGGATTTCGGCAGCCATCATCCTGGAAGGAAGGACAAAATAAACAGGGACCAGGATAGCAGCCATTAAAAAAACCGGAAAAAGCTCGGTTGAAAAACCTTTCCCCGGCCGTCCCTCTCCTGCCTTCATCGAGCCACCCCCCTTCCGAGCAATCCTTGAGGCCGAAGCATCAAGATGATGCCCATGGCAGCGAACATGACAAAGTCCGAAGCTGGGGCCCAGAAGACCCCAGCCAAGCCCCGGACAACGCCCAAGAGAATACCTCCCAGAAGGGCTCCCCGGATGCTGCCCATACCGCCGATCACCAACACGATAAAGCAAATAAGCAGGATCTCTGTGCCAATCGTATGCTGGAGGCCACCAATCATAGGGGCGTGCAGCCCACCCCCTAGCCCAGCGAGGGCAGAGCCCAGAGCAAAAGTCCAGGTGTACACCTTACGAGTGTTGATTCCCAGGGTCCTGGCGGTCTCGGGATCTTCAGCACTGGCGCGAATGATGGCTCCCAAAGCACTGCGTTCTATGAAAAACCATACGCCGAGGATTATGGCCAAGCCGAGGATCATAGTAAATAGGCGATAAACGGGATAGCGAAACAGGCCCAAGTTGATCTCTCCTTCAAAGGAGGGAGGCATCCCTAACGGAAGAGGTACGGTGCCATAAATTAAGGCGACCCCCTGCTGGATCACCAGCAGCAGGCCAAAGGTGATCAGAATTTGATAGACCACGGGCTGGCCATACATCCGGTGCAAGAGAAATCTTTCTATCATCAATCCCACGATAGCCATCAAAGGGAGAGTGATAACTAGACCCAGCCAGAAATTTCCTGGAATGGGCAGCACCTGGACACAACTCCACACCAAATAGGCCCCTAACAGATAGAGGGAACCGTGAGCAAAATTGATGATCCCCAGCATCCCGAAGATAAGGGAGAGGCCAGTGGCCAGCAGGGCCATCAGCACCCCGAACTGAATGCCGTTGAAGACCTGAGCTAAAATAGCATCGATATTTACCATTTTATTTTCGCCCCGATTTCATCAAAGGTTAAAGCCCAGTTTCACGTTTAATCCTTCAAGAGGATAGGGGTGACGAGCTCAAGGCCCGCCCCCTATTCATGAGCGCCGAGAGATTACAAAGGATCTTTAGTCCGGTCGAACTCAAACCCCTTCTCCCCCTGCTTGGGATAAATTCTACCCGCCCCGATGACTTCAACAAAATCGTCCTCATACTTCTTCTCCCCTGGGGACTTGCCCCGGAGGAGTAGGAAATCGTGGACGATCTGGTGCTGCCAAGCGGCCATATATTCCTTGCCCGTGGGTCCATCAAACTCGCCGAGCTTTTCCAGGGCAGGGATAATCACCTTGGGGTCAGCACTGCCGGTCTGTTTTACCACTCTTTCCATGAGCTGGCACTCCAGATACTTTTTCGCAGCATAATCGCCAGGGATAACGCCCCACCTTTTTTTATACTTCTCGACGAATTTCCGACTCCATTCATTGGGCATGGCATGATTCCAGTGGTCTGCCAAATACATCCCTTCAAGAGCATCGGACCCTATGCCGCGAAGCATATTGAGCGTGCCTGTAATGGAGAAGACCTTCATCACCTTCTTGAGGCCGAATTCGTGGGCCTGCCTCAGGCCAATGCCGAAAATCTTGCCGTACAGCCCGATGATGTAAGCATCGGCTCCGGACCCCTTGGCCTCGGTCATGAAGACACTGACGTCAATGGCGGTCGCCGGGACATATTGGGTCTTGAGGAGCTTAATCCCCCTCTCTTTCAAGACCGCTTCCACGTTCTCGGCCATATCATAGCCCCAGGCGTAGTCCATTTGAATCTGGATAACCTTCTTGACCTCGGGGAACTTGTCTAAAAACCCGGAAAGCGATGCCCTAGCTATGGTGTAGTTGGGGCTGGCCCATCTGAAGGTGTAGCGGTTACCCTGAGCACCGGTGAGGCGGGTATCCCAGCCATCGGTCCAGAAGATCGGCCCCTTTGTTTTGCCGATGATGTCGGCCATGGCCAATTGCACCGCGCTGCTATTTCCAGAGGAAACGACTAGCGGCTTGGCCTCGTCAATCACTTCTTGCAGGCGGCGCACCCCGACAGCCGGCTTGAGCTCCGTATCCCGGGTGACCAGCTTAACTTTATAGGGTCCCATTTTATAATTGTGCTCTTCCAGAAACAGAACTGTGGCCTTGTGACCTTCATCGCCGGTCGCCGCAAAGGGGCCGCTGTAGTCATCAACGATGGCCCAAACAAACTCCTTCTCCGCTGCCTGGGCGGCCGGGTAGAAAACCAATCCCGCAGCTAAAAACAACAGCAATAGGATAAAACTCGGAAGGCCGATTTTCATCATTCCACTTTTCATAAGCCACCTCCTTAAAAAAATTTCCATAAGTTCAGCCAATCCGTTCAACCCTTCTTCTGCTAAGCCTTGATCCTTTCCTTAATCCCCCCTACTCACCTCCTTTCCCCCCATTAAGAATTGCGATCTTTCGTTAGAGTTTGAAGTATTTCCTGTGCAATTCAACATCTTCCAATATTTCCTGAGAGCTGGCTTCACGAGATACCAGACCGTGGGCCATCACGTAATGGCGGTCTCCCAAATTCGACGCCATGGTCAGGTTGGCTTCCACCAAAAGCATGGTCAGTCCGGATTTTTTCAACTCCCGGATTGTATCCGTGATGGCACCTACCAAAAGGGGTGCCAATCCTTCAGAGGGTTCATCGAGGAGGATCAACTCTGCCCCGCTGACTAAAACCCTGGCGATCGCCAGCATCTGCTGTTCACCCCCGCTCAACTCATTACCCCTATTATTCAGCCTTTCCCTGAGGGGTGGGAAAATATTCAATACCCATTCTATCTTCTCCCCATCCTGGCGAAGGGAAGGCAATCTAAGGTTTTCCGCCACGCTGAGTCTGCTGAAAATGCGGCGACCCTGGGGAACGTATCCCAGGCCTCGACGAAAAATTTGATGAGTTTCCCTCCCGAGGATATTTTCTCCCTTATACCGGATAGAGCCAGAACGGACCAACATCAAACCCATGATGCTTTTCAGGGTCGTCGTCTTGCCGGCGCCATTTCGGCCCAGGAGGGTAACCAACTCTCCTTTATTCACCTCGAGGCTGACTCCGTGGAGGATATGACTTTTACCATAATAGGCATGGACCTGATCCAATTGCAGCATCATCGTACCCCCAAATAAGCTCTGCTCACCTCTTCGCTGTTCCGGATTATATCCGGAGGGCCCTGGGCAATGACCCGGCCGAAATCCAAGACCGTAATAGAATCCGAAATGGATAGAACCATGTCCACGCGATGTTCGATGAGCACCACAGTGTGCTTTGGGGTGAGCTTCTTTATGGTCTCGCCCATGATGGGGATTTCATCGTAGACCAGCCCGCTGGTGGGTTCGTCTAACAGCAAGAGATTGCTCTCGCCGGCCATCGCTACACCGATATCCAGGAGTCGCTGTTCGCCGTGGGAAAGCTCGCAAGCCTTATGTTCGGATTTCTGGGCCAACCCCAGCGTGCGCAAAATCTCATAGGATTGAACTACGAGCCCCTGGAGGTCCGAGGCCTTTTTAAAAAAGCTGAATCTCTCCTTCCCTTCTGCTTGGATGGCCAACCGGACATTTTCCAGGGCGGTCAACTCCGGGAAAATGGTAATCACCTGGAAGGACCGCTTTATGCCCAGGTGGGCCATTTGATAAGGGGGGAGGTGAGTAATATCCTCTCCTTTATATTCTATTTTTCCTTCGTTGGGCTTGATAAAACCAGAGATGAGGTTAAATAAGGTGGTCTTGCCGGCGCCATTGGGACCCACCACAGAGTGCAGACTTCCCTCTCGAACCTCCAGATCGACATGATCCAGCACCCGCAGGGCCCCAAAGTCCTTTGTCAATCCGATGGATTTCAATAAGGCCATTAGGCTTTCCTTTCCTCCATCTGCTTTGCTCCTGGGAAGGTGCTTATACCCTTTTCCGCAGTTCCCTCCTCATGATCTTTCCGCTGGCTGTCTTGGGCAGTTCCGATAAAAATTCGATCTCCCGGGGGAAGGAATGCTTTGATAATCTTTGCTTCACGCTCTCCTGGATCTCCTTCGCTAAGCTGTCCGGAGGCTTGATCCCTGACTTGAGCACAATAAAAGCTTTAATGACCTCTCCCCGGATTGGATCAGGTTTGCTGACGACCGCTGCCTCCGAAACCGCCGGGTGCTCCATCAACGAGCCCTCCACCTCGGCAGGGCCCACCCGATAGCCGGAGAGGGACATGAGGTCATCCGCTCTCCCTTTGAAAAAGAAATAGCCCTCTTCATCCTTTGCAGCCAGGTCGCCGGTATTGAACCATTCCTCTTTAATGAAACACCCCTTCCACTTCTCTGGTTGCTTCCAGTAGTTGGTGCTCAGAAAGTATGAGTTTTTCTTGGCCACAATCAAGCCTGTCTGGTTGGGAGCGACCTCGTTGCCTTCTTCGTCCATGAGGGCGATCTCGAAGCCGGGGAAGGGTTTGCCCATTGAACCGGGTTTCGGCTTTGTGCCTGGGTAATTCCCCAAGAGCATGCCCACCTCGGTGATTCCATATTGGTCGGCGATAGGCACCCCCAAGTTTCTTTCAAACCAGACCATGGCTTCGGCATTCAGGAATTCTCCCCCGCTGGTGAGGCGTTTTATTTTCAACCGATAGCGCTTAGGAAGGTCTTCCCCCGCCGCCAGAATGGTGCGGTAAGTCGTCGGGGCGGCTGAAAAATTGGTAACTTCCCATCTTTCCAATATCTCATACCAGCGCTGGGCTTCCAACCGGCCTTCATCGACCAGCAGCGAATTACCAAGGCATAGGAGGGTGCTTCCCACAGTAAGCGAACCGTAAACCCAGGCCGGGTCAGCGTACCCCCAGAACATGTCCTCGTCTCTCACATCGAGCATGTGCTTTGGATAAGGAAGCACGGTGATAATCCCTTTATGGGGAATCGCTGTTCCCTTGGGCAAACCTGTAGTGCCCGAGGTATATTGCAGGATCGCAATATCCTCTGCCGAGGTTTCTACGATTGCAAATTCCTTGCTGGCTTTGTCCATCTCCGACCAGAAACTCAAATCCCCGCTGCGCATCCCCGAACTTCGATCCCTGGATACGACCATCACTGGCACGTCCGCCAGGCTTTTTTCCGTCCCCCCCACTTTATCCCGGTTTTCGGGATCTGTGACAATCAGCTTGGCCCCGCTATCCCCCAACCGGTAATCGATGGCCTCCGGGCCAAAAGCGGTATACAGCGGGACATCAATGGCTCCCGCTTTCCAGGTTCCAAATAAGGTGATGTAGGCTTCCGGGATTCTGGGAAGTAAACGGGCAACGGCATCGCCCTTTTTGATCTCCAGCCCCTTCAAGACATTGGCGAACTGGGAAGTCAGGTTTCTCATCTCCCGGTAGGTGAATTTCTCCTCTTGGCCTTCGCGCGAGATGCAGAAGAGGGCTACCTTTTTGGGATCTCGGGCATGGCGATCGATGGCTTCGTGGGCAATGTTCAGCCTTTCCGCCGGATTCCAGTCCAAATATTGTCGGGAGAATTCCTCCCATTTGAACTGCCGGTGAATTTCCTCTGGCGTTGCATAACCGATCCGGTTCATTTTTCCCTCCTTTCCGGGTACGGTGTATGCCTTCCTGGCTGCTCTCATGGGCGGGAACGATCAGCCGGTTCGATCTGCTTGGATCTCAGATTTCTACTCTCCTTCTGGGGTCCTTTCAGGAATAGGTCGGAAAATAACCTGGCGATCTCTTCGCTTTTCATCTGCCCATTCGCCGCATACCAATGGACAAGCCAATTCATCATTCCCAAAAGAGCTAAGGTAGTGATTTTAACATTCACATCCCGAAAGAGCTTTTCCTTCACACACTCGGCGATAACCTTACGAAAAAGAGATTCGTATTGGTCTCTGAGCTTAATGATTTTTCGCTGGTTGTTTGCGTTAAGAGCCCTCAGCTCCTTGAGCATCGTGGAGTGTAAATCGGAATTTTGAGCAATGCCAATGAGGTGGGTTTCAATCATTTTTTGCAGCCTTAGATCGGGTCTCAGGTTCAATCGAACGATGGGCTCAATCGCTTCCAAACTCTGCAGCATACTCCATTCGCAGATGTTGTAGAGAAGGTCTTCTTTGCTCCGGATATAATGGTAAAGGCTGCTTTCGCGAATGCCGATGGCCCGGCAAATCTGTCTCATGGAGGTGGAAGCATAGCCGTTTTTATTGAATAAAAAGGCGGCATTCTTATAGAGTTCAGCCTTCCTCCCGCGAAGAAATTCTCTTGCCATTCGCCTATTCTTCTCCCCAATTTTCCCTTGACAGGATGGGAGAACAGAGGTAGGATAGTCAACACTAACGAACGTTAGATTCGTTTATAACCCAAACGAAAAATCCTGTCAAGAATAATTTTTGGTCCACTTTCCCAAAAATTGATCAAAGGGAATATGAAAGTTTCCCGATAGAAATCACTGTTAGAAGTTATTTGAATTCCTATAATTAAGAAAAAAATCTTTCGTCTGGTGGATTAAAAAGCTCCCCAAGACTAATTCATTGCCCTGATTAGGAGAAGATTTAATGGCTTTAATGACTTCCGAGGAATACCTCCAGAGCTTGGGAAAGATGAAACCCACCGTTTATGTAGATGGCGAGCGGGTGGGAAACTTTGTGGATCACCCCCTGATCCGGCCGGCCATCAACATCACCGCCAAGATGTATGCCATGGCTCAAGATCCGGATTATGAAGGAGTGCTCAACACGACCTCGCACCTCACCGGCCGAAAGATCAGCCGGTTCAACCATATCTACCAGAGCACGGAAGACCTGCAGAGAGCTCTTTCTATGCTCAGGGTGACCAATCAGGCCGTGGGGGCTTGCAACATGCGCTGCCTGACCAAGGAGTTGATCAACCCCCTCTATGATACCACCTTTGAGATCGACCGGGAGTGTGGGACTGACTACCACCGGAGGTTTAAAGATTACCTGATTTTCCTCCAGGACGATGACCGGATGGCCAGCGCAGGAGTCACGGATGCCAAGGGGGATCGGCGCCTTCGACCCTCGAAACAATTCGACCCGGACCTCTACTTACGGATGGTCGACAAAAATGAAAAAGGGATCATCGTGCGGGGAGCCAAAATGCATCAGACGGGAGCGCTTACCGCCCATTATCTGAATGTGGTCCCCACCACCATCCTGGATGAAGACGAGAAAGATTATGCCGTTGCCTTCGCAACCCCTTCGGATGCTCCGGGGCTTATCCATGTGTTCGGCCGGCATGCGCTTGATGAGAGGAGATACACGGGGGCGGACCTGGGAAATATCAAGTACGATATGCATGAAACGATGATCATATTCAACGATCTATTCGTCCCCTGGGAGCGGGTCTTCATGTGCGGCGAATATCGGTTCACCGGGCCCCTGGTGGAGAATTTCATTGCCAACCATCGGTATTCCTACGGAGGCTGTCGGCCGGGCACCTTCGATGTCCTCATCGGGGCTGCCAAGCTCATTGCTGAATACAATGGCATAGATCGGGCCTCGCATGTGCGGGAAAAACTGACCGAGATGTCCTTTCTGAACGAGACTATGTGGGCTTGTGCGGTGGCGGCTGCCGTTCAAGGAGTGAAGAAACCGTCGGGCTGGTATCAACCCGACAAGCTATTGGCCAACGTGACGAAACTTCATGTCACTAGCATTCCTCATGAACTGGGCAAACTGGCCATTGACCTAGCCGGGGGGATCGTGGCCACCTTACCGTCAGAAAAAAATTTAAACAACCCAGAAATTGGGCCACTAGTCAGGAAATACCTGCGGACGAAAGCTGAGCTTCCGGTAGAGGATCGGATGCGCATCATCCGGCTGATCGAATTCTTGGTCCAGGGGGTTACGATTCCAGCGGACTACTTCGGCGGCGGCGGTCCGGCCACTCAGAAGATGATCATCGAGCGAGAGACCAATTTCGAATACAAAAAGCGGTTAGCGAAAATCATCGCCGGCATCACCGAAGAAGACAGCGAGAATAAGGCTGGCAAAATGATGATTGATGGTGTCGTGGCTGGCTGTTGCGATGCCTATGGGAGAGAGAGCTGTCCTTTAACGCAACGCTCATAAGGCTGCCATCTTTAATTTTTTTCCCCGCAAATACAACCCTGAAGAAGGAAGGGCAACAAAGAGTATATCGTCTTCAATCCCTCCAGTTTTCTTATTCTTCGAACTCTTGCCCCAGGGTGCCCCAAATGGATGGCGGCGGATCTTTCAGCGTGCTCCAGGAGATTATCGCGGTGGCCATGAGCGGCGGATCCAAAGAGATGGGGCGGGAAAGAAGCGAAAGGGGAGGAGATTTATGAGATTGAGCGGCAAAGTCGCTATTGTAACCGGAGGGGCAAAGGGTATTGGAGGGGCCATTGTTACGGCCTTTGCCCGTGAAGGAGCTTCAATCGTTATCCCAGATCTCGACTTTGCAGGGGCTAAATTAAAGGCCCAAGAAGTAGAATTCAAAAGAAGGGAAAGATTATTAACATTGCCTCAGTAGCCGCCCAAGTGGGTCTCAAACGATCTTCGGCTAATACAGCTTCCAAGGGGGGAGGGATCATAGCCTGGATACGGGTCCTGGCCATTGAATTGGTTCCCTATAACATCAACGTCAATTGTATTGCCCCTGGTTTTATCATGACCGAATTAGCCAGAAAAATTTTATCCGGAACTGAGATTCAGGCCTGGCTGAAGAGGATCCCTTTGGAACGCTATGGGCAGCCGGAAGATGTCGCTGGAACAGCAGTCTTTTTGGCCTCGGCAGATTCCGACTACATCACCGGAACAACGATCTTTGCAGGCGGAGGATTCACCTGCGCGGGAATTATGTAGAAGATTCGCTTTAGTTTCAAAGGGGATGATCCCATCCTGCAAAGGAAATCAATGCCTTTTTCAACGGAAACACCATGAAAACTGAAAAATTAACGGCGCAAGTAGTGGTGATTGGGGGTGGGGGAGCTGGCTTAGTAGTGGCTCTGGAAGCTCGACGGGCTGGAGCCGAGGTCTTACTCCTTAATAAAACCTCCTCGAAGGGACCCTCATGTACCTCGCTAAGCTTTGGGGCATTTAGGGTGGCCAACACCGTTACCAGCCGGGAAGAGCATTTTGCCCAGAGCATGGTAGCGGGGAAGTTTCTAAACGACCAAAAGCTGTTGAAAATTTTGGTGGAACAGGCTTTCGACCGGGTGCGGGGTTTGGAGGAATACGGCGTTCCCCTCCTTCTTGAAGATCCCTATTTTTATGTTTTAGGCGAGGCTCCATTTTATGGTCTGAAAATGATCGCCGCCTTGCAAAAAGCAGCGACCGAATGGGGAATTATGTTAATGAGTCACACTCTGGCTCTCGATCTGCTCAAAGTCGACAATACCGTATGCGGGGTGCTGGCCTATAACACCAGCCAAGACACCCTACTCATTATTTATGCCAGATCCGTTATCCTGGCCACAGGCGGAGCAGGTGCTTTGTATCCATTACACGACAATTCTCCGCGGACGACAGGGGATGGTTTGGCCTTAGCTGCGAGGGCCGGTGCCCTACTGCGGGATATGGAATTTGTCCAATTCTATCCCTTAGGTCTGGTGGAAGGAGGCATCTTTCGGTTTATCGTTCCACCCTTCTTGGCCGACAGTGCTCCCATTCGCAATGCTTTAGGGGAGAATATATTAGTCAAATATCGAATCAAAGAGCGCCCAGCCGCTGTGAAGGCACGGGATTCCCTCTCCCAGGCCATGTTTCGAGAGATCTCGGCAGGTCGAGGGTTTGGGCCTTGCCTGGAGATCGATCTCACCGGAGTCCCGGAAAAGGAATGGGATCAAAACCGACAATTGCGTCACTATAAAAAGATCCTCCAGGAAAAATATCCAGGCCTGGAACGCCCGCTCAAAATTGCCCCTGTGTGTCACCATTTCATGGGTGGGGTGACCATTGATGAGACCTGTCGAACCAACCTTCCTGGGCTCTTCGCCGCCGGTGAGGTAACCGGAGGGCTACACGGTGCCAATCGTATGGGTGGTAACGCGCTCTCCGAATGCGTAGTCTTTGGAGCTTTGGCTGGCAGGCAGGCAACCCAATATGCCGTACTTGCCAAGGGATTTCCGCTCGAGACCGGCATGATCCAAAAAGCAGAAAAACAACTGGCGCATTGGAGAGAGAAAAGCCTTGATCCCTCACAATCACCCCAGGCATTCAAGAAGCGTTTAGCCCAGATTATGTTTACCCAGGTCGGGATAATACGAAACGGCGAGCAACTCGAAAAGGCCCGGAAGAAAGTAGAATCTCTGGCGGAAGATGCCCAAACAGCAATGGGCTGTCAAGGACCCAGGGATGTCATGGAAGCTATAGAGATGATCAACTTGACCACGACCTCCCGACTGGTTATCCGGGGAGCGCTGAGGCGAACTGAAAGGCGAGGTTCCCATTATCGGGAAGACTATCCAGAAATCAATGACCGCCGCTGGCGGATTCCCATTATAAACGAGGAACATCTGACCTAAATTGTTAAAATGACGAAGAATTGGAGCCGCAGCAATAATGTTTCAACGTATTTCTGAGGCAGAAGAATAGGGAATTGGGCTGCCATGTTGACCTTGAGAGAGTGGAATTTGGGAGAGTGATAACTTTCCGTTGAAATAAGGGATGAGAGGAAAAAATTGTGGATAGCAGGCTGACAGAAAGGCTTAAAAGGTTGGCCAAAGCATCGGGGGTCGATCTAATAGGAATCTCGCCCATCGAAAGATTTGAGGGGGCTCCAAAAGGACACAAACCTCAGGATATTTTGCCCAATGCCCAGGCGGTCGTTTCCATTGCCTTAAATGCTTTGGAAGGGACATTTTCCACTCCCGTATTCCATGTCTATCAACTCTCTTATGCCCTATTGCGAAGCAGGGCAAACGAAATTTCCTACCAATTGGCCAGATTTTTGGAAGAGAGAGGGTACCGCAGTGTAATCATTCCCGGAACCATGCCTCTGGATATGATCGAAAAGAAAGGACTCTTTGGAGCTTTCTCCCATCGACATGCCGCCCAAGCAGCAGGTTTAGGCAAGATTGGGCTTAACCAACTGCTGGTTACGAAAAATTTCGGCCCCAGAGTGTGGCTGGGAACAGTCATCACCAGTGCTTTATTATCTCCTTCCCCTCTGCTGGAAGAAGACCCATGCCCGGGGGAGGAATGCGGCAAATGTTTGGCGGCCTGTCCCCCTGGGGCCTTATTCCTAAATGGAATTGATAAGAAGAAATGTCTGGAAGAGGGAGTCCATGCTCAGAATTTAAGTGGTTTATTAAAATATCTCAATAAAATCCTGGTGGCAGAAAATTTAGAAGAGAGGAAAAAACTTCTCTGGAGCGCGGAGATGCGAGTTTTGTATCAATCCTTGGTCTGTGGTATGATTCCGGCGTGTGATAGTTGCCTTTCCGTGTGTTCCGTAGGCAGGCGCTGTGTTTGATCGAGGCCACCATATTACGTTCCTGTAACCCATTCATTCCTAAAACCAGAAAAGAGTTGAAAGCCATGGCAGAGATAAAGAGAATTGGGGTGATCGGTGCGGGCCTTATGGGGAGTGGCATAGCCCAGGTGGCGGCGCAGGCGGGATTCAATGTAGTCATGAGAGACGTGGAGGATAAATTTCTCGAGCGCGGTTTTAGCTCCATTAAAAAAAGTTTAAACCTCCGAGGTTCTTGCAAATCTCAAAATCTGTTGCTCAATCGTCATTCCGGGCAAGCGAAGCGCAACCCGGAATCCAGGTTTTCAGGCTGCCCTGGATTCCCGCTGAAGTTTACCCTCGCGAAAGCGGGAGCGGGAATGACGGTGTTTAGGACTTTTGCAAGAGCCTCCTCCTTTTGGAAAAAGGGAAGATAACCCGGGCGCAAATAGAAGCGGCCTTGGGGAAAATCAAAGGAACCCTCTCTTTGGAGGAGGCTGGAAGAGATGCTGATATTATTATCGAAGCCGCTCCGGAAAACCTGGAATTGAAGAAGAAGCTATTTAAAGAGTTGGATGAAATATGTCCGCCTTCAAGCATCTTGGCGACCAATACCTCTTCCTTTAGTATCACCGAGATTTCCACCGCCACCCGCAGACCTGATAAGGTCATCGGGATGCATTTCGCCAGCCCCGTCCCGGAGATGCGGCGAGTTGAAACCATTCGCGGCCTCGAAACCTCTGATGCTACGGCCGAAATTGTGGAGTAGCTCTCCCAGAAGTTGGGCAAGGAGATTTTTAACGCTAAAGATTTTCCGGGGTTTTGTGTCAACCGGTTGTTTCCCCTCTTTATCAATGAGGCTTTCTATGTCCTCATGGAAAGGGTAAACACAGGAGAGGACATCGATAAGGGGACTTGCCTGAATTTACGGCATCCCATGGGCCCCCTGGAATTGGCCGACTTCGTGGGATTGGACACCATATTATCCATCTTGGAGTATTTACATCGGGAAATAGGCGACCGATATCGGCCCTGCCCTTTACTGAAAAAACTAGTCCTTGGAGGACATTTGGGAATCAAAACCGGCAAGGGTATTTATGATTATACGGCAAGCGTGAAAAAAGGCCGGGTATTATGAAGGACGCAGAGGATTTTAAAGATGGTGCTGAAAAACATCTGGGGGGTGATCTTATGAATTTGGCCGCCATTTCTTTGGAATACCAAGCCATTCGCCGGCCAGATAAAACTGCGGTCGTATTCGGGGAGAAGGGGTATTCTTATTCTCTTCTGAATGCCGAGGCCAACAAGGTGGCCAATGCGTTTGTGTCCCTAGGGGTTGAGAAAGGGGACCGGGTTTCAATGTGGCTCCCCAACTGCCTCGAATTCATCACTTCTTTTTATGGCATCCTGAAGGTGGGCGGGGTGGTTGTCCCAATGAACATTCTCTTCAAGGCCAGAGAGATTGAATACCTCCTGTCTAACTCGGAAGCGAAGGTTCTTATCACAATGGCCCCATGTTTAGAGACAGTGAGGCAAGTGAGGAATAAACTGCCCGCTTTGGAAAAAGTCATTGCCGTAGGTTTGGAGGACCACGCGGCCGATGCTCTCTCTTTTGAAAAATGGATCGGCCTATTTTCAGAAAATTTCTTCAGCATCGATCTTAGCCTCGATGATACCGCCACCATTCTTTACACCTCTGGCACCACCGGAAACCCCAAAGGAGCCATGCTGACCCATCGCAATCTGTATATGAATGCCGAATATTACGCCGAGGGTCTGGGGGCCAATGAAAATTGGGTGGGAATCTGCCTGCTTCCCCTATCCCATCTGCTTTCCCTGGCTGCAGGCCAATTCGTGCTTTTTGGCCGGGGCGCTACCCTGCATGTAATGGAGCGATTTGTGGCCGAGCAGGCGGCGATGATCATCGCCCGGCACAAGATTAATTATACCTTTGCAGTGCCTACAGTTTATGCCACGTTCTTGAACTTGTCTGATGAGCCGCAGTATGACCTTAGCTCTCTGGATGTCTGTATCACCACCGGGAGCATGACGCCTTTGGATTTAAGGAAGAGATTTGAAGAAAAGTATAATTGCACAACCATTCAGGCCTATGGCCAGGTGGAGAGTTCACCGGTCATAACCATGGATCGATTGGATTTGCCGAGAAAGTTCAAGAGTGTTGGCTATCCATTGCCGCAGATAGAAGTGAAAATTGTAGATGACGACGATCATACTCTCCCCCCCAATACCCATGGAGAGATATGCTGCCGGGGTCATTGCGTAATGAAGGGATACTGGAAGAACCCGGAAGGGACCGCCGAAGCCATAAAAGATGGTTGGTTGCACACCGGAGATATCGGGGTGATCGACGAGGAGGGGTACGTTTACATCTTTGACCGCAAGAAAGACATGATTATATGCGGGGGCTACAATATCTATCCTGTCGAAATAGAGAATTTGCTCTATGAAAATCCCAAAGTGCTGGAAGCATCAGTGGTGGCTGTTCCCGATGAGAGGCTGGGAGAAATTCCCAAGGCCTACATTGTTCTGAAGCCCTGTGAGACCGCCAGCGAGCAAGAAATTATGGATTATGTAAAGGATAAGTTAGCGGCTTACAAGAAGCTGCGGGCCGTGGAATTCTTAAAGGCCTTGCCCAAAGGTCCAACGGGGAAGATCCTGCGCAGGGCTCTTCGGGAGAAGGCTTGACTTTCTAAAAAGATGGGGTTCCGGTCAATTAAAAAATGAAGCAGATCAACGATCTTTGAAGGCCTGCTTGAAATTTCCTCTGTGCTGCTGGCGCCGATTTAATGGGCGGTCGATCCTCAGCATGGAAAATCTTTTTGCCCCGCCCTTTATAACTTCCTCGAGCTAAAATAAAGATTGCTTCGCTTTGCGCGCAATGACAGAATAAATAATAGTGCTATCATGCGAGGATTCTGCTTCGGCAAGAGATTAGGCTATCTCTAATGCAGACCTTTAAAATATCATGAAACCAATAATCGCCATCGTAGGCCGGCCTAACGTCGGGAAATCAACCCTTTTTAACCGCCTGGCTAAAAAGCGCAAGGCCATCGTCGAAGATGAACCCGGGGTGACCCGCGACCGTAACTATGCCGAGGCCCTTTATGAAGATCGCCCTTTTATCCTGATCGATACAGGCGGTTTTGAACCCGCGGCCAAAGCGCCCATCCTCAGACAGGTCCGGGAGCAAGCAGAAGCGGCCATTCAAGAAGCCGACCTCGTCCTTTTTCTAATGGACGGGAAAGGAGGATTGAATCCCGCGGACATTGAGGTTGCCCATTACTTAAGGACAGTAGCCAAACCCGTCTTCTACGTGGTCAACAAGATCGATGGAGAGCGGCATGAGGAGAACGTTATAGATTTTTATCAACTGGGAGTTCCCACGCTGTATTCCATCTCAGCCGAGCATGGCCGGGGCGTAAGCGATTTGATGGACGGGGTTTTTAAGGCGCTTCCTCCCGCCCCTCTGCAAGAGGAAAGAGAGGAAGGAGAAACCCGGGTTGCTATTGTGGGCCGGCCCAACGTCGGGAAATCTTCCCTCCTGAATAGACTCATCGGGCGCCCCCGCGCCGTCGTTGATTCTACGCCAGGCACGACCCGGGATGCGATCGACACCCCATTCAGGCGCGAGGGCCGAAAGTACGTCTTTATAGACACTGCCGGAATCCGGCGTAAAAGCAAGGTATCCGAACGATTGGAAAAGTACATGACAATAAGGGCCCTGAGGAGTCTGGAACGCTGCGACGTGGCCCTGATCCTCCTGGATGGCTACGAGGGGCTTACCGATCAAGATGCCCGCATCGCTGAATTTGCCGAGGAGAATGGCCGGGCTTTGATTCTCGTGGTTAACAAATGGGATTTGGTAGGAAAAGACACTTCTACTCTGGAACAATATAAAAAGAGAATCCGCAAAGAGATCAAGACCCTTGATTATGCACCCATCCTTTCCATATCTGCCCTGACCGGCCAGCGCGTATCCAAAATCTTCGCAGCCGTTGACGATGTGATCGCCTTGCACCGCAAGCGCATTCCCACAGCCGAACTGAACAAATGGCTCAAAGAAACAGTTCTAAACCACCCCCCTCCGCTTTTGGGCAGCCGCACTGTGAAGATTTATTATATTTCCCAGGTGGATGTGGCCCCGCCAACTTTCACTCTTTTTACCAATGAACCCCGGGGCATAACCGAACATTATCAGCGGTATCTAACTCGCCAGTTGCGGGAAAGGTACGGGTTTGCCGGAACCCCCATCAGGTTGTTGTTGCGCCAGCGGAGAAAAGAGGAAAAATAGAAAAATAGTTGACACCGTCCCTGAAGGAGAATATATTTCCGCTAAAATCATTTAAAACCGGATCATTGGGGTGCGGAGATGAAGAGGACATGGCTTAGCAAGGTCGGGCTCCTTAGTTTGCTCTGGATTGTTTTGGTATCTCCATCCTGGGCCGGGCAGGTGGTTACGAAAGATGCCAGGTTGTGGGCCAAAAAGGCCTTGGCCGAGGAAAAAGCACTTCCCACCCTGACTGCCCCGAATACCCTCGCTGTCCTATATTTCCAAAATAAAACCGGCCAATCAGGCTTAGACCCCCTGCAGAAAGGCTTAACCCTTATGTTGATCACGGATCTTTCTGCGGTAAAAGGCCTGCAGATCTTGGAAAGGGTTAAGCTTCAGGCTCTGGTAGAGGAAATGGGGCTGGGAGCCTCTGGATTGGTGGAAGCCGGCACAGCTCCCCGGGTAGGAAAATTATTGGGAGCTCAATGGTTAGTAGGCGGGGATATACTGGAAGGCAAGTTAGAACAACTTAAGATTGAAGCCAATACTCTGGATGTGCCTACTTCTAAAATGCTCGGGCCTTCTCTAACGGAGGGCAAGTTAACCGAATTGTTTCGCCTGGAAAAAGAGCTTCTTTTTGAGATCATTAAACTGCTAAAAATCGATGTCAATCCCGAAGAAGAGAGAGCCTTAAAAAAACTTTGTACGACTAACCTCCGCGCCCTTACAGATCTTTTTAGGGGAGTGGAAGCGAGCGACCGCGGGAATTATGAAAAGGCGGCTGAATATTACGAAAAGGCCTTAAAGGAAGACCCGAACATTTGCATAGCCAAAGGCGCTCTGGATCAATTAAAAGACCTCGGCCTCATTAAGGCGCCCAAAAGAAGCCGGGAAATGTTACGATCCTTACGGGAACGCACTTCGCTAACCGATCAATTATCTCCGGAAGATGCCACAAAAAGAGAAAGAACACTGAAAGACGTTCCAGCCACGGTACAGATTGATTTGTTTTTCCCATGATCATAAAGAGGACTGCTATGAAAAGGTTATTATTCATGGTAGGGGTTCTGGCCTTGCTGGCCATCAACATTTATTGTGGGGGTAATTCCTCTACGAATCCATGGGGCATAACCACGGTGAGGATCAATCTGGGAGAAACAAGAACGGCCTCTCCAGAACAGGGAGGAATCCTGAAGCAAACTTCCGTCGTACCGTCCAATGTGGCGGCTATCCGCTTTACCATCAGCGCCCCTGATATGGTTACGATTCAAAAAGTGGTGACCGTGGCCGGAAGGACAACTATTATCGAGACCTTTGAAGTTCCCAGCGGGTTGAACAGGCTTTTTGTGGTGGAAGCGCTTGATGAGTCGGGAAATATCCTATACAGGGGAGAAACCATAGTAAACCTGGACGGCAGACTTGTCACACTTAGGATCGTTCTGGAAGCTACCCAAGTGGAAGCTCCCATAGACCTTTATATCAGCAACGTAGTCAATAACGAAATCGACTTAAGTTTTGAGGTCAACAACAGCGGAAATGTTGCGGCCAATAACGTTTTGGTTTTTATTATTTTAGGTGGTGCCGAATCCCAAACTTGTCAAAGCTTCTCGCTTACTGTACCTGCGGGCGGTTCCGTCTCTCGAACTCTCTATTCAATTTATGCTTCTTATTATAAGATCATAGTTGACCCGCTCAACACGATCTCCGAAACGAACGAAGAAAATAATGTCGAATGCAATTGGGCCGAGGAGGTATGCTCCGCTCCCCCGCCCACTAATTGCCCGTGATGGCGGGATAGGTAAAGGGAGTTGGAGTTTGAGATCGCAGAGCAATCTTCTTTATCAGAATTTTAAAGGGTCCGAAAGGGTGATGAATTCGTAAAAAGTCTGAAAATGCGTCTTTCTGTCATTCCGGCCCCGATTTTCATCGGGATAAACTCCAGCCGGAATCCAGTTCTTTCAAATAGTTATAATTCTCTGGACTCCGGTTTTCACCTGTCTGCCAGGCACAGGCAGGCCGGAGTTACGACTTTTTACGAGATCATCAAAGGGTGGATCGTCATGAAAAAACTCAAGTGGTTGTTGCCGCTGGTCATGGTCTCCTTAGTTGCCGGGATAAGTTCAGCGGCCGATTTCCAGGTGCAAACGGGTTTTCAGTTTGACCGGTGGGATGATACCACCAAAGCCAAAGGAAGCCAGGTTTATATTCCCTTCCGACTTGAGGCCCAATTCCAGCAGTTCTCTTTCAGTGTGCTCGCCGGATATGCCTACACGTACTATGACCCATCTGCCGGAGAAAGCCGATCTTTGAACCATGCTCTCGACACCAAATTGAATTTTTCTTACGAAATTTTAGAAAAGCTGCCGGTTGATGTCCTTATCGGGCTGGATTTCAATCTACCAACGGGCAAGACCGCTCTCAGCCAGAAGGAATTATCCCTGATCATGGATGCGGAACTCGTCTCCATCAACCGGTTTGGCGAAGGATTGAATATCAATCCCACTCTGACGGTAGCCAAAGAATTGGGGAATTGGGTGGCTGGTATCGGCATCGGATACATATGGCGGGGGAAATATGATTACAGCACGAATATGAAGGAATATGACCCAGGGGATATTTTTAATTTTAATGCGGAAATCCGCTATGACTTTTCCGGTTACTGGAAGGCTCGGCTCTTTGGCAATTACACGTGGTACGAAAAAGATCAGGTGCTTTACACCGACCACTATAAAGAAGGCGATTTTTTCCTGGTCGGCTTAGGGGTCTATTACAGCCCCCAGAAGTGGGATGCCGGCTTTACCCTGCGAAACATTATAAGGATGAAAAGTAAATTTCAGGCGCTCCCGTCCGGGGTCCTGGCCAGTGAAGAAAAAAACAGCCATGGGAATGAATGGATCGCGGATCTTGGGTTGCGATATTTTTTGAGCGAGAGGACTACCTTAAAATCCTATCTCCAGGGGCTTCTAATTCAGGCAAATGATTACCCTGCGGATTCCAGCCGTTATGTAGGAAAAAGAGCAAAGCTTTCTCTGGGGCTTTGCGCTTCCAGAACATTCAATCCTCATCTGGAAGCAGAGCTTTTGCTTAAAGGCTTCGTCATGCATGATGATGAAGCCCGGTTTCCCGAGTATCGGAGCGCCCGCACTTACCGGGGGTTTTCCGTGGGGGCCCAACTGACCGGCAGGTTCTAAACTGTGCTGCAATTCAGAAGCGGGAGACCCAGGCCGGAGGGCATTCTCTCGGAATCATAAGGCAGCGGTCCTTCCTTGGATCGAGGCGGGGTGAAAACAAATATTTCCGCTGTCCTTCGAATCCGCCGTTCCTTTGCGGAAACTCGCGAGAGTGCCTTGAATAACTTCATCTCCCGCCGATGCTTCCTCGTTCATGCCCTCCTGCCTGGGTTGGGACACAGTCTCCCAAGGAGAGAGAGAGTTTTCGGATGGAAACTAACCGGCGGCGATCAAAGCTCCTCAGCTGCTTTTTTGGCCGTATCCAGTAAGGCCGGTAAATCCGTAGCCGACGCGGTTTTTTTAACGGCCTTTAAAACCTTTCCGCTCTCCACCTCCAGCAGGCGCAAATCGAGGCGCATCTGATCTCCGATGATTTGATACCCGCCAAAGATCATGCGGCGCGCTCCCATTAACCTGCCCAGCTTTAATCGAGTCTCCTCATCTACCAGAGAGGTCGTTCCCAGACGAAGTTCTCCGAGAGTTAGGATTAAACGCTCTCTTTCAACGACCACGTAATCTCCCTTTTTTTGGAGGGTTTCGATAATCTGCATCGAAAGAAGCTCTCCCAGCGGCGGCCGGGGAATGGCCGAGGGAGTCAGGTCATCTAAATCCCACACGGCAACCGTTATCCCTTTTTCATGCACGGGGGTTTTAGCAGCGCAGGCCATGAAAAAAACAGCTACGCTTAGAAGAATCCCGCATAGAGCTTTTCTTAAGAGCATGCCTTCACCTCAGAGCAGTTTCTTCGATCTTTTCCTGAACTTTAGAATCAGGCTGAAGGGCCTTCTCCTGTTTCAGGACCCGGGCAAAGCAAAGGTCGGGCTCCACGCGCACAACCTCAACCTGAGCGACGGCTTTGGGAGAAGTCTGAAGTGCTTTCCCTTTATATTTTATTGGCTCTGCCTCCTCCAGGACGTCAAATTTGGTCCCGGATACAACTCCTTGTTTGGCGCCAAGGTTTACGATTACCTGGTCGCCCGTGACCCTGACTAAATAACCCCGCAAAGGATATTTAAGGATGACTGTTTTAAGGATTTCCCGATTCAGTTGGAAAAGCTCTTTTTCTAACGCTGCCTGCATACCCAATTGCCTGGTGGTCACCTGCGGAATGGCCGAGGTTTCCGTATCAATGAGCCTTAAGCTAAGTAAGGTTCCCTGTGGAAGATAATAGAGCGAACCTGTTCCCATGAGTTTGGCCGCCAGGATTTTCCCGAGTTTGAGAGCTGTCTCGGGATTGGCCAGTTCGGATGAGCCCAGGTTCAACTCTTCCAGGAGCCGGTCGATGAGGACTCGTTCGACCACCCGCACCCGGCCCGAGGAATTGAGATGATCCGCTAATTGGGTCATCAGCACCGTGGAAAAACCATCTCTTTCAGCCAGCCCGCCCTTTTCCTGAAAATCGACGAAGGAAATAACCATGGGAGGAGAAGTCCAGGTGTCTTCAATTTTGGGCGCAGTTTCCTTCTGCATACGGTATCGGGCGGCCAGGTCTTTTACTAATTGGTCTATTCGTTTCTTGCGCTCGGCGTCTCTCTGAATTTCTAACATCTCCTGCGCTTTTTTGGCCAGGATGGCTGCGAAAGTATCGCTCTTGTCCAGGGATAGGGATTGCCGGTAAGTCTCCAAGGCCTTGTCCCACTTCCCTTCTTTTTCGTAGGTAATTCCCTTATTCGTCGTTCCTTCGATGTAGTAAGGATCGACAGTTATGGCCCGATCATAAAAATCCCGGGCCCTGGAATATTGCCCTAAATTGGCATAGTACCTGCCCATTTGATTGTACCGTAAGGCATCCTGGTAGGGTTCAACGTCTTCCTTGCGGATGGCCGCTTGATATTCGGCCTCGGCCTCTTTCTTTTTATCCTGAGCATAAAGAAGGTCTCCCTTGATGACGTGAACATAACCTCTCTGGGGAGCTTTTTGTTCTACTTCCTTAGCCAATTGCAGGGCTTTTTCCGCTTCTCCTTTTTTAACATGGACGGCCGCCAACCCTTCTTTCCCTAAAACTTCCCCCTCCATCCCTTTCTGAGCCAGGTCCTTAAATTCCTCTTCCGCCTCCTTTAAATTTTCCTCTTTAAGGGCGGCGTAGCCCCGGACTGTTTTAGCTTTTAAATTTTTCGGGTTCCTTTTGACGACTTCGGCGCTTATGGCTTTGGCCACCCTGGTCTGCTTCTGCTGCAACTGCCTTTCCGCCAGCCTGACCAGCATCATTTCCGTGGTTTTGCCTCCACCTTGAAAATAATCGAGCACTTTCAGGCCGGGGCCGATCAGGCAAACAGTTGGCAGGATAACCCGGCCGTGGTAAAGATTGCTGACATTGGTTAGGTCAGGAAGAATCGCAAAGACAAGACCAGCGCTAACGGAGAATTTGGCGGCTCTTTCCTGGGAAGAGAGGGTAATGGCCCATACAGTCAGGTTGGCCTCTTTATATTGTTTGGCCAGTTGATTGAGGCTTAGCAGCCCTTCCTGGCTCGGTCTGGAGTCCACGTCAAAAAAATAGAGAATGACCATCGGCCGTTCTTTCATTTGCGACAGATCATGAGTCTGACCCTTCAGGTCTTTTAAGGAAAAAACCGGGGCCGTTTGCCCTGGAGAGAGTTGTCCGTAGCAGACTTCTCCTCCCCATAGGACTCCTAAAACTACCATTAATAAAAAAACTGGGTTCTTGAGTGATAGTTTCATCTGGCATTCCTCCCTTTGCAGGTTCAGGGTTTTTTTTCGGCAATGGGGATTAAGCGAACCGTAAGAGGAGTCTCGCTCTCCTCTTTTAACTGAACCTGGGCTTCCCAGTCATAGTGATTGGGGAAGATCAGGCGCACTTCATGTTTCCCCGCTGGCACTTCCAGCCTAACAGGGGTTTTCCCCTTGAATTCTCCATCTACAAAAATCTGGGCTTCATTGGGCGTGCTTTCCACTATTAGAAAAGACGGGCGAACCTTTTCGGCAACAGGGGATGATATAGCAGTAGGTGGCGGGGCAGTCTTGGGAGCAGAGAAATAGTAAAAAAGCCCCCCGATCAACCCGACTAATATTACGGCGATGGTTGCAAAAAATAAAATATTCTTTGTCGTTTTGGGGGTGACTCGTTCTGCCCCGGCAGGCGCTTCTATGTTTGCCAGGAAGCTTTTCAGGGATGCGGCCAGGGCCTGGCCGGTTTGAAATCGTTCCTCTGGTTTTTTTGCCAGACATTTCATGACGATCTGGGAGAAATCCTGAGGAAGGGAGGGGTTGATCTGGGAAGGCGGAGGGGGATTCTCCCGGGTAATGGACTGGAATATGGCGGCCAGGTTTGCGCCGCTAAATGGCCTTTTGCCCGCGCTCAGCTCGTACAGAATGATTCCCAGGGAGAACAGATCAGAGCGTCCATCTATAGGCTGACTCAGGACTTGCTCGGGGGACATGTAGGCCGGGGTCCCGAGAATTTCCCCGGCCTGGGTTTGTACCGGGGCAGAAGGATCTTCAATGTGGGCAATGCCGAAGTCGGTAATCTTGATCTGGCCGTTGGCCTGTAAAATGATATTGCTGGGTTTCACATCTCTGTGCACGATTCCTTTTTGATTGGCGTAATCAAGGGTCTCGGCCGCCTGGATGCCCAGGTTCACGATTTCCGATATGCTGAATTGTTTCTCGGCCAGGAGGCTATCCAGAGGCTTCCCTTCCAGGAATTCCATGGCGATATAAACTGTTCCGTGATCCTGGCCCACGTCATAGACCGCCACAATATTGGGATGGGACAGCCGGCCAATAGCCCGGCTTTCTTTGAGAAATCTCTTAACAAAGGAGTCGCTGGTGAGTCGGTCCTCGCGCAGCGCTTTAATAGCGATTAAGCGGTCGATTTCAGGGTCGTGGGCTTGGTAGACCAGGCCCATGGCCCCCCTGCCCAATTCTTTAACAACCTGATAACGGCCGTAATTCATAGGTGTTCCCATCATTTTGCCACAGAAATCACAGCGCGGCAAAGCCGCAACCAAAAGGGTCCAGTAAATTGTAGGGGCAACCCTCCGTGGTTGCCCATTTTACGGGCGGCCACATAGGGCCGCCCCTACATTTTTTTAACAAAATTTCCAGATGTTGCACGTTAGTAGGACAGAGAACACTGGGTTTTAAAAATATTAATTAGTGTCCATCCGGAAACCCAACTTTTTCCCTCCCCCTTCGACGGGGGAGGGGAGGGTGGGGGTGATAAGGAGTTAAAATTTCTATGATTTCCATTTTTATCCCCCTCACCCCAACCCTCTCCCGCAAGGGGAGAGGGGGTTTCCGGATGGGAACTAATTAATTTTTTCTGTTAGCAAATTTACGAAACTTCTCTGTGCTCTCTGAGGCCTCTGTGGTTAAAAAGATCATTCGTAACAGTTTAGCGATTTGAAAAAATGGTATTTAAGCCTCTGTTGAGGGCCGGGGGTTAGAGTTGAACGCGCCGGAAGCATCGGTTGGGGTTCCGCTTGGCCACGAAGGCAGAAGATCTTTTCCTCCGGAGGAGGCGGGGGTTCTTGCCCGCCCCATATGCGGAGAAATAAGCGCCTTATGATTCCAAACGTTCCGCTCTGGCCCCCGGCCCCTGGAATCCCTTGGCCCTTACAACACACCTTTTTTCAAAGAGCTAAAGTGTTACGATCATTCTTTCAGAAACTCTATGACGGTCTCGGTCGGAATCAAAAAGCCCACTGAGTCGGTCCCGCGGTATCGACCCTTCACCATTCCCACCAGATTACCCTTTGCGTCAAAAACCGGACTCCCGCTGCTTCCCGGGAGAGTTTTCATGGCCACCTGCCAGAGAGGCAAATTGTCCGCCTGCCTGAGCGGCCCTTCGATAACGCCTTCGTTTATCTTTCCTTGATCATGGACGGAACAAGCGACCATATACACCTTTTCCCCGATCCTAATGTTGCTCCGTCCTCCGCTCAGAGGAATAAAAGAATTTAATTTTACGCTGACAGCGATCAGGGTAAGGTCCCGGGCCGTATCCCTCCTGACCAGGCGGCCTTTGATTTCCTGCCCGTTCTTCAGGATGACCGTAATCTCCCGTGCACCCTGAAGGTCATGGGCCGTAGAAATGATCAAGCCCTTCCTGTCTATGATAAAACCTGAAAACTGAACGGGATTGTTTCCCACCCAGGCTTTTATGCAAACCACCGAATCGCGCTTAGGGGCAACCATGACTGCTTCCCGTTTAGGAAAAAGGACTTCTTCTTTAGAAGGGTCTTTCGAGTAACCCTGAAGATAAAGCCATAATTCTTCGAGTCGAACCGGATCGGGCTTGCCTTCTTTTGTGTACTGCGCCTCAACTTGAGAAGCCAGGGGAGAATGGGGCTTTAAAACCACCTGCCAGGTTTCTTTTCCTTTCCGGGCTATTAAGCGCACCTGGTCAACCTCCGCAGAAGTTCGCCACACTTCGAACCCATGATTCTTAAGCCAGTTGGAAAGGGCCTCTTCGGCTTCCACGACCGGAAAAGGATACAACTTGGCCGAACCTGAGGCGTCGGCAAAAAGATAGGCGCCCGCCAGGAGGTGAGAAAGGAGGAGCACCCCAAAAGCTTTGGCTTTCAAGGATTGGCCATGACTTCGCATAGGATCGCCGTAATATTGTCATATCCGCCGGCTGCCTTGGCTAATTCAATGAGCTTTTGTACTTTTTGAGGCAGCATCAGTGGGAGAGAGATGGTTTCTTCAATGAAGGGATCATCTACCATATCTGTTAAGCCATCCGAGCAGAGAAGAAAAAGATCACCTGGCATAACCTTGCCTCTGATGAAATCAACGGCTAACGCTTCCTCGACTCCCACAGCCCGAAGGATTATATTCTTAAGAGAGTGTTTTCTGGCTTCCTGCGGGGTAATGAGACCCTGATCGATCTGATCCTGCACCACGGAATGATCCCTGGTCATTTGTCTTAACTTCCCCTGCCGTAGAAGGTAGGTACGGCTGTCTCCCACGTGCCCCAGAATGTAGGTTTGATCTTGAAAAGCGATCAATTCTGCCGTACATCCCATGCCCTGGTGGCGCTGGTTTTCCTTTACATGCTGCAAAATCCTTTCATTGGCCAAACGGAAGGCTGATTGAACCATAGCCAACTTTTCTTGATATGAATGTCCTTGGCCTTTAGAAAAAATCTCCACGGAAGTTTCAGTAAAAATTTGGCTGGCTACTTCCCCGGCTGCTGCTCCGCCCATGCCGTCGGCCACCGCCCATAAACCAAGCTCAGGTTTTAAAACAAGAGCATCTTCGTTGTTGGAACGTCTCAGACCGGCATCGGACTTGCCGAAGGAGTTGATTTTGAGCATAGGCTATTATAAAAAAAACCAAAAGGATTGGAAATAATTATTTTCTTGACGCGAAAAATTCCTGGCGTATAATTTAAACGAAATGAAGCAGCCGCCGGTGATTTTTGTTCAATTAATTCATATCCTGGGTCCTCTGAAGGGTGAGATTCAGGAATTCGCTGAACCTGTTATCTCCATTGGCCGTCATTCCTCCTGCCATCTTCAGTTCCCGTCTGATTTAACCAGTATTTCCCGGAAACATGCTGAAATTATCCGGGAAGGAAATCAATTCAAATTGATTGACCACAGCGTCAATGGCACCTATGTCAACGGGAAAAGGGTCAAGGAAACGTACCTGAAAAATGGAGATGTTTTAACCTTTGCCGAAGAGGGGGGGCCCAAGGTAAGTTTTTTGACCCAAATTAAAGAAGGTCTGCCGGAAGTGGAAAGTATGCCGCCTCCGCCGCCTGCGCCTCCTCCCCGGGAAAAACCAAAAGTAGAGCCGGGGCGTCCTCCGGAAGTAAAACCCCGGGCGGCCCAACCCCTAATGGAAAGGCCGGAGGAGGTGCCCATTCAAAGTGTGAAGGCCTCCCTGGTCATTCAGTATGGTCCTACCCTGCGTTCATTCAAGCAGCTCCCCATCACCATAGGAAAAAATCCTCAATGTGATTTCAAACTTGAACATCCATCTATATTGGATCACCATATCCAGATTTTCTTCAGCCAGAATCAATATTGGGTAAAAGACCTCACTGGGCAAAGGGCGGTCCGGATCAATCACCAACCCATCTCCATGCAGGCTCCCCTCAAACTCAACGATGATCTCTCCCTGAGCTATAACGGGCCTAACTTTCGCTTCATCGGGGAGGGTCGCCTGGTTGAAGTAGCCGAACCTTCCGGAGAAGAGCCTGGGAGTTTTCCTGACAAAAGGAAAAAGGAAACTCCGCCAGAACGCTCTGAAGATAAACCCCCTCAGAAGGGCGCCTCCTTTTTTAAGAAGTTATTCAAACCGTAGCCAAAGATATTTGAAATTTCCATCCGATCCCCTCCCCCTTTGATGGGGGAGGGTGAGGGTGGGGGTGAATAGAAAAATGATCCCTCTCCCCTTTGTCCCCTCCCGTCACGCCAGGGCGTGAAGGGGAGATTTTAGGGATATTATTAAAGTCTTAGAAGAAAATTCTCAGATTGAAAAATGTAAGAATCTAACCCCCCGGGGAAATACCAAACCTTGACTCCTCCAGCGAAAGTATGAAGGGGAATTAAAATTGGGATCACAGGAGAAAACGATGGAGATTCCTTCTTTTCCTTTTAAGGTTTTAGCCTTGGCCCCATTCAGGTTCCAGGGAAAAAACTTTTGGGATCATGAACCTGTGCAGCTTGATAAGACGAATGTGGATCAGGTGATGGAAGACTTGGGACTTGCGCTTGATGTCCCGCTTCCCAAGAATCTTTGCCCGGCGGGAGGTTTGACCATCGGGTTCCAGGGGCTAAAAGACTTCAATCCGGATGAAATTATCGCCAACACCCCTTTCCTTCTGAACCTGCGGGACGCCATATAAGTTATTAACACCCCCACCCTAACCCTCCCCCATCCAGGGCATAAGCGCTAACTTAACGCTTGACTTATTTAGGGGAGTTTTGATATATTTGTCACCCAAGGGGGTGACAATGGAAAACCTAAAATGGTTGGACGAAGAAGATGACTGGCAAGTAGTAAAGAGCT
>VGSF01000055.1 GCA_016875165.1 Deltaproteobacteria bacterium
GCATGGCTTGTGCGAAGATTGTACGACCTCGATTCATTGGCCACCTCCTTTTTTAGGGGAGTATAGCCTTTTTCAAAATTCAAATCGTTCCCGTACAAAATATTGCAATTATCCAATGAAGTCATAGCGTTTTATGTTATGTTAAAATTTTTATTTGGACAGTAGTGAGAGGAGAAGTATACCCAAAAAACTAACGTGAATAAAAGCCTGAAGGTTCCGCAGAACTTGCGGTCTGGAATAGGTGGCCCCGAGGCTGATTTCGGGCTTCACTACCTTTCCCCTTCACTCTTGAAAAAGACAGCAGCCAAAGGAGGCAGGGTCAGGGTGAGCATGTATGGGCGGCCATGGAAGGAAACCGGGGCTGTTTCCGCCCCACCCATGTTTCCCTGGCCGCTACCACCGTATTCCCTGGCGTCGCTGTTAAGGATTTCTTTCCAAAAGCCACCCCGAGGCGCTCCCACCCGGTAGTTGGGGCGTGGTACAGGGGTGAAGTTGCAGACAATCAGCAATAGGTCATCTGCAGACCGGCCCTTGCGGAGCAGGCTGATGGTGCTGCTATCGTTGTCGTTGCAATCGATCCACTCAAACCCGGCAGGTTCGAAATCCATCTCATGGAGAGCCGGTTCATCTCGGTAGATTCGGTTCAGATCCTGCACCCACTTCTGCAGACCGGCGTGAGGTCCGCACTGAAGCAGTCGCCAGTCCAGACTCTTTTCGTGGCACCACTCATGCCACTGCCCGAATTCTCCGCCCATGAAGATCAGCTTCTTGGCCGGTTGGGCGTACATATAGCCATAAAGCAGCCGCAGGTTGGCAAACTTCTGCCAGTCATCCCCGGGCATCTTTCCTAAGAGCGACCCTTTTCCGTGAACAACCTCGTCATGGGAAAGCGGGAGGATAAAGTTTTCATGGAAGGCGTACAGCATCCGGAAGGTCAACAGGTTGTGTTGATATTTTCTGTATAGCGGGTCTTTGGACATATATTTCAGGGTGTCGTGCATCCAGCCCATATCCCATTTCATTCCGAAACCCAGCCCCCCGACATAGGCGGGCCGGGAGACCATGGGCCAGGAAGTGGACTCTTCGGCGATTGTCTGAACATGCGGATGGTTTCTATAGACTTCCTCATTGAACCGGCGCAAAAAGGAGATGGCCTCCAGGTCCTCCCGGCCCCCGTACTGATTAGGAATCCATTCTCCTTCCTTGCGGGAATAATCCAGATAGAGCATGGAGGCCACGGCATCCACCCGCAGACCGTCGGCGTGGTAGGCCTGCAACCAGTAGAGGGCGCTGCTTATGAGAAAGCTGCGTATTTCATTTCGGCCATAATTAAAGATGAAGCTATCCCAATCCTGGTGAATTCCTTTTTGAGGATTGGCATGTTCGAAGAGGTGGGTTCCATCGAAAAATCCCAGCCCATGTTCATCATTGGGAAAGTGCGAAGGGACCCAATCCAGGATTACGCCAATGCCCTCCTGATGTAATCGGTCTATTAGATACATGAAATCCTGGGGAGTCCCATAACGGCTGGTGGGAGCGAAATAACCTGTGCTCTGGTAACCCCACGAGCCGTAGAAAGGATGCTCCATGACCGGCAGAAACTCCACGTGGGTGAATCCCATGCTTTTGACATACTCGGCCAGCTTGCGGCCAATTTCCCGGTAGGTCAACGGGCGATTCCCCTCCTCATGGACTCGCATCCAGGAGCCTAAATGCAGTTCGTAGATGGCCAGAGGGGCTGTGCGGGAATTATGGCCGGCTCTCTTTTGCATCCATTCTCCGTCTTCCCAGATATATTCTAAATCCCACACCACCGAGGCGGTTTTGGGTGGCACTTCATTGAAAAAAGAGAAGGGGTCAGTTTTATCCACGCGGTAGCCCTTGTACCGGGACTTGATGTGATACTTGTAATGAGTCCCCCTTTCCACCCCGGGAATAAAGCCCTCCCAGATTCCCGACCGACCTCTGGAGCCCAGCGGGTGGCTCGATTTGTTCCACCCGTTGAAATCTCCGGTTACGAATACCTGCTCAGCATCAGGCGCCCAAACGGCAAAATAAGTCCCTTCCAGGCCTTCCCTTTTAAGTCTGTGCGCTCCTAATTTTTCGTAGAGGCGAAAATGACTTCCCTGGTTGAAGAGGAAAAGATCATCTTCGCTTAATAGGGTGATGTGGTAGATTACTTCTTCTTTAGTTTTTTGCTTCATCCAACCTCCTTATTCCCGAAAGGTGGTTTCATGGCCCGGCAAGTTAAAATTTTCGTAAGCCAAAGATTCAGGAAGAGTTCAAAACTCAGCCGGTTCGACTCCTGCCGTAAATTTCCGTCATCTCCCGGAGCTTTTCGGCCACACCGGGTGTTAGCCCCTCTGATAAAAGACGGTACTCCCAATTGCCTTGAACGGTTGCGGGGCGATTCATCCTGGCCTCCTCTCCCAGGCCCAGAATATCCTGGATGGGAAAGATAACCGTATTGGCCGCCGACATAATGAGCAACCGGATCAGTTCCTGCGGAAGTTTCATTGTGGGGACTTCGCGTCCCAGGTAACGGAAGAGCCTCCTTTTATCCTCTGGTTTTGCCTCCTTTTCGAACCACCCCTTGATCGTATTATTATCATGAGTCCCGGTGTAGGCTACGCAATTTCTCGGAAGGTTATGCGGGAGGTAAGGATTCGTAGAGAGGTCGTCGCCAAAGGCAAAAAGCAGCACTTTCATACCCGTAAGCCTGAAATGATTCATGACTTCCCGGACATCCGGAGTGATGGTTCCCAGATCCTCGGCAATGATCGGTAAATGGGGGAACTTTTTTGCCAGGTGATTTAAAAAGTCCATGGCCGGCGCTTCCACCCACTTCCCATTCATGGCGGTTTTTGCCGTTGCTGAAACCTCCCAATAGGCCACCAGTCCTCGAAAATGATCGATCCTTACCAAATCAAACAATTTTAAATTGTGAGCTATTCGCTTGATCCACCAGGTATATCCGCTCGCTTTCATTACCTCCCATCTATAAAGGGGGTTGCCCCAGAGCTGGCCGGTGGCGCTGAAGTAATCGGGGGGCACGCCAGCCACAGCATCGGGCTTCTTGCGGTCGTCCAGCTTGAAAAATTCAGGGTGAACCCACAAGTCCGAGCTATCATAGTCAACGTAAATTGGGATGTCTCCAATAATTTGAATCCCGTTTTTATTGCAGTAATCTTTAAGCTGAGTCCATTGTTTGAAAAAAACATATTGCAAGAACTTGGTCATGTTCACTGAGGGAGAAAGGTCTTGCCGCGCTGCTTGCAAATCCTCGGGGTGTCTATCCCGCAGGCCAGGGGGCCATTCACTCCATACTTTTCCGCCGAAGTGAGCTTTGAGAGCCGTAAAAAGAGCGAAGTCATCCAGCCAGGGAGAACGCTCCAAACAAAATGTCTCATATTCCCCATTTTTCCCTTTGCTCTGGAAATGTCCGAAGGCGCGGGACCAAAGCCCCGCCTTGTAATCAAGCGCCCGCCGATAATCAACTCTTTCCATTGGGAATTCCGGATAAGAATTAAGATCGGCTGGGGAAAGCAGATCCTCCTTAAGTAAAATATCAGGGCTGATTAGCAGCGGATTTCCAGCAAAGGCAGAAGTACTGTGATAGGGAGAGTTGCAATGGATGGGCTCGGTTGGATTTAAAGGAAGAATCTGCCAAAAACTCTGTTTGGTTTCTGCGAGAAAATCAATGAAACGATAAGCTAAAGGCCCCATGTCCCCAATGCCAAAGGGGGAAGGCAAAGAAGTCAGGTGGAGAAGGATACCGCTTCCCCTTCTTTTCATTTATTCTCCTCTTTTAAAAAATATTTTTATCCAATATCCGGAAACATCTCCTATTTCCAAACTTCGATCCCCCTCACCCCAACCCTCTCCCGCAAGGGGAGAGGGGGTTTCCGGATGAGAACTAGATTATCGATTCCTAATTATCATATCAATCAGGTCAATGCTGCATGTGCGACAACAACTTGATCCATTTTGTATTTCCACTTGAAAATTACAGGCATTTGATTCACCTCGTCGATGTTAGGAATCGATAATATAGATCTTCCCTTCTGCGCAAAATATACGTAACGAGAGCACGTAAGAGTGGATGTTTGCATAAAAATTGGGACGCGGTCCTTGCCTAATATTTTATGAGGTTGAGAAATCTTTGCCGTTCCAGATCATAATCTAATATTAGTCTCTTCCCAATCTCGCGCGCCGATGATCACAGGGAGCAGGCTTCCTTTAAAATCTTGCCTGGCTTAGCGGGGGTTTTCGCCTCCGGTAGGTTATGCCATTCATATAGAGGATATTAACCTTGTCAACACCGCCCCCTAATTTTTCCACAAGCCGCAGGGTTCTCTTTTTAAAGCTTACGCTGCGCCTTCCCGCATACCTTTGATGATTAGCATCCTGGCATAACTCGTAGGGGGGAGGCCTTCTTTCTCTGCTCGTTCCTTTAGTTTTTGAATAATTTTGGGTTCGAGCCTTAAAGACAGAACCTCCTTCTTCGGACGTACAAAAACCACGTTTTTGGTTACCTCGAAATCATCGTGATAATCCGTTGAGTCATGAGTAGCCCAAAATTCTCTTTCTTCTCTTATATTTTTAAATTTCGGAACCTTCATTTCTTCCTCCTCTTATAGAATTGTTTTTCTGTTTTGCTCATATCGCGAGCTGTGATTATTTTTGTCCTCCGGTATCTGCTAACCCACACGATAAATAAGAGCCGACCTCCATTCGTTCTTCCATAAGTAAGATATCTACCCTCTCTACCCCGCATAATAACGGGTGCGTCTACGTCATTAAACAGTACCTGCTCAACTTCTTCTGGTGTAACGGAATGCTCAAAAATATGATCAACCGTCTCCTGATCCCATGAGATTCTCTCTATTTTCATCAGCCCTTCATCCTGTTAAAAGTGTAATACATATTTAATCGATGGTCAACCCAAAAATCCCAAGCTAATCCATTTCAATCTTTGAAAGCAAAATGGAAAAGAGGAACGTTCGTGCAGAATGTGCTTAACGGCCCTCCTATGGTTAAATCCATCGAGAAAAATTATCCAATTTCTGCGCGAACGTCCCCCCCTTTCCCATAAAGCCGCTCTTTTGTCTATATTGACGATGTGGACCAAGCAAAAAGAAAAATACTTTATTACGATTGCCTGACCCCATTCTCATTCTTTGACCCCATTCTTACAATGACATAAGGCACCTCCTTAGGTTAAAATTGAACTTCTTTCCTAAGCATATCAGGAAGGTGTTTCTCCTGCTATGCTCAGGGGGTGCCTTTTATATGATTATCAGGCTACGGTAATAAGGTATCATGATGGTGGGAAAATTTACCCGTAATTCCAAAAATACTTTATTTCCGTTGCCTAACCCCCAAATCCCCTTACTTATGAATTATCCTTCGACAAGACCCAGCTCTTTCCGAATATTCTCCGACAACCAGTGGCGAACCAGTGTCTGATAGGGAATGGACTTCATCGTGGCTAATTTTCGGACCATTTTAACCTGGAGCGGATCCATTTTAATGGTAACATTCTGAAGCTTTCTCTTTCGACTTCTGGAAAGGATTTCTCGTAGGACCTGATCGTCGAGGCTGACTTCCACAGGTTCTTCTGTGATTTGATTGAGAAGGTCTGTCTGGTCATAATAATCGGCCCATTTTTTCGTCTTTTGTTTTTCCTTTTTCATAATTTTTACCTGCGCTGCTTTTTATAATATTGAATTTCTGATCGCCTCATATCCCAACCTGTAATAGGCCGGACGGTTCCCTTACCCTTCCATTCGAAGATAATAGTCAAATATCTTCCAACGCTGGTGGGACCAAAGGCCACATAATGTCCTTTCTTCGTTCGTCTAAACAGAGGCCTGTTCGCAAAAACCTCTTCGGCTTCTTCCGGTTCGATCCCATGCCTGAGTTCGAAATGTAGGGCATTCCCTTCGTCCCATTCAAAATCCGAAATTTGCAATTTTTACCCCCAGAAGTCATACATAGTATGACATTTGCGAAAAAAAATTGTCAAGCTCTTATTGTGAGAGCTCTGAAAAACCCACTTTTCTGTAATTCCCGCGAAAGCGGTCCGCCTCAGGCGGACAGAAGACCTTGAAAATACTGGATTCCTGCTTTCGCAGGAATGACAAAATTATATCCTTTAGGGCTTTTTCAGCGATCTCCTTGTGGCAGCGCCTCTCGTTTTGTGAAGAAAAGACGTTCGTGCAGAATGTGCTTAACGGCCCTCCTATGGTTAAATCCATCGAGGAAAATTATCCAATTTCTTGGCGGACGTCCCATCTGCTTCGACATCCCCAAATTATTTTAACTCATGTTACGGTTCTTTCCACGGATTGATAATCCTCACTCCTGTATGTTGAAAATCATGTTCATTTCGAGTGACAAGACAATAATTCCCCTGAATTGCGATCGCAGCGATGATTGAGTCAATTGCTGTGATTGGTCTTCCCTCGTTTTCTAAACGTCCGGCGAGTTCTCCCCAGACCAACATCACTTCTGTCGTGATTTCAAGCATTCTTCCCTGGAATCGGAGCAATAAATCCGCTTCGAGCCATTCTTTGATCGTATCTCTTCGTTTCGAAGGCGGAAGCTTTTCGATGCCTTTCCGTATCTCACCAATTGTGATGACGGTCAGATAGATCGTGTTGGGGTCGAGACGATCAAGCCATTCCACAACTTTCTTGCTTGGTTGCTTCGAAATAAGTTCGGAGATAACGTTGGTGTCAAGCACGTAGTTCATAGGGCAATATCTGTTCTCAGACCGCTCTTATCACGCCTAAGATCAAGACCTACCTTAGCTATCGGCGACTCACGGAAGAAGTCGGAGATCTTTTTCTGGTTCAGAATCATCTTGCGATATTCCGCATAGGAAAGGACAATTACGGTTTCGACACCGCGCTTAGTGATAATCTGCGGGCCGCGCTTGATGGCTTCGTCCACGACCTCGCTGAACTTATTCTTCGCTTCTTGAAGTTGCCATACATGTGCCATTGGTGTCCTCCTGTCTAGTCTGTCCAGATTATAATGCGAGTTAAGCAGGGTGTCAAGCGATCCTTTATGTATACCCAAAGAAAAGTCCGAATCCAGCTATACTTCTTATGGACATTGCTAATGATGATAGTTTCGTAAAAAGTCCCGTTTCGTCATTGGGAGGAGTTCCGCCAATGCGGGACGACGAAGCAATCCCGTATTTTCAAGGACTTATAAAAACGAGATTGCTTCGTCACGCCCAAGGCTTGACTCGCAATGATTCTTCTGCCGACTTTTTACGAAACCATCAATGATCTTTCACCCCAATTTTTATTGACTCAATAAATTTAATCCAGTAAGCTTACGGGAAACACAATCAGTATATGACGATCTCGTAAAAAGTATTAAAATGTTGTCTTCCGTCATTCCGGCCCCGATTTTCATCGGGATAAACTCCAGCCGGAATCCAGTCTTTTTAAATAGTTATCAATTTTCTGGGCTCCGGTTTTCAACGGAGTGACGACTTTTTATGAAACCATCAGTATATGAGTCTTTTAGAAACCAGGAGGGAAAAAATGTCAAATTATCTTAATGCCGAAGAACTGGAAGCATTGCGTCGTTGGCCCACTCCCGCCATTGCCAATGCCATTGAGCTCTTTAACATTCGCCCGCGGAATGAAGGGTTCATGCTTCCTAAGATTAAAAGCGTCTTTACCGATTTGGAGCCGATGATCGGCTATGCCGTTACAGCGGTTATATCCGCTGAATCCCCCGAGGGGCGGCGAGTTTCACCAGCGGAATGGTGGAAAGAAATTCAAAAAATACCGGCGCCCAGGGTAGCGGTAATCCATGATATTGATCATCCGGTGGTAGGATCCTTCTGGGGTGAAGTAAACGCCAACATTCACAAGGCTTTAGGGTGCGTCGGCACGGTGACGGATGGTTCTGTTCGCGACCTGGATGAAGTAAAGGAGGCGGGGTTCCAATTCTTCTCCAGTTGTATATCTGTTTCCCACGCTTACGTTCATTTGGTAGAGGTGGGAATTCCGGTCAAAGTGGGGGGACTGGTTGTGAAATCAGGGGACCTCATCCTGGGCGATAAGCACGGAGTGATCTCCATCCCCTTGGAGATAGCCAGAGATGTGCCCAAAGCTGCCCAGCTTGTAGAAGATTGGGAGCGGGTGGTCATAAATTTCTGCAAGTCCAAAGAGTTCAACATGGAAGGGCTGAAAGAGCGTTTCATGTCCACCCGTCCCACCTGGCCGCCCCCAAAAAAGGCGTAAGGCGTGAGGCGCAAGGCCCAAGGCATAAGGCAAAAAGCCAAATGACCAAATGACTATTTTTACCCCGTTAGAAATAATGCCCATCTGCTCTGCGCCGGGGTTACATTTCAGAATAATTCAGGCGGGGTTTAATGCCCCGCTGGAATTTCTAACGGGGTTTACTCTGGCATTTTCAGGCGCTTCCCGACCAGGAGGAAAAGAGGTAACATGGCCAGGAAGAGGAGGCCCAGAAGGGATAAGCCGGAAGAGAAAGAGAAGGATTCAGCCCAATATCCCAGCCCTGAAGGAACGACCCCACCTCCTAAGAGAAAGCCAACGAGCATAATCAGAGATACGGCCACATTCCTCAACGAGGCAGGGAAGGTGAGGGCAAGGATTGTAAATCCCACAGGGAATAGACACGCTGCCGCGGCGGCCTGTAAAAATAACAGTACGGGGGTTGTCACCGGTCCCGGGAGAGATCCAAGAAGAAGGGTAAACACTCCGGTGGTGATTAGGAACAAAGTCATAGCCTGCCTTGGCCCGA
Source organism: Deltaproteobacteria bacterium (assembly GCA_016875165.1). Taxonomy (GTDB): domain Bacteria; phylum Desulfobacterota; class SM23-61; order SM23-61; family SM23-61; genus JAHJQK01. The sequence continues at coordinate 8,797 of VGSF01000055.1, forward strand.
TCCGGTCTGTGATCGCCCCCGCAAAGAAAAGGATGATGATTCCGAAAATTCGTGAAAGCCCGATTAAGGTGTTAGCCCAACCCCGGGCCATTCCTATTTCGTTCACCAGAAAAAGGGGCATCATGGTGTAAACTCCAATACTCGACCCAATGGAGACCATGAACATGGCGGCCATGATCCAGAACGAAGGACTCTGGATAATTTGTTGGATCGATCGGAAGCGAGGGGGTTCTCCCCTGTTTTTTCCTCCCTGACCCCAAAGCAAATAGAGAACCCCCATTAAAATTGAAAAAATACCCAGCACGGCCAAGGCCCCGCGCCAGGAAAAGATTTTTAACAGGGCTTCGGACAGTAAGGGAGCCGTGATAAAACCTAAATTGGGGGCGAGTTCGTGGATGGCCATGGCTTTACCCCAGTGTTCCTTGCTGATCAGTTCCGTTAGCGTGGCGATTCCCGAAGGAAGATAAAACCCTGCAGAAAGGCCGACCAGCACAAGCCCGGCATGCATTTGATTTGCGGAAGCTGATCGGGATATTGCCAGCATCGCCCCGCCTACCATTATACTCGAAAGGATGATCGCCCGCCGGTGGTTCAACGCGGAGGAAACTAATCCCGATCCTAAAAGCCCCACGCCATAACCCGCGGCGATAAAAAGAAATAGAGACCCGGCTTCTCCGAGCCCTAGGCCCAAATCTTTTTGCATCACCGGGAGGAGGGGGGCTAAAGCAACCCGGGCCACAAAGGTCAGATAAAAGATGCCGGCCAGCAAGAGAAGAGGTGTCAGAGGAAAAGGGAAAGATTTTCTCGTTAACATTTCAAGGGACAAGGGAAAACTTTTATTTTTAAAGGGTAGCCGCTTTTTGCCCTAAAGCGTACGCTTCTTTTTTGGCCGATTCATTCTTGGCAATCTCTCCTTTGGTTGAAGCCGAGGCCATCACGGCCCCTATCCATTTGAGCTTGGTAAAATCGCAGGTGGTCTTGAGGCTGTGGACAATGGGGTCGGCTGTGGAGACATCCGGGTCGCCGCAAACCGTGATAAGAGCAATCTTCTTCCCTTTCATCTTGGGGTAATAGAATTTATGCCAGCGCCACTCGGCGTCAAAAAAGGCGCACCAGCGGTCCAGGTAGGCCTTCATCTGGGCGGTCATGGACCAGAAGTAAACGGGCACGCTGTGAATGAGGGCCTCCGCCTCCAGGATTTTATTGTGAATCTCCAGCATATCGTCTTTGATGGCGCAAAGGCCGGTCTCATTGCACTTTTCACAATTTAGACATCCGGAGATCTTCTGGTAGCAGAGGATAATTTTTTCTACCTCGGCTCCTGCATCCCTGGCTCCGGTCAGGGCTTGTTCCAGAAGTATGTCGCTGTTGCCGCCAATGCGCGGACTTCCCAAGATTCCTAATACTTTCATTTTTCCCCTCCTATCAATGAATTAAATGGAGCAATAAAACTAAAATGATTTGAATATCTTACGCCAGCCGGGACACGCCTTCGGCAACCTGGGGATAGGCATCTAACAAAGCAAGGTCATGGCCTGGGAAGATCAGGTCAATGGATGAAGCTTTGGCCCGGATTTTATCGTAACTTTTCATCCAGGCGATCATGTCCGTGATGATCGCGCTGGGGATATCTGTGCGATAACTGGAGAATACATGGGCGGCATCAGAGCCAACTATAGCCTTTCCTTTAACAGTGTTCACCGCTACGGTTTGAAGGCCAACCGTGTGCCCCGGGCAAAGAAGTAGTTCGATTCCAGGGAAGATTTTTTTATCGCCCCGGATAAGCCGAAGCCTCTTCTTACCTATTAACCTGGCCAGGTATCGATTGGCCACCGGGTCCGTAACGTGCAGGAATGGGGCCCTTTTGGCGATTGGGTTTTTCATCCAGAAATTAAACTCTTTTTCCTGGAGAAAAATCGTTGCCTTGGGAAACAGTTCGACCCCGCTAATGTGGTCAAAATGAATATGCGTGGCCGCCAGGTATTTTACTTTTGCGGCGTCAATGTCAATCCTCTTCAGGGCATCTACTGGGTTGATGTAGTTAGTCAGATTGCGTTCCTTCGCCAGTTTAGGGGCGCAGCCACAGTCAACCACAATCGTCTCGTTCCCTCCCCGGATAGCAAAAATATAATAATTGATCTGGACGTTCTTATCTATATCCTGTAACCAGTTAACCATGGATGCCGGTCGGGTGAGAGGCCCGGCGTACTTTAAGGCATAGATTTCATAGGTCGGGATGGCCATCCATTTTGCTCCTTTCTCATTGGTTAAAGCGCAAGGCGCAAGAGTTATTGAATAATATCCTTGTCCCTTGATTGTATAGGAAATTTTTTTTTGTAACAGTTTAGTTCTTTGAAGAAAGGTGTGTCGCCAGGGTCAAGGGATTCCAGGGTTCGGGGGCCAGACCGGCCCGCTTGGAATCATAAGGCGCTTATTTCTCCGTGAATGGGGCGGGGAAAATACTCCCCGCTTCCTTCGGAGGAAAAAAGCTTTCATCCTCGGAGACAAGGGGAAGCCCAACCGATGCTTCCGGCGCGTTCCGGCCTGGCCCCCGAACCCAAACAGATGCGTTGCCGCCATTTTTTCAAAATTCTAAACTGATACCTTTTTTCAGCTTTAGTCCGCCTTAGACGGATCATTTTGGATACTTTTCCTTTCCTTTTTCTTAATCATGGTTTTAAAACTCTGTGATTTCTGTGCCCTCTGTGGCTAATTTTAATAAAGCCATTATTTATATTGTTTGCCCCCCGTCCACCCGGATGATTTCTCCGGTTACGAACGAGCTGGCCTCAGATGCCAGAAAGAGAGCAAGCCCCACCACCTCTTCCGGTTCCCCGAATCGCCTAATTTCGATTTCCCGGATGCGCTGCTCCTTGCGCTCCGGGTCAGTCCAGTTCACCCGGCTGAATTCCGTTTTGATGGAGCCGGGGGCAATGGCGTTCACCAGAATGTTATGCTGGGCCAGCTCTTTGGCCATAACCTGGGTCATCATATTCAAGGCTGCCTTGCTGATACAGTATGCCCCGGTTTTATCCGCTCGGGCGCGCAGCCCGCTGATGGAGCTTATGTTGATGATGCGGCCCCCTCCCTGTTTGATCATTTCATTGGCTACAGTTTTGCTCATCAGAAAAGCGCCTTTCAGGTTAACCTCCAGGACCTTTTCAAAAGCCTCTTCTTCCAAGTCCACCATCGTGCTTAACACGGGGTTGGCGCCGGCATTGTTGACCAGAATATCGATCCGGCCAAACTGCTTCAGCGCCCCCTGAACGAGGTTTCGCACATCTTCTTTTTTTCCCACATGGGCAGGAATAGCTATGGCTTCGCCCCCCATTCCCCTAATCTGTTCCACGACCTTTTCCAATTCCGGCGGTCGCTTGTTGCGGCTGGAAACAACTAATTTCGCCCCGGCCTCAGCAAAGGCCAAAGCGATGGACTGCCCGATACCGCGACTCCCGCCAGTGATTAAGGCCACTTTGCCCTGCAACGAAAACAGCTTTTCAAACATGAATTCTCCCTTCTTGCCAGGTTTATAACAAGTTATATTTACCACAAATAAAAATTCTGGCAATCTTTTTTACTTGGAGCGGACATGATGGGGAATCTCTTACTCCCTTTTTCATCCCCCTCCCGTCAGGTCTTCGTCCATCACGGCGAATTCTTTTTATTGAAAAGTGAAGGAAGGCAAGGCCAATCCACTTCTTGACAAGAAAGAAGTTTATTGTTATGTTTAATTAGCACTCTTATACGTAGAGTGCTAAAGAGGTGATTTTATGGAAGAGACATTGACCGCCCGAGACCGGCAAGTTTTACAGGCCATCATCATGGATTATATCCAGTCTGCCGAACCGGTAGGTTCAAGGACAGTCTCCAAAAAATATAAGATAGATCTCAGCCCGGCAACGATCCGCAATGTCATGGCCGACCTGGAGGAAATGGGTTTTTTGAGGCAGCCCCATACATCAGCCGGGCGTGTGCCCACCGACCGGGCCTTTCGCTTTTACGTGGACAGCATATTAGAGGTCCGCATACTTAACAAGATTGATCAGGACCGCATCAAAAGCGGCCTGGAGCATGAGAAGACGGACATCAATGAAATGATGAAGCGCGCTTCCTCATTGCTCTCTCTCCTTTCCAAGCAGACCGGCGTTGTTCTGGCCCCGCGTTTCGGCAGCAATGTGTTCAAACATATTGAATTCATCAAGCTAAGAGAAAATAAAATACTGGTGATCATAGTTTCCAAATTGGGAGAAGTGCAGAATAAACTCATCGAGTGCGATGAGCATATGAGTCAGGATGAACTGGATAAATACAGCCGGTACTTAAACGAAATCATGGGCGGGTTGAGCCTGGTGGAAGCCAAGCGCAAGATTATGGAAGAGATGAAAAAAGAAAAGGTCCTTTTCGATAAATTGATGTACCGCGCCCTCCAGCTCAGCCAGAAAGCGCTGGAAGACGAAGGGGAAGGAGACCTCTATATTGAAGGGAAGACAAACATCATTCGGTCACCCGAGTTTGCCGATGTGGAGAAAATGAGGATTCTTCTCTTGGCTTTTGAGGAAAAAACGAAGCTTGTTAAGCTTCTGGATAAAGCCCTGTCAGTTCAAGGCATTCAGATTTTCATCGGCGTGGAAAATGAATTCAACGAGATGAAGGATTGCACCGTGGTGGCGGCGCCTTATTCCAGGCAAAACTTTACCCTGGGGACCCTGGGGGTGATCGGACCAACGCGCATGGATTACTCCAGCATCATCCCTATTGTGGATTACACGGCCAAAATCCTGGGTAAAATCCTGAAAAACATGAATGGGTAATTCAATTGTATAGGAATTTCCTTTTTCGTAACACTTTAGTACTACTGCGTTAAGTTAAAAACAACAATTCAATGTTTTCGTGGCCTTCTGGGTTTCCGTAAATTTGAGTAGAGCGTCAGGCCTTCAATTTGAGGCTCTAAATACGGCCTTCATGAAATTGTAAAATGAATTTAACGTAGTAGTATTAGTTCTTTGAAAAAAGATGTGTTGTAAAGGCCAGGGGATTCCAGGGGCCGGGGGCCAGAGCGGAACGCTTGGAATCATAAGGCGCTTATTTCTCCGCATATGGGGCGGGCAAGAACCCCGCCTCCTCCGGAGGAAAAGATCTTCTGTCCTCGTGGCCAAGCGGAACCCCAACCGATGCTTCCGGCGCGTTCCGCTCTAACCCCCGGCCCTCAACAAAGGCTTTAATACCATTTTTTCAAATCGCTAAACTGTTACCCTTTTTCAACTTTAGTCACTTAATTTGAGGAGGCTGAAAGGCCGGGGACATGGTCCTGGTGCAGAAGGAGGAAATTATCTTGAAAAATAAAAATAGAAATCAGCAAGAGATTCATGAAAAGAAAAAATCGGGGGAAAATACCGTGGAGATAAGAATCGAAGAAAGCGGAGAGGAAAAATCCCCGCTAGTCGATGAAAAAGTAAAGACGCCTGACCAAGAAAAGCGAGAGCCAACCATGGAAGATATAATACAGGCTCAACTTGCAGAAAAAACCAAAGAGGCGACGGAAAACCTGGATAAATGGCTGCGTTTGCGGGCGGAGTTCGAGAATTTCAAGAAGCGCATGCAAAAAGAAAAATCCGACCTGATGAAATTTAGCAACGAGAGCCTGCTGACAGCAATGCTGCCCGCTTTGGATAATCTGGCCCGGGCCGTCAATCACGGAAAACAGGCGGAGGAAAATGCCTCCCTGCTGGAAGGGGTGGAGATTATCCATAACCAGTTTTTAAGCATCCTGGAGAGGTTTGGAGTGAAAGTCATTCAGGCTGTGGGGGAAATCTTTGATCCGGCGATGCACGAAGCCATCGCCCAGGAAGAAAGCAATCAGGAACCCAACCGGGTGCTTGCCGAAGTTGAAAGAGGCTATCGCTTCCATGACCGGCTCCTTCGCCCGGCGAAAGTCATCGTCTCCAAACCCAAGGCGGGAAAAATTGAAGGAGCTTAATGTTCGATCGGGATTATTATGACCTCCTGGGCGTTGATCATTCAGCCACGCTGGAGGAGATTAAAAAAGCTTACCGCCGCCTCGCCCACCAGTACCATCCGGACAAAAATCCCGGCAACCCATCTGCCGAAGAACAGTTCCGGCGAATTACCCAGGCCTACGAAATCCTGCAGGATGCCCAGAAACGGGCTGCCTATGACCGATATGGCGCCTCCCTGGGGCGGAGGAAATTTACAGGATTCCGGGAACCGGAAGAATTTTCTCCCGGGGGAGATGTTTATAATGATTTTTTCGGGGATATTTTTGAAGATTTCTTCGGAGTCCGCCAGCAGAAGTTTGCCAAAACCCGGGGAGCAGACCTGCGCTACAACCTGGATGTCTCTCTGGAAGAAGCGGCATTCGGCGCGGAAACAGAAATCAAAATCCCCCGAACCACGGTCTGCCCGGTATGCCGGGGGAGCTGCTGTTTTCCAGGGACTGCCCCCGTGACCTGTCCGTTATGTAAAGGTTTCGGGTCGTTCCATGCTCAGCGCGGCTTTTTTATGACCGAAACCACCTGTGAACGTTGCCGGGGCGAGGGAAAGATTATTGTGCGGCCGTGTTCCCAATGCCGGGGAATGGGTCGCGTCAAATTAAGCCGGATTATCCGGATGAATATTCCTCCCGGGGTGGGCAACGGCACACGCCTGCGCATGCGCGGGGAAGGGGAAACAGGCAGAAACGGTGGTCTGCCTGGGGACCTATACGTGGTCATATCCTTAAAGAAGCACCCTGTTTTTAGCCGTTCAGGAAATGATATCTTCTGTCAGGTTTCCATTAGCCTTGTTGAAGCGGTAATGGGGGGGGAGATCGAGGTGCCCACCTTAAAAGGAAAGGCCAAAGTAAAGGTGCCAGCGGGAACTCCTGAGGGAAAAATTTTTACGCTGAAGGGCTTAGGAATGCCCGCTTTGCAAGGAGCCGGCCGGGGGGACCAGAAAGTGATGATGAAGGTGGAAATTCCCAACAGGTTGAACAAGCGCCAGCGGGAATTATTGGATGAGTTTAACCGCTTGGGCGCGGGAGGAGGGAAGAGCAGGAGCAAAAGTTCTGCGAGCTATTAAAAAATTTGGATCATCTCCAAATTATTTTATCAAATTTTTAATGAAAGCCTGCCAAGGTCCCGGAAGGAAAGGCAGATTGCGCCGCAAGCATCGGCGGGATATCCACTCTCCATAAACCCAGATCTTACTTTCCGCAAAGCGCAGCGGGGGCGGGAAAAGAAAGGTGCGGAGGATAGAAGAACACCCCCGCCCCAGCTTAAGATGGATGCGTGCCTCATGATTGCAAGCAATCTGGCTTTCCTTCCGGGACCCTGAAATCACTGCCCATTTTAAATATGCCAGCTCTTTGGCCCTCAACTAATTTGGAGATGATCCAAAAATTTTGAATCTCTTCCTTCCATTAACCACTGCCCCCTTCGTCTGAGGGGGGCGATTTTTCCTCTCCCTTTTCCTCCATCTTTTCCTTTTTCCCGCAAAATTTGGCCATCCAGATGGATCCTTCATACATGGCCAGCAGTGGGCCGGCCAACAGGAGCTGCGAAACTATGTCCGGGGGCGTTAGAACAGCGGCAGCAACAAAAATGACCAGAATGGCAAACTTGCGGTTCCGGGAAAGAGCCTGGGCCGACACCACTCCCATGCGGGACAGGAAGAGAACCAAAGCCGGCCACTGGAACAACAGTCCAAAAGCCAGGAGGAGTTTAATGGTAAAGGTAAGATATTCCCTGATGGCCGGAAGCGGACGGATTGTGTCGGAGGCGAAGCTCAGGAAAAAACGGAAGACCACCGGAAAAACGATAAAATAACAGAAAAGAGCGCCGCCCACGAAAAAAACCGAAGAAACGACAAGATAAGGATAAACATATTTTTTTTCCCGCTCGTAAAGCCCTGGTGAAATAAAGGCCCAGACCTGATAAAGGATAAAAGGGGAAGAAAAAAAGATTCCGGCCAGGAATGCCGATTTTAAGTAAATGAAAAAGGCTTCGGGAACCGCGGTGAAAACCAGTGAGCTGCCCTGGGGCAAAGCCTGGACGAGGGGGCGCATCAGGATTTCGACGATCTGCTTGATGAAGGCATAACATATGGCGAAGGTCACACCAATGGCCAGAAACGAATAAATTAGCCTTTTACGCAGCTCCTCGAGGTGCGCGGTAAGAGGAAGTTTCTTTTCAGTCATTTCAGACGGATCCCTTGGTTGCGGCAGGTTGGTTTTCTTCCTTTGGCAGGGGAGTGGTTTGGGCAATAGGTTCCATAGGGGGAGCGCTTTCCGCTGATTCGGCTACCCCTACTTTTCCTCTTTCCAGATCATCGATAAGAGAGTCGGTTGTGGAAACTCGGTCCGTTGCGGGTTCTTTCATCTCGGGAAGGATGGTTTCGGAAGTGGCGCCTGTTTCAGGCGGAGGAACGACCAGGTTCTCGGGATATTTATAGATTTCCTCTTTATCCAGGTCGATCTTTAAATCGTTATCGATGCTTGTTTTCAAGTCGTCCGTGGCTTTTTTGAATTCAGCCATTCCTTTTCCCAGGGATTTGGCCAGATCAGGAAGTTTCTTGGGGCCGAAGACAATCAGGGCCACGACGAGAATGATGATTAATTCAGGGAGACCGATGCCAAACATTTTATTTACCTTTTTGTTCAAGAATAGAAACTTTTCAGGGCAGTGTCAAGGACAAAATCGGCCTTGCCCACCTTCACTTTTAATTTTCATTCATGATTTCAGAATGATAGTCAGGACACGGCCCGGACGGGAGGGGGAATCTTTCGGGAGCACAAGGCAGTACTTCTTGCATGGGCGGGGGCGGGGCTTCCGCTGAAGATGTCCCGCCTTCCTTCGATCCCGCCTTTTCTTTGCGGAAGAAAAGCACGGGCTATGGTTAAGTTTTGTTCCCGCCGGTGCTCCCTCTTTCATCCCCCTCCCGTCCGGGCTTCGTCTATCACCGTGAATTCATCAATTTATTTAAAAGTGAAGGTGGGCAAGCAAAATCGGGAACGGTTGCAAGAAAACCTTGACAGCAAGCTCTTAATCGACTTAAATAGAAATAAAAAAAAGGGGTAAAGGAGGCACGGATGACCACCCAAGTTTTGTTGACTACAGACTTTAAAGATATTCAGTTGGCTAATCGCGGAAAGGTGCGGGACATTTATGACTTGGGCAAAAACCTAATGATTGTGGCTACTGACCGGATATCCGCCTTTGACGTGGTTCTACCCAATGGCATACCCCATAAGGGCCGGGTGCTTACTCAGATTTCCGCCCACTGGTTCAAGACCCTCGAGGGAAATTTGACCGATCATATGGTGACCACCGACTTAGAAAACTTCCCCGGACTTCCCCGGGATGTTGCCAGGGCGTTGTCCGGCCGGGCCATGATCGTAAAAAAGGCTAAACTGCTGCCGGTAGAGTGCATTGTTCGAGGCTATCTATCCGGTTCAGGCTGGAATGAATACCAGGAAAAAGGTTCAATATGCGGCATTAATCTACCTCCAGGATTGAGGGAGTCGTCCAAGCTGGAGACACCCATCTTTACTCCATCGACGAAGGCCGAAATGGGGCAGCACGATGAGAACATCGATTTTGCGGCCACTGTTAAAATACTGGGCGAAACAATGGCAGGAGAACTCCGTTCCCTGAGTATAAGGGTGTACCAGCAGGCAGCAACCCTGGCCAAGAAGAGAGGAATCATCATTGCGGATACGAAATTTGAATTCGGTCTGGATGAGGGCGGGAAGTTGATGATCATCGACGAAGTCCTGACTCCTGACTCCTCCCGTTTCTGGCCTCTTGACGGTTATGCTCCCGGAGGTCCCCAGAAGAGCTTTGACAAACAGTTTGTCCGGGATTACTTGCTGTCCATACGCTGGGACAAAAAACCTCCGGCGCCGACCCTGCCGGAAGACGTGGTGCAGAAGACTTCGGAAAAATACAGGGAAGTCTATGAACGGCTTACCGGCAAAGTTCTGGAAACATGAGAAAGACATCAACCTGCCTGCCATGATTCTCCACCTGGGCCATGGAAAAATTTACCAGCATATTTGTGGCTTAATACACTAACCACCCTAAAAGGAGCGTGAGAGCATGGGTCGCACGGGAATCGTGAAAGACAACCGCTACCTGAATCATGCAGCCGATTCTTACCATCCTGAATCGCCAGAACGTCTGCAAGCGGTTTATAAGATGCTTGAGGAACCCGACATGCAGGATAAGTTTGTCGAAATACAACCCAGGGTGGCCACAGATGAAGAACTGGAGCTGATCCATGGCCGCAGGTATATCCAGTTGGTAGCGTCTACGGCAAACCGCGATTATACGATGCTTGACCCGGATACCTACGCCAATCGCGAATCATATGAAACGGCGAAATTGGCCGCCGGGGGAACCCTATCAGCCGTGGATAAAGTCTTAAACGGAGAGCTTAACAATGCTTTCGCTTTTATTCGGCCTCCGGGGCATCATGCTGAATCCAACCGGGCCATGGGGTTTTGCCTTTTTAACAACGTGGCCATTGCCGCCGGATACTCCACCAAAAGTTATTCTTTAAAGAAAGTCCTGATCATCGACTGGGACCTGCATCACGGCAATGGTACCCAGCATTCTTTTTATGAAAGGCCAGACGTACTGTATTTCTCCGCCCATCAGTTTCCCTATTATCCGGGAACAGGATATGTAACTGAAGTGGGGAGCGGGGCCGGAAAAGGATTTACCGTGAACGTTCCCCTCCAGGCCGGCCCGGGAGACGCAGAATACATGCAGGTATTTGAAGAAGTACTGGAACCCATTGCCCTGGAGTTCAAGCCAGAAATTATTTTTGTCTCCGCTGGCTTTGACATTTACTACCAGGATCCCCTGGGGGGCATGCAGGTGACTCCTGCGGGATTTGCCAACCTGGCCAAGGTTGTCCTGGATTTTGCGAAGGAAACCTGTAAAGGAAAAGTGGTCTTTGTCCTGGAAGGGGGCTACCACCTGAACGGATTAAGGGATTCGATCAAAGAAGTTTTAAAGGCCATGCGGGGAGATATTCTATCTCCCGGAAGGGACGATAAGATCAGGGAAAAGGTGGACAGGCAATTGATCGATCCAGTTATCAGAAAGGTAAAAGAGGCTCAGAAACCTTTCTGGAAAAATATATGAGAGGAGAATGAAGTTGAAGTTAGCAACGTTTAGACAAGATCGTGAAGTTCGTCTGGGGATTGTTTGGGATGCTAAAATAATAGACTTTAACGCCGCCTTACGCCTCCTTAGGAAAAAAGTAAGCTGCCGGGGAAAATCTTTTCCTGTTGCGGATATGAAAAGTTTTTTAACTTTGGGGGGCCGGGGGATAAAGATGGCCCGCCAAGTGGAAACCTGGGTTAAAAAACAGGCAGAAGGGAAATCCCAATCTGCCCTGGGAGGATTTATCTTTGACCTGTCTAAAGTAAAATTACTCCCTCCCCTTTCCAACCCTCCAAAGATCATTTGCCTGGCCAGGAATTATGTCAGCCATGTCCGGGAAGTAATCGGGGATGCGTCGCTGCCACAGGACCTGCTGATTTTCATGAAGCCCGCCACAGCGATCATCGGACCGGGAGATTCCATTACGGTTCCTCATGAATGCCGGGAGCTGGATCATGAAATAGAGCTGGCTTTGGTGATCGGCCAAAAAGGGCGCTACATTCCTAAGGAAAAGGCCATGGATCATGTGGCCGGCTATACGATCTTGAATGACATCTCCGACCGGGAATACGTGGGGAAAAAAGATCCCGGCCGGATGATCAATTGGTTCTTCATGAAAGCTCCGGATGCCTTCGCCCCCCTTGGTCCTTATTTAGTCTTAAAAGATGAAATTAAAGATCCGCATGGACTAAGGCTCCGCCTATGGGTTAATGGAGAACTCCGTCAGGATAGTCTGGGCGAGGAGATGATCTTCAAAATTCCGGAGATAATTGCCCGAACCTCACAATTTATTACGCTTGAACCTGGGGACATCCTATCCACCGGGACGCCGACCGGAACATCCTTCAGCACGAAACAATATTTAAAGGCCGGGGATGTTATAGATTGTGAGATCGAAGGAATCGGACGGTTGAGAAATATCGTTAAGGTGGAGAAACCAATGTACAGGAAGCAATAACTGGAGAAGCCCAAAGGTTAAGGAAGCCCCCTTCCCTGAAAAGTGAGCGGGGCTTTAAATTTTTGAATCAATTTAGCCCTTTGAAAAGAGGTGGGGCGTAAGGTCAGAGGGAATCCATGGCCCGGGGGCCTGGAATCATAAGGCGCTGATTTCTTCTTTTTCAAACCGCTAAATTGATACAAATTTTTTAAATATTGAATGGATAGAGGCAGCAAATGAAGAATATTGAAGTGAGGTTTTTGGGATCTGGCGATGCTTTCGGTAGCGGGGGGCGATTCCATGCCTGTGTGCACGTAAAATCGGCAAAGGGTCAGTTTCTCATTGACTGCGGCGCTTCCTCCCTCATTGCCATGAAGCGGTTTGGCATTAATCCTGCGGACGTGGATGCCATTCTTGTGTCGCACCTCCACGGCGACCATTTTGGGGGCCTCCCGTTTTTTATTCTGGACGCGCAGTTCAATCGCCGCACGCGTCCATTGCTCGTGGCCGGCCCGCCGGGAGTAAAAACTCGGGTCCTCCAGGCGATGGAGGTTCTTTTTCCTGGTTCTTCACAGGTTAAGCAAAATTTCGCCATCGAATTCATCGAGCTTCAAGAGAGGAACGCTGCTCTCATCGGTTGGATCCAGGTGGTTTCATTCAGCGTACTTCACCCGAGCGGGGCGCCTTCCTATGCCTTGCGAATTGAGGGCGACGAGAAGATAATCGCCTACTCCGGTGATACGGAATGGGTGAAAAATTTAAGAGAGGCCGCGCGCGGCGCCGACCTTTTTATCAGCGAAGCCTACTTTTTTGAAAAAAAGATCAAATACCATCTTAACTATCAAACCCTGCTGGACAAGCGGGAACAATTAGGGTGCCAGAAACTCATCCTGACCCATATGAGCGATGACGTTTTGCTAAGGCTAAACGGGCTGGCCATCGAATGGGCGGAAGACGGCAAAGTTGTTGTCTTATAGCTCCGTTAAAGACCCTTATTTTCCTGAGCCGAGCGACCTCCCGCCTGAGCCAGGGCATGGATGAGATTCTGCCCATGATCTTAAGAAAATAGAAAGCGATCTATGGTCAGAAAACTTATTGACATCCCTTTGCCTTTGTAATAATATTTTTGCCAAATCCATGAGTTATTAAAATCTAAATTTAGCGATTTTCTATCCTAAAGAATAAAGATTGTCATTTCCGCCCCCGCTTTCACGAGGGTAAACTTAAGCGGTAATTTAGGGCAGCCTGAAAAATCTGGATTCCGGGTCGCGCTTTGCCCTGTGCACCATGCGGTGCAGGGATTAGCTTGCCCTGAATGACGATTGAGCGACAGATTTTGAAATTTGTAGGAACCTCTATGGGCACAGAAAAATATAAAAAAATGGGCAAAACATTAGGCCAGATTTTGGTTGAAAGGAATATTATCTCTGAGGAACAGCTTGAGTTGGCCCTCAAGTTGCAAAAAAGCGAAAAAGGGAAATATTTGGGGCAAATCTTAATCGAGATGGGCGTCCCCCAGGAACAGATTAATAAAGTCCTGGATGATTACAATAAAAGAAAACCGATCGGGCAGATCTTGGTCGATGCGGGAATTATAACCCCTGAACAGATGGAAGCAGCTTTAGGAAAGCAAAAGCAGTTGCGAGAACAAGATGTCCAGAAACCTTTGGGAATGTTGCTAGTGGAAATGGGCTATGCAACTTACCAGGAATATTTAGAGGCGCTTTCCAAGCATTTTAATATTTCGATCGTTTCATTGAAAAAATTTTCCCTGTCTCCAGACCTGCAAAAAGCGGTGGGTGTAAAATATGCTCAGCAGAACAAAATAGTTGTGCTGGAAAACAATGAAGACGCCATTAAGATGGCTTTAGCTGATCCCACCACTTCGGCCATGGATGAATTAAAAAGGATTTTCCCCCCTTCGAAAAAGGTAGAATTCTATTTAGCCAGTCCGGACGAGATAGATTACTGCCTGAATGAATATTTCAACCCCTTTGCCTTAAATATCTACAGGTGACTTTTCTGAATTTTTCCACGACAGCTTCACCTTGGCGCCGGCGAAGGGAAACAGAGCAAGCGTGATCCTCGTACACCCCCCCGTGACCAAACCTGGCGAACCCCCGGCGGGGGGCGCGAAGCTTCTAAGCTTTCTCCGCCATCACCGAGTAAACAGTCAAATTCTGGATGCCAATTTAGAAGGTCTTCTCCAACTTCTACACGGCCAGGAAAATTTTCCCGGCATTTCGCCAGATGCTACTTCGGATACCTGGACTAAACGCGCTCGGCGTAATCTTCCTCTGAATCTCATCTCGATAAAAAACCGGGCTACCTACCGTCTTTTGGCCCGTTATAAAAAAGCGGTCAAGGAACTTAACCGGCTTTTGGAAATGGCGGCCATTCCCCAGGATGTTCGTCTGAGTTTGGCCAATTACCAGCATCTTAGACTATCTCCCACAAGATCATCCGATTTAATTCAGGCAGCGGAAAATCCGGCACAAAATCCTTTCTACCCATATTTTGCAAAAAGGTTTGAACTGGCTCTCGATGAAGCTCAATCCCCGGTGTTTGGATTTTCCCTGAATTATTTGAGTCAGGCCTTAAGTACTTTCGCCATGATTGGTTTTTTAAAAAGGCATTATCCAGGAATAAAAATCATTTTGGGTGGGGGGCTCGTAACGTCCTGGATGAGCAGGCCGGATTGGCAAAATCCCTTTGGGGGGCTGGTAAATTTTCTTGTGGCCGGACCTGGAGAAAAACCACTTCTTTCCATCCTGCAAATAAAGGAAGGGGAAAAAGAAAAGGGTTGCGGCTCCCATTGCCCGCCGGATTATGACTCCTTGCCCATGGAGGATTATCTATCTCCCGGATTCATTCTCCCCTATAGCTCGGCAAGCGGATGTTACTGGAACCGGTGTTTATTTTGCCCGGAGAGAGCCGAAGGAAATCCCCATAACCCCATTCCCGTTGACCGGGTTGTCGGGGACCTGAAATTCCTAACGGAAAAAACAAGACCAGTTCTAATCCATTTTCTCGACAACGCCATCCGTCCGGCATTGATGGAAAGAATCATAGCCAGTCCACCCGGTGTTCCCTGGTATGGTTTTGCCAGAATTACCAGGCATCTTGCCGATCTTGATTTTTGTATCGCCCTGAAAAGGTGCGGCTGCGTAATGCTCCAGCTTGGTATTGAATCGGGAGATCAGGGGGTGCTTGATCAGTTGCAAAAAGGGATTAAACTTGAGATGGCTTCACTGGCCTTAAAGAACCTGGCCAGGGCCGGGGTTGCTTCCTACGTCTATCTCCTCCTGGGAACTCCGGCGGAGAACGAGGCCGAGGCCAAAAGGACTCTTGAGTTCACCGCGAAACACAGCCCCCAAATTAGTTTCGTAAACCTGGCCCTGTTCAACTTGCCGATTGGCAGCCAGGAGTCCCAGCGGCTAATTACCGAGAAATTTTATGAAGGGGATCTTTCCCTGTATGTGAATTTTTCTCATCCCAGGGGGTGGAACAGGAATTTGGTCAGGCAATTCTTGGATAAAGAATTTAAAAGGCATCCAGCCATCGCCCCCCTTCTGAGAAGGGACCCGCCTTTTTTTACTTCCAATCATGCCCCCTTCTTTCAGGGAGATGGGAGATGGAAGTTGGGAGTAGGGAGTTGGTTGCCGGGTTAAAATAAATCCGTAACACTTTAGCTCTTTGAAAAAAGGTGTGTTGTAAGGGCCAGGGGATTCCAGGGACCGGGGGCCAGACCGGAACGCTTGGAATCATAAGGCGCTGATTTCTCCGCATATAGGGCGGGCAAGAGCCCCCGCCTCCTCCGGAGGAAAAGATCTTTTGTCCTCGTGGCCAAGCGGAACCCCCACCGATGCTTCCGGCGCGTTCCGCTCTAACCCCCGGCCCCCAACAAAGGCTTTAATACTATTTTTTCAAATCGCTAAATTGATACATAAACTCTAATCTACCTACATAACCGGGGCCACGGCAAAGATCACGGCGCTCCAGAGGGAATGGGAAGCGATTTGAATCAATAAATCCCTTTTCCAGAGGTACAATAACCCCCAGAAGGCTCCGGCAATTAGAGCGGCCAGAATCAGAATGAGATTGCCGGAAAAGATATGGACCCCGCCATAGATGAGAGTGGCGACCAGGCAACCTGGAATATTTCCCCATTTTTCCATGAGGTGAGATTGTAAAAAACCCCGCCAGAAAATTTCCTCGCCCGGTCCGGTAATAAATAAAAGAAGAAGGAAAATGGGGATTTTGCTTGTTCCTTCTCCCAGGGCATAAATTTGGCCAACCTGAATTGGCGATCCGGAGAAGAGGTAAGGGGCAAGGGCATTCCCGAGAAAGAAGATGAGGTAAAGGACTGCCGCGGAAAGGGCGCCCAGGAAAAAAGGCCGGATACGCCAGGAAATTTGGGGCTTCTGCCAGATAAGGGAGTAAGAAGCGACGGAAATAACGGAAAGGCCGATTTTCACCCAAAAGTTTCCCCCTGGCCAGCCAAAGGTGAAAGCCCAGCAGGCCAGGGCCAGGAGGACCGCCCCCCAGATCACAGGGGCACCGTTTTATTTAAAATCAAAGCGGCGATAAGCAGGAGGCCGAATAGGGTGTTGAGCTGGGCTGTTATGGCGTCGGCAGCATCCGGAATCTTTTCAGTGAAAGTTTTTAAAAGGAAAATGGCTTTCGGAAAAGACAGGAGAACCAGGAGACCCCAAGGGCCGATAGTTCCCAAAAGGACCATCCCGACGACGTAAAGGTAAGCAGTCAGAATAAGGCCCGTGTATAAGCGGAAACTTTGCCGGCCTCCGAGGAGGATGCCGATGGTTTTAATTCCCTGCCGCGAGTCGTAGGCAATATCCCTCATATTGTTGGCCAGAAGAACCAGGGCCACCAAAACTCCGAAGGGAATGGATAGGTAGAAGGCCTTCAGGGATAAGACCTGGCGCTGAACAACGTAAGCCCCTTCAAACATCAAAGGCCCCCACATGAGAAATACAAAGAATTCTCCCAGTCCCCTGTATTTATATTTGATTGGACCAGCCGTATAAAACAGGCTGGCCAGAAATCCCGCAAAGCCGATCCCGAGCACGATTGGGGAGCGATAAAACGTAAGGATCAAGCCGATGCCAACTGTCAGGACGTTCAAGATAATGGCTTGGGTTAAAAGCTGGCGGGGAGTAAACATGCCTGACAACAAAGGCTGCGGGCGGTAGAGAGCAGTGGGTGAGTCCGGCTGGTCGACCTTGTAAAGGGTGTCGAAATAATCATTATAGATGTTGGCGGTGGCGTGGAAAAAGACGATTCCCACGCATACCAGAATATACCACCCCCAAAGAATAGGCCCATTTTCAGCTGCCAGGAGGGTTCCCATGGAAACAGAGATCAAAGACATCGTAAAAGACCATGGGCGGGTGGCAATAAAATAATCTTTCGTTTTTTGCAGAACTGTTTTAGCGTTTTTTTCCATGAAAATAATTATAATGGAGTGAAGAATTTATGGCAATGGAATAAACTAAAAGAATAAATTGACAGAAGAAAGCCCTTTGGCTATATTACCCTTTATGATGTTTGATGATCTCGTAAAAAGTCTGAAAACGCCCTTTTCCGTCATTCCGGCCCCGTATCAAGTACGGGGTAAACTCCAGCCGGAATCCAGTATTTTCAAATGCTTATAAATACCCTGGACTCCGGTTTTCACCTGTCTGCCAGGCACAGGCAGGCCGGAGTGACGACTTTTTACGAAGCAATCATGTTTAAAGAGCCTAAAGTAAACTGAAGTTACTAAAGGGTTTAGGGATTAAAAGGGAAAATAAATATAATCCAATGAAAGGAGATCAAAAATGGCCAAACGACATCCCTTGAAAATTACCGTCATTCAGAAATTGAGTTCAAAGGAAGTATTCGGAAAACCTCTGCCGGAGGTTTCCGAAGAGATGGCCCCCTACTGCGACCGCCTGGAAGTGGGGCAGGAGTTTAAGGTGGATGAGTCAGGAGCAATGCCTGCGGGTTTTTGCACCTGGGCCTGGCATGACATCTACCCGGCAGTGACCGGCCTGCGCTTCGGCGGGAATTATCCCTGGATTAAAAAAGATGGAATGATCTATTCCTGCTGCAGCGATGGAGCCCGCCCGGTATTTTTTAAGATCGAGAGGCTGTAAATAAATGCGGAATGAAATATTGGCCGATTAGCCAAGCCGAAGCTTTTTAGCTGGTGGGGGGCCTTTTTCGCAGGAGCAAGTAAAGAGATAGGAGGGCGAGGGGAATTCCTATGGTCTGAGCAATCGAAAGGGATTCAAAGATCGCCGATCCCCGCGGGTCATCGCGATAAAACTCGATGATGAACCGCGCTACTGAATAGAAAAAGAGATAATACCAGATAAGTTTCCCTTTAAAGCGCTCCCCCCGGCGCATGTAAAAGAGAGCGATAAATATAACCAGGGCCGCTGCGGATTCATATATCTGCGTTGGATGGAGGGCCACACCCAGAGGGGCCAGGCTATTGGCGTCTTGAAAGGTGCAGGCCCACGGGACCCCCGTGGGTAACCCGTAGCATCACCCAGCCGAAAAACAGCCCAACCTCCCTACGGCAAGCCCAATAGCGATGGGGGGGGTAAAGAGGTCGGTAATCTGTGGAAAACTCAGGCGATGCTTGCGGATATACCAGAGACCGGTCAAAAAAGCGAAGATCAATCCTCCGTAATAGACCAATCCCCCCCGCCAGAACTGGACCAATTCGATAGGATTTTCCCGGAACTCTTCCAGGTGTCCCAGGATATAGAAAACCCGGGAGCCCACCAGGGCAGCGATGAGCAGGTAAAACGACAAATCCAGAATTAAATTATGATCGATGCCGATGCGGCGGGCTTCCCTGACAGCAAAGTATACGGCTATAAGGAATCCTATGGCCAGCAGAACGCCATAGGTGTGCAGGGTAAAATCGCCAATTTTTAGGAGAATGGGATACATAATAAAGATCGGAGTTCGGAGTTATGGCCGATTAGGCTTTCATTCAGCCAAAAGGTAAAGATCTTTTGCGTATCATTTGCCAAAAGAGCATGGCCACCCCGATGGTGATGGCCGAATCAGCAATGTTAAAAGCCGGCCAGTGAAGCGCATACCAATGGAAGTCGAGGAAGTCGATTACTTCCCCCAGGCGCAATCGGTCGATCAGGTTTCCTATGGCTCCGCCAAGAACCAAGGAGAGGCTTATGGCCAGAGTTTTCTGGCTTGCTCGCAGATTCTTCAAAAGATAAAAGATACAGCCTATAGCCACGGCAGAGACCAGGATGAAAAAGGCTATGCGCAGCGAAGAGCGCTCCCCGGCCAGAAAACCAAAAGCCGCGCCTGTGTTCCTCAGGTAGGTGAGGTGAAAGAAATTGGGCACAATTTCAATGGACTGATACAGGGCCATTTTACTATGGACCCAAATCTTGGTGATTTGGTCGATCATTACAACCAGGCTGCTTATGAGGAGAGCCAGACGGTATTTCGGATTCACGATTTTCCCTCTGATTTAATTGTGACAAGGGCTTCCCGGCAGCGGGGGCAAACCTCCAGCGAATTTGCGCTTTCTCCTATCCGGGAGTCATAAACCCAGCAGCGGTCGCATTTTTTGCCGGGAGCTCTGGTAGCCAGGATGTTCAACCCTTCTAATTCCTGGCTCTGTTGCGCCTCTGGGGGGGATACGTCGGCAACCGTTACCTGGGAAACGATGAAAAGGTCCTTTAGCTGGTTTTCATTCTCGCGCAAGAAAGAGAGGAGCTTTGCCGGTCCATTGAGAGTGACCGCCGCTTCCAGGGAATTTCCGATAAGCTTATCCTTCCGGGCCATTTCCAGAACTCTGGAGACTTCTCCGCGCACTTTTAAAAGAAGGTCCCACCGTTCTTCAAGTTTCCCGTCAATGTACTGAGGTTCTACATCCGGGAATAGAGTTAGGTGAATACTTTCTGCTCGTTCTTTTGCTCCGGGAATATGTTCCCACACTTCTTCCGCGGTATAGGAAAGAATCGTGGCCATAAGACGGACGAGGGCATCCAAAATCTTAAAGAGAGCGGTTTGAGCTGCCCGGCGCTGTCGGGAGGAAGCCGGAGAAGTGTAAAGACGATCCTTCAGTATGTCCAAGTAGAGGGCGCTTAAATCCACGGCGCAGAAGTTGTGCAGTGAATGGAAGACGGTGTGAAATTCAAAGTTGGCGTAAGCTTCCTTCTGACGGGAGATCAATTTCTGGAGGCGCAGAAGAATCCAGCGGTCCAATTCCAGAAGTTGATCGTCTGG
Organism: Deltaproteobacteria bacterium; assembly: GCA_016875165.1. Taxonomy (GTDB): domain Bacteria; phylum Desulfobacterota; class SM23-61; order SM23-61; family SM23-61; genus JAHJQK01. The sequence goes on from VGSF01000055.1 coordinate 29,176, forward strand.
CGCCATGTCTTTTTTTGGATTAAAGTCATAGAGGTTTCCCAAGAGGAAGCGGCAGGTGTTGCGGATGCGCCGGTAAGCCTCGGAGAGGCGAGAGAGAATCTCCTGGGAGATGCGGATGTCGTCGCGATAATCTTCGGCCGCCACCCAGAGGCGGAGGATCTCCGCCCCGTAGCGTTTGATGACCTCCTCGGGGGCGATGACGTTGCCGAAGGACTTGGACATTTTCTTTCCTTCGCCATCCACCACAAACCCATGAGTCAGGACGGAATGGTAAGGCGCCTGCCCGCGCGTTCCCACGGAAGTTAGAAGAGAGCTGTGAAACCACCCCCGGTGCTGGTCGCTGCCCTCTAAATACATATCTGCGGGAGACTTCAAATTGGGCCGTTTCTCGCAGACAGCGGCATAACTCACCCCGGAGTCAAACCAGACGTCCAGGATGTTTGTTTCTTTTTCAAATTCCTCCCCGTTACATTGGGGGCATCTGGTTCCTGCGGGCATCAGCTCCTTGGCTGGCAGTTCGAACCAGAGGTCTGCTCCTTTTTTTTCAAATAGAGCGGACACATACTCCACCAGGCTTTCTTCTATTAGGACATGCTGGCAGGCCGAACAGGTGAAGGCTATGATGGGAGATCCCCAGGCCCGCTGGCGGGAGACACACCAATCCGGGCGGTTTCGAATCATGCCGTATATGCGATCCCTCCCCCAACGAGGGATCCAGGTTACTTGATCAATGGAATCAAGGGCTTTGCGGCGCAGGCCGTTTTTTTCCATGGAAATAAACCACTGTTCTGTCGCTCGGAAAATGATAGGATTTTTACAACGCCAGCAGTTAGGGTAAGGGTGGACGTAAGATGCTGAGTGAATAAGGGCGCCAGTCTCAGCCAGTTTGTGGATTACGGCGTCATTGGCCTCAAAGACAAACTGGCCGCCGAAGAATTGGACATCAGGCGTAAAACGACCCTGGTCATCCACCGGGGAATAGATGGGGATTTGATATTCTAATCCGGATTCATAATCTTCCTGCCCATGTCCGGGCGCGGTGTGCACACATCCGGTCCCCGTATCCAGGGTAATGTAATTAGCTAAAATTAGCTTAGAGTCGCGATCGTATAAGGGATGGCGGCAGGTAAGGCCCTCAACCGCTTTCCCCGGAAATTTTTTCAGGACCGTATAATTTGTCTTTCCGGCCTTGGCCATGACCTGTTCCAGGAGGGCTTCGGCCATGATCCAGACCTCATCGTTTACTTCTGCAGCTACGTAAAGATGATCCGGATGAAAGGCAATGGCCAGGTTCGCCGGGACGGTCCAGGGAGTCGTTGTCCATATGAGAACAAAAACTTTCTTTCCTCGTAGAGCCGGAAAGATATTGCTAAAATCCGAGACGGCCGCAAATTTTACGGTAATGGAAGGGGAGGTGTGATCTTCATATTCCACTTCCGCTTCCGCCAGAGCGGTCTCGCAGGAAGCACACCAGTACACCGGTTTCTTCCCCCGGTACACTGACCCCTTACCGACGAATCGTCCAAATTCACGGGCGATAGTCGCTTCGTAGTCATAACTCATGGTCAGGTATGGATTTTCCCATTCCCCCATGGTTCCCAGGCGTTTAAACTCCTCTCGCTGGATGTTGACAAAATTAGAAGCAAACTGCCGGCAGAGCTTTCTTTTCTCAATGATTGAATAAGAAGCTTTTTTGCTCCCTAACTCTTTATCAACCTGATGCTCTATGGGCAGGCCGTGGCAGTCCCATCCGGGAACATATTCTCCGTTAAAGCCGGCCATGTTCTTGGATTTAACGATAAAGTCTTTAAGGATTTTATTAAGGGCCGTGCCGATGTGGATGTGCCCGTTGGCGTACGGTGGGCCGTCGTGGAGAATGTATTTGGGCCGGTCTTTGGCAATTTCCCTCAGTTTTTGGTAGATTTTCTTCTCCTCCCACTGGCTCAGAATTTCCGGTTCCTTCTGAGGAAGGTTGGCTTTCATGGGAAAGGAAGTTCTTGGCAGGTTCAGGGTGTCTTTATAGTCCATCTCGTCCTCGAAAAAAGATAACCGTCAAGCTCGCCGAAAGGGATGGAAAGACCTAAAGCCAAGCCTCTCAAACCATCTGCGGCTTACGATTTTTTATTACATCATAAGTCTATGTTAAGAAAAAAGAAAGAAGATTTTTAGTAACCCTTTAGCTTTTTGAAAAAGCTAAAGTGTTACTAAGTGAAGAGGGGCGCGTTATTTTCCCTAAGAGGCTCTATTTCAGGCTGAATCCCCCGTCCACCAGGAGCACTTGTCCGGTAAAGAAGTTGGCGTCGTCCGAGGCCAGGAACAAAATGGCCCTGGCAATGTCTTCTGGCTGGGCCATTCTTTTTAAATAGGAACCTTCGATCATATTTTTCCGGACTGCTTCAGGTAGCGAAGCGGTCATCTCCGTTAAGGTATGACCTGGCGCCACGGTGTTGACATTTATATGAGGAGCCAATTCCTTAGCCATGGTTTTCGTTAAATTAATTACGCCGGCCTTGGCCGCGCTATAATCCATAATTCCTTCTCGGCCACAGTGATCGATGCCCCGGATCGAAGAAATATTAATAATTTTTCCCGATTTCTGCGCCAGCATATACTTGGCCGCGGCCTGGGCGCAAAGAAAGACGCCTATCAGGTTGACTTCCAGGGTTTTGATCCAGTCCTCCACGGTCTTCTCCAGGAAAGGTCTTAAGATGGCCATGCCGGCATTGTTCACCAAAATGTCAATGCGGCCAAATTCGTTTACAAAGGCATCCATAAAATTCTGGACCGATTCTTTTTGGGAGACATCCCCGATAAAAGTTTTGAGTTCATAACCCCGGGAGCGGGCAGTTTCTACCACCTTTGCCATGTTGGCTTCATGCAAATCGACGACGCCCACCCTTGCTCCTTCCGCAAGCATCAGCAAAGCGGTGGTCGCGCCAATGCCCCTTCCTCCGCCAGTAATCAAAGCGGTCTTGTCTTTCAGTCTCATAAGCTTTCCTTCCTTTCTGATGATTATTTTGTAACAGGAGCTTCTTGCAAAAGTCCGTAATTTACCCTTCGACAGGCTCAGGGTGAACGGGCTTAGGTTGAAATTATTTAGTTTTTCCGTTCGTGGTGAGCTTGTCGAACCACAAAAAAATACTTTTGCAAGA
>VGSF01000056.1 GCA_016875165.1 Deltaproteobacteria bacterium
TTCCCGAGAGTTTCAAAGAAGTTTTTCTCAACGCTTTGAATATTGGCGCCGTCAAATGGCCGTTTGGCAACGGCAGTAAGTTGTCTGAGCACGCCAGCACGAACAGCAGTAAGAATGGCTGATGATATACCATTTATCCTCATATATGACAATATTATCACATTTTGTCATATAATGTCAACAATAAATTTTATTTACCCCATTTTAGGGCACTTTAATAGGTAATATGAGGCGTGCACCCGACTGCGTTCCCAGGATGTTTTCGTCCAGGCGGGTAAGAAAACGAGACCGATCCTCATCGTCGTCAAATATTTGTGACCGGTTTATTCCCCGCACCATGATATGGTGAAGGGCGTCGGGAGTATCTAACCGAGCTTGTCGTGGCATGGGCTGATTTTATAAAAAAGAGGGTGATCTTGTCAGTCGCAATGCACTGTAAGAATCAACGTCCCCCCTTTCTCCACGATCTGAGGTCTGCTTAAGATGAGAGAAAGAATGTCAATAAACAAGTCTGACCCCAAATACACCGCGTAGCCCGGGCGCGCAAGATCGCCTTGCCGCAAGATGCCGGGAGCAGGATAGTGGCGATAATGGACAGCATACCACCCGAGGTCACGACCTCCGTCCAACGGGATATCATGAATGGGCGCCCTTCCGAACTCGAGGCCCTCAATGGCGCGGTCGTCCGTCTGGGGAAAGAGGCAGGAGTCGAAACTCCGGTGAATGCTTTCATATATTACAGCCTCCTCCCCATGGAGATGCGTGCCCGGGGGCAAATTCAGTTTTCCGCCTGATGGTGGTAAAAAAGAGAAGACCCCCCTCCTTTAAAGGATTTCAATGCCTTTTTCGAAACACTTGGTTGTTTAATGCCAAAAGCATTTCAAAATTTTTTGTTGAACACAATTCTCAGCCCTTTAGCGGTAAGGCAGCGGAGGAAGGTATGACAAGGCTATTCGAGACCACTGATATTAACGGTATGAGCCTCCCAAATCGGTTTATGCGATCTGCCACCTGGGAGGGGATGGCAACGGAGGATGGCGAAGCCACCCCCCAACTTACTGCGGCCATGGAAAAGATTGTTGAAGGGGGGGTGGGGCTAATCATTTCAAGCTTTTCTTATGTGCGCACCGACGGGCAAGTGGCACGAAGGCAGTTAGGGATCTATAAGGACGAACTTATTCCTGCACTTAACCGGATGACCGAGGCGGTGCATAAACAGAGTGGAAAGATCGTCATGCAGATCATGCACGGGGGGGTTTTTGCAAAACCCGAACTGACAAGTCAAATCCCAATTGGCCCTTCTGAGGTGCAGGGCTTGGCAAATTTATCGGGAAAAGAGATGGCCGTGGGAGATATTCAAAACATTATAGATGCCTTTGGAAATGCGGCAAGAAGGGTCAAGGAGGCCGGATTCGATGGAATCCAAATATTTGCCGGTCATGGATATCTATTGAATCAATTTCTATCGCCGTTCTTCAATAAGCGAGCAGATCACTATGGAGGGAATTTAGAGGGGAGGGCCAGGATAGTTTTGGAAGTAATGAAAAATGTGAGAACGATCGTAGGAGAACAATACCCGGTGCTGATCAAAATGAATTCTGAGGATTTTCTTGAAGGAGGACTTACAGTTCATGAGTCCTTATCCTTCGGTACAATGCTTTACCATGCGGGGGTTGATGCAATTGAGTTGAGCGGTGGAACCTGGATTTCAGGAAATAACATTCCTGCGCGGAAAGAAATCACCAGGCGCGAAAAGGAAGCCTACTTCCAAGAAGCGGCAAGGGTCTTTAAGCGCAAAATCGACGTACCGTTAATCCTTGTGGGAGGAATTCGGTCGTTTGACGTTGCTGATATGCTCGTGGAGGAAGGTTTGGCGGATTATGTCTCTATGTGTAGGCCCTTAATCCGGGAACCAGGATTGATCAATCGGTGGAAAGCGGGCGATCTCGCTAAATCCGCATGTCTTTCTTGCAATCAATGCTTTGAGCCAGCCCGTTCTGGAGAAGGTATCTATTGTGTGGTGGAGAAGAAGATTAGAGAAAAAACAGCCGGGAGAGAGAAGGGATAAACATGGACAAAGAGGTCTACAAGAAGCTGCGCAGCCATCTTCACAATCATCCGCTGGGTTTCCCCAAGACGGAGAGCGAGGTGGAGCTGAAAATCCTGGAGTGGTTGTTCAGCGAAGAAGAGGCTGAAATGGTCCTCCACCTGACACCAAAGCCGGTGACGGCAAAAGCGCTTGGGGAGAAATTGGGGAAGGACTCTGTTGAATTGAGCTCCCTGCTGGAAAGAATGGCCGATAAGGGACAGGTCCTGACCCTGGGGGAGAAGGACAGGCGGAGCTATCTCCTGGTCCCCTATATCCCGGGGGTATGGGAATTTCAGGTGAACAGGATGGATAAGAAGTTTGCCGAAGACTGTGAAGCCTATTACCCCTGCCAGGCGAAGGAAATGTACAGTTCGACTACTCCGCCGGTGAGGGTCATTGCGGTTGAGAAGAACATCCCGGCCACGTTACAGGTTTTTCCCTTTGAAGTGCCATCGCAGATCGTCAAAGAGTCGAAGAAGGTCGCGCTGGCTGAATGCATCTGCCGCAAACATAACAAGCTGGTTGGCAAGGGCTGCCAGAGGCCGCATGAGGAAATGTGTATCTATTTATCCCCGTTAGCGGAGTTCTTCATCGAGCATGGCTGGGGCAAAGAGGCTGGCGTAGATGAAGCGTTGGAGACGCTCGAACGGGGGGAAGAGGCCGGCCTGGTGCGTAACGCCTGGCTGAATGTGCAGAAGAATCCCACCGGCCTCTGCCAGTGTTGCCCCTGCTGCTGCCATAATCTGCGCGCGGTCTATGAGCTGAAGATACCCAATGCCCTGGCCAAATCGAACTTCGTGCCGGTGATCGACATGGAGTCCTGCACGGGTTGTGAATCCTGCGTGGACATCTGCCCCATGGACGCACTCTCACTTGAAGGGAACCAAAAGGTTGCCTGGAACCCCACTCGCTGCATCGGCTGCGACCTCTGTGTCTCCTGCTGCCCCACAGGGGCGATGAAACTGGAGCGGGTTTCTGAAGAGCAGGTGGTGGTTCCCCCGGAGACTTACAGCAAGCTCATGACGGTCATCGCTCACGAGAAGGGGAAAACGTATTTCTATAAATAGGGAGGGCAAAGAAATGCTGCGAGAAGGGGTTTACCAGGAAAAGTCTGCCCTGCCCCTGGTAGCTACCCACTGGGGAGCATATCGTGTGGAGACCGACGCTGGGCGGGTCGTTAAACTGCATCCTTTCGAGCTCGATCCCCATCCCTCGCCCATCGCCCGCTCGATGGCCGGCACCCTGGACGATGCTTGCCGCATCACCCAGCCCATGGTGCGTAGAGGTTGGCTCCGGCACGGACCGAGGTCGAGTGACAACCAGCGCGGGTCCGAGCCATTCGTGCCGGTGCCGTGGAATACGGCCCTGGACCTGGCAGCGCAGGTGATCGCCGATGTAAAGCAGAAAAACGGCAATGAGGCGATCTTCTCCGGGTCGTACGGCTGGGCAAGCACGGGACGATTTCACCGGAGCCAGGGACACCTGCAGCGGTTCTTCAACCTGTACGGCGGGTTCACCGGATCGGTCGACACTTACAGCACCGCCGCGCTGGGTGTGATCCTGCCGCGGGTGATCGGGCCCGCCTATGAAATCTTCAATCTGATGCCGACCTGGGACGAAATCGCGGCCCACACCCAGTTGATGGTAGCATTCGGCGGGCTGGCGCTAAAGAACAGCCAGGTGAACGTCCAGGGCGTCGGTATCCATTCGGCCGAAGACCGCCAGCGTGCCTGCCGCGCTGCCGGGGTCCAATTCGTGAACATCAGCCAGGTCCGCGATGACACGGCTGATTTTCTCGAGGCCGAATGGGCGGCCCCCCGCCCCAACACCGATACCGCCGTGATGCTGGGGCTGGCGCACACGCTTGCGGCCGAGAACCTGCACGACCGGGATTTCCTGCAGTGTTGTTGCACCGGCTTCGCGCGTTTCCGGGCGTACTTGATGGGCGAGTCTGACGGCCGACCGAAAGACGCCGAATGGGCGGCTCAGATTTCCGGGCTGAACGCCGAATGGATTCGCGGGCTGGCACGCCGGATCGCCTCCCGGCGCACGCTCATCGGCGTCAGTTGGTCCCTGAACCGCGCCGACCACGGCGAGCAGCCGTACTGGATGGCCTTGACCCTGGCGGCGATGAGCGGCTCCATGGGAAAACCGGGGGGCGGCCTTGGTGTCGGCTACGCGGCCATGCATTCCCTTGGACAACCGGCCTCGGTGCAGGCAGCCGGCCTGCCGGTTCCGGCCAATCCGGTCAAGACTTTCATCCCCGTGGCGCGCATTTCGGACCTGCTCCTGTATCCCGGCCAGACGATCGACTACAACGGCCAGAAGCTCATCTATCCCCGCATCCGGCTGGTGTACTGGTGCGGCGGCGATCCCTTTCACCACCATCTTTGGAAATGGCTCAGGAATGATTACTAAAACTCTCTTTGACAAAAAAAATTAATAAAAATATATACTTGACAAGAAATTTGAAAAATGACTATAATGTTGTCAGTTTTCCATGAAAAAAGACAACATAATTAATGAAGTATGCTTCAGAGAATTTTAAAGGCCCCTCAGAAAAGTTTTTTCCTAATGGGTCCGAGAGGTTCCGGCAAGACCACTTGGCTTCGAGCTACTTTTCCCGAGGCCCACGTGTTCGACTTGTTGTCCGAGGAAACCTACCAACGGCTACTGGCGAGCCCGGGGCTTTTTGCCGATCAGCTGCGGGCAGTTCCACCCGATAAGTGGGTGATTGTTGATGAAGTGCAGAGGTTACCCTGGCTTTTGAATGAAGTGCATCGGTTCTCCGAAGAAAGAGATATACGGTTTGTCCTTTGCGGGTCGAGTGCTCGCAAGCTCAAGCGGGCCGGTGTCAACCTCCTCGCAGGACGCGCGCTGCATCGCTCCATGCATCCCTTTGTCCCCGAAGAACTTGGCCCGCAATTTGATTTAGAAGACGCCCTTCACTATGGGTTGCTGCCCATTGTCTGGGACTCGAGAGCCAAAGAGGAGACCCTTGGGTCTTACGCCCAGCTCTATCTCAAAGAGGAAATCCAGGCGGAAGCGCTGGTTCGAAACTTGCCGGGATTCGCCCGTTTTCTGCCTTTGGCCGCCCTTTTCCACGGCCAATTCGTAAATATGACCAACATCGCCCGTGAAGCTGGCGTGGCAAGGACAACGGTAGCGGGATATCTCGACATCCTGGAGGAAACTCTCCTTTGTTTCCGACTTTCTGCCTACGAAGCCAAACTTCGCGTGAGGGAACGGAAACTGCCCAAATGGTACTGGTCCGATCCCGGTATCGTTCGGGCCATGAAGCGATCAACCGGCAGCCTGGCACCGGAGGAGAGGGGCGCTTTATTCGAGGGGATGGTGGCCCAGTTGCTCCGGGCATACCGGGATTACCGCGGCATTTGTGACGATATATATTACTGGGCACCCTCCAGCCGGTCCGAAACCGAAGTCGATTTCCTTCTCCTTCGCGGCGCGGATCTGATCGCAGTCGAGGCGAAGTCCGGTAATTCTTTCGCCGAAGCCTGGTGCAAGGGCCTGCGTGCCGTGGCGGAGCTTAAGGGTCTGGTTCGCCGGATGATCGTCTACCCTCGTGGGCCTGTTCTCAGGACGCAGGACGGCATTGACGTTTATCCCTTCCAACACTTCGCCGCCCTTCTGGCCGGCAACATGCTATAGATGGCCATATGGATCATTCCCTCGCCGGGGACTATTTGCGCTTCGCCTACTTTGATTATTGCATAGTATGTCGAAAGAATGTCGACCTACTATGCTAAAATATGGTATAGATTGACTGGTGGAGTGGGTTATTGTACCTTAGTGCTTCGATTCGCAAATACACTAATGGGTATTCAAGTCTTGAGCTCATGCAAAGGCTCCCTCAGCACTAAGTCCTGAGGGAATAAATTCGTTATCGAATTTATGAATCGATGGACTTAGGAAAAGAGATGATTGAAGAATTAAGAAAGGGGATAGCGGGGGAGGAATTTGACTATCAGGCCCTCTTGGATGGTCTCAGGGAGTATGAGCGCCCGCGCGATAAGATCACATCTCTCCTTCGTCAGGGGGCCATCATCCTAGTAAAGAAGGGTATCTATGTTTTCGGAGAGAGGTACGCACGTCGGCCCTATTCCAGAGAGTTCCTGCTCCGTCCGATCCCGTTCTCGGTCAGAGCCTTTGTCCTTCCAAACCTTTTTGCGGGCAAGATGCACGCCGTCCTCTGCAGGCAGTGGAAGAGCCGTAATAAAGGCCGTGACTGGTACGACCTGGTCTGGTATGCCGCATATCATCCACAGCTTCACCTCAGCCACCTGGAGAAGAGGATGATTCAGAGTGGGCACCTGAAGGAAGGTGAACACTTGACCCGGAAGAAGTTCCTTGCGCTTTCAACGAAGGCGATTGAGAAGCTCAACGTAGAGCAAGCCAGGAGAGAAGTGGAGCCCTTTGTGAAGAACCCCGAAGCTCTGGAGGTCTGGTCGAAGGACTTCTTCCAGGATGTAGCTGGAAGAATCGTGCTGATTTGAAAGAGGTAATCCGTCCTTTGTGCAGGACTTTAATTTTTCAGGCTGTTCAGGCTGCCAGGCGGGGCGCCCCCTTTCAACTATTCAATATTGCAAACAAAAGGCTTCCGAAGAGGTGGTTTTTCCCTTAGAAAAGAATTTTTGACCCCAAAAAAACCCTTCTAAGGCGATGGAAAATCCAAGGCCTGCGTCATTTTTTATCCGGCTTATCACCAAGACCACATCGCAAAAGACTGATTTCGGCCCCTAAAATGAAGTTTTAATTCAAGAAAATGCCTGCGTTCTTTGGAAAATCCATCGTAAAATCAATTGGTTGTCAAGGGTAGGGTGGACCCGAAATTGCGAAATGCAAAAAATTTTTTCTTGAAATTACCAGTCAGTTTTAATAAAATTAATTTGAAGTTTAAGTTAAACTTGAGGTTAAAAGCAGTGAAAAGCATCACTCTTGTCGAATTCAGGAAGAATATGGAAGGGACCCTCGAGCGAGTATCCCGGGGACAGAGTGTAGTCTTGACTCGAAGGGGGCGGGCGGTGGCCCAGCTTGAGCCTCTCCGAAAGAGAACAGCGACCGCAGATGACCCCTTCTATCATCTTTATGAGCTGGCGGTGGAAGGCGAAGCGGCATCTAACGAACAGATGGACCGCGAGGTGTATGGCATCTGAAATTTTTATCGATACCAGCGGTTTTTACGCCCTCCTCGTGCGGGGGGATGATCAGCATGCCCGGGCCACTGAAATCTTACGGGAAGCGGCCGGCGACAGGCGACGATTTGTTACTACGGACTATGTCCTCGATGAAACCGCGACCTTGCTTCTTGCCCGAGGCTATGCCGGAGTCATTGCGAATTTGTTCGATCGGGTCCTGGAATCCGGAGCTTGCCGGGTCACCTGGATGGATGCAGACTATTTTAGGAAGACCAGGCAATTTTTCCTTAAAAACCTGGAACGGAGCTGGTCTTTCACCGACTGCTTCAGCTTCATAGTCATGAAGGAGCTTCGCTTACGGGATGCCCTGTCAAAGGATTCTCATTTCAAACCTGCCGGATTCACCCCCCTGCTTATTCAATGATCATAGGATTCTTTCCTGGCTGGGTCCGACCCGGGTAACCACAGGGTAATACCGCCCTGCCCCTGGTAGCCACCCACTGGGGGACATACCGGGTGGAGACCGACGCAGGGCAAAGGAAATTTTCCCCTTGACTGCCCATAAACAAGAGAGTACTTTCTAATTGCTGTTTCCCTCCGTAGTTAAGTAATCTTAGCAAACAAACCTCTAACCTTCTGGAGTATCCTATGAGAAGGAGTTTGCGGAAGGTGCCAATAGGAAGGCTCTGTAGAGAGGAATATATCTCTGCAGAGCCTTTTTTATCTTTTTAATTCCCCAATCCAGAGTGGATCATCTTTTGGGTAATGTCAAAAGTTTTATGAAAAAAGGGATAAAATATGAAACCACAGAGGGCACAGAGGAAAGTAACGATAAATTAAAAAATAAACTCTTTAGCTCTATTTTACTCTGTGCCCTCGTAAAGTGAACAATGAATAAGGTCTGGTTTTTTCAATTAAAAATTACTTAAAAGAACACAGAAAAAATTGAGTTTAATTTGTTTTTAACCTCAAGTTATTAACACCCCCACCCTAACCCTCCCCCATCCAGGGGGAGGGAATTTTGGATCCCCCAGTATCTCCCCTCCCCTGGCGGGAGGGGGTTGGGGGGAGGGGGATAAAAAAGGAAATTCCTATACAATTAAATTAATTCTTGGGGTTATTGGTGGTTAAATATAAAATCTTCGAGGGCACAGAGGGGAGGGAATAAATTCTCTCTAACATATTGACATCTAATATTTTCTCTGTGTCCTCTGTGGTTTGTTATTGACAATACCCGTTACAAAAAAAGGGGGCGGCAATGGCGGATGAATTCATAGGCTACGATGCTATCAGTTTGGGGGAATTGGTTCGCAAGAAAGAAATAAAACCCACCGAGTTGTTGGAGATTACGATCCAGCGGATCGAAAAGATAAATCCCAAGCTGAATGCCGTAATTCACAAGATGTATGACCAGGCAAGGGAAAACGCAGCAAATTGGGAAACCGTAGTCCAAAAGGGGAAGGCAGAAGGAGGTATCTTCTGCGGCGTTCCTTTCCTTTTAAAGGACCTCGTCGCGGAATACAAAGGGGCTCCCTTTCATGAAGGCTCGCGCGCGGTCAAGGGATATGTTTCCAAAATAGATAGTGAGTTAGTGAAGCGCCAGAAAGCCGGCGGCTTGGTTATTGTGGGCAAGACGAATACTCCTGAATTTGGGGCGGTGCCAACGACAGAACCGATCCTTTATGGACCGACCCATAATCCCTGGGACCTGAGTTTAACCCCGGGAGGGTCAAGCGGCGGGTCGGCGGCCTCTGTAGCAGCCGGGGTGGTGCCGATGGCTCACGGCAACGACGGCGGGGGATCAATCCGCGTCCCGGCCTCCTGCTGCGGGATCTTCGGTTTAAAGCCTACACGGGCAAGGAATCCCCTGGGCCCGCTTTTTGGAGATATTGGGAGTGGAATCATCCATGAGCATGCGGTGACTCGCACGGTGCGCGATTCGGCGGCCCTCCTGGATGTCACCTCCGGACCGGACCTGGGCGATCCTTATTATGCTCCGCCCAAGGAGCGCCCCTTTCTGGAGGAAGTGGGTCGGAACCCGGGTAGGTTGAAGATCGGCTTCTTGACCTGCATCCCTGAAGGCTGGTCCGATAAAACTCAGTTGCACCCGGATTGTGAAAGCGCAGTTAAAGACGCCGCCCGGCTTTGTGAGGGGCTAGGTCATACGGTCGAGGAGGTTAATCCAAGTCCTTTAAGCCATCCGAATATCTCCTCTACTTTCGGCTTCATTTTTGCCTGTTTCCTCGGCCATGCGGTGGCCTATTGGGAAAGGGAATTAGGGAAAAAAATCAAGCAGGATGAACTGGAGCCCATAACCTGGGGAGGATATCAAAGGGGATTGACTCGGCCGGGGCCGGATTACCCGGTTACTATGGAAGAGATTCAGCGTTTCTCGCGGAAAATAGCACGATGGTATCATGAAGGAGGCTATGATATCCTCTTGACTCCGACGATGGCCATTCCGCCGACCAAACTCGGGGCTTTCCAATCGACGCCGGACGAACCGATGAAGTGGCTTGGAGTTACCCTTGCTTTCATTGCTTTCACCCGCATTCAAAACATGACCGGTCAACCGGCCATGTCCGTTCCCTTATTCTGGAATCAAAACAACACACCGATCGGGGTTCAGTTCGCCGGCCGTTTCGGGGATGAGGCCACGCTTTTCAGGCTGGCAGCTCAGCTGGAACAGGCCCGGCCCTGGAAAGACCGAAAACCACCAATTCATTGCAGTAATGAATAATTCATAAAGCAGGAATGTAGATTGTAAATGCCTTAATATGACCATAAAAACCGGCGCTATTTCCGAGAAATTTTCCTATATATTGAAAGACCAGGAGAATCTCGGCAAGGCCATAGAAATTTTGAAGGAATGCCGTGCCGACGGCTGAGTGAGCAGGTACGAGAAAGAATTAGTCCCCCTTTAATAGAAGCTCTACTTTTCCTATCTAATTTATGGTATAAAAAAGAAAATTTATAACTCTCTTAGCGAGGCTGGCCCAATGGCTGAAAGAAGCCTGGATTGGTTGAAGCAGGCGGAAAAGGATTTGGAGAAAGCAAGGTTAGACCTTGATTGGGGTTATTTTGAATGGGCCTGTTTTACTTCGCAACAGGCGGCGGAAAAGGCAATCAAAGGAGTATTCCAGCATTTGCATGGGGAAGCATGGGGGCATGGAACGAAAGCATTGCTGGAGAATTTGCCATACGAAGATCGCTCCTTGTTGTTAGAAGATGGTATTTTTTTGGACAAATTGTACATTCCTACGCGGTATCCGAATGGCCTTCCCCAAGGCATCCCGCATGATTACTTCACGAAGAAGGATGCTGAGCTGGCCCTAACAGCTGCCCTAAGAATCTATGAATGGTGTAAAGGTAAGATTTCTAAACCGGGATGAAATTCTGCCGCGCCTGGTGGAGTCCGCTAAAAGAGTATTGGCGTCCAGGGCAGATGTTTTAGAAGTGAGTCTTTTTGGCTCCCTGGCCCGCGGTAACTATGCCCCCGGGAGTGACGCGGACATTTATATTTTGTTGAAGGAGGATCCCAGAAGATTTATAGACCGGATCCCGGAATTCCATGAGCATTTTTCCGGAGCCGGACTTCCCGTTGAGGTCTTTCCTTACACCCTGGAAGAGGTGGCAAAAATGGGGGATGGAGGTTTTATTAAGACTATCGAGAAAGAAAAGATAGTTCTGGGGGATAGAGAAAAACCAGAAAGTCCCCTTTCTCTCTAAATGGACTTCCCCAACTTTTCGTTAAAACGTTAGTGCTTGGCAGTTGTTTGATTTTTGTTCAATATTTCTGTGAACAATATGTTGCCAGGCGCTGTGGCATTCCTGATAGAAAACGTTTATTTCTTAATTCAGGGCTTTAGCTCGGACAATCCCGCCATGCAACAATCCCATCAGAGGGCCATATGAAATGCCCGAAGTGTCAGTCTGAAAACCCGGAAGGGATTAAGTTCTGTGGGGAACGCGGGGCAAAATAGGAAAGAAAAGGTATGCCGCTCATTCAAGTTTCAGTCAACGGGGATGGACGATAGACCCTCTCCTCGATATCTGACTTTCTTGCAGGCAAGATATCGTGAGCTTCCGGGAAGCAGAAAAAGCTAACGGAAGAGGTGGAGAAAATGACGGAATGGGGAAAATCGCGAAGGATTTCAGACCGGCTATTAGAGGTTGCAAGCAGTTCTTTTTTCGGACGGCAGGAGGAGCTGGCTTTACTTGCCAGCGCCATCACCTCCACTGATCCTCCCTTCCTGGTTGGATTCATTCACGGACCCGGGGGAATCGGGAAGTCACGGTTGATACAGGCATTGCGCCAGTCGATCCCTGCCGCTGTCTGCTGGTATCTCATGGATTGCCGTCACATTGAGCCCACGCCGCAGGGTTTCCTCACTTCCCTCGGCGCTGCCCTCCAGATAGAAGAGGAGTCTGTGTTCCACTCGATCACGAGCCGCCTGGGAGAAACCGGGCAACGGACCGTGCTTGCGCTGGACACCTATGAGACCTACGGACTCATGGACACCTGGCTCCGCCAGGAATTCCTGCCTTCATTGTCCGAAAATGTTTTCACCCTCATTGCCGGTCGCCAGGCACCGAACTCCGCCTGGTTTACCGCCCCGGAATGGCAGCATATCTTTCGCAACATCCCTTTGAAAGAGATGTCGGCAAACGATTCCCGAAAGATGCTGGAGTCACGAGGCCTCACGCCATCCCAAGTCGAACGGGTCCAACGGTTCGCCAAAGGATACCCTCTTGTCCTGGAAATGGCGGCCGCGGCAATCCGCGCTGCCCCGGATTTGCAAATTAGCGTAGGTCCAGCCCCCAATGCTCTGCAGCAACTTACGAAAACGTTTTTGACCGGCCTTCCTCCGGGCACTGTGGAGGCTGTTGAGGCGGCCTCGACCGTCCGGCGCGTTACTGAACCGATACTCAGGGCACTCCTCGCTGTTCCACAAGCCAGAGATCCATTTGAGCATTTGGAAACCCTTCCCTTCGTCGACGTGACGATAGAAGGTTTGGCTTTTCATGATGTGGTGCGCGAAACCATTTCCAAAGATCTGGCTTGGCGCGACCCGGAACATTACCGGACCTATCGAAGACGGGCCTGGCATTTTTTCTCCAAAGAATCCCACGAGTGTCGGGCGCATAACCTTTGGCAGTGCACGGCCGACATGCTTTATTTAATAGAAAACCCCGTCGTCCGGGAAGCTTTCTTTCCCGAGGGAGCAACTGATTTCATTGTGGAGCCGGCGACTCCCGGTGATGCCGGAGTGGTCCTCGACATCGCCGCCTCCGCAGAACCTCGAGAGGCAGCCGATTTCATTGCGCGTTGGTGGGCCAGTCATCCGGAGACTTTCAGCGTCGCCAAGAGCCGAGAGGGGAAAGTTGCTGCATTTTACCTTATCTTCGAACCCACCCATGTCCAGGGAGAGCTTCTGACCGAAGACCCTCTCACCGCGGCGTGGTGGCTTCATCTCAGTCAGAACCCAGTCGCCCAGGGGGAAAGGGTACTGTTTCTCCGGAGGTGGCTTGCGCATGGGACGGGAGATGCCCCCTCTCCAGCGCAGGGCGCATGCTGGCTGGACATCAAGCGCACTTATATGGAACTCCGGCCCAGTTTGCGCAGGCTGTACACCGTCGTTACCGACCTGGCCACTTATGGCCCCATCGTCACCCCTCTTTACTTTGTGCCCCTTTCGGCGGGGAACGTGGTCTTGGGTGGTGTCACTTATAATTCAGCTCTACTCGACTTCGGCCCTCTCAGTGTCGACGGATGGATCGCTGCTATTACGGGAGCGGAACTCGGAGTGAAACCCGTCAAAACCGAGACAGGCGGGCGGCGTCTCGTAACCGTGTTCTTCACCGATATCGTTGGCTCAACCGAAAAAGCCGTGGCCATGGGAGACCGCCGCTGGCGAGGGGTTTTGGAAGATCATAACACACTGGTGCGGGCGGAATTGGCCAGATTTGAGGGGAGAGAGATCGACACGGCCGGGGACGGTTTTTTGGTAACCTTTGACAGCCCGGCGTTGGGTATTCAATGCGCTGCTGCCATTTGTGAGTCCGTCCGCCGGCTGGGGATAGAGGTCAGGGCGGGCTTGCACCTGGGCGAATGTGAAGCGGTAGGAGACCGGGTCATAGGGATTGCGGTACATATTGGTGCTCAGGTGATGGAGATGGCCGGAGCTGGGGAGATACTGGTATCAAGCACGATTCGGGATGTTTTAGCCGGGTCGGACTTTCGATTTACAGACCATGGCACTCACTTTTTAAAAGGGATCCCAGGAGAATGGCGGCTTTTTAAGTTCCAACGCAGTGGAGCCCATTAGAAATGGTCTGAAGTGGGAACACGGCATCTTGGGCCTTCAGCTACAAAATGCCCAGTTTTTTCAAATGGTAGGTCAGGGTTTCCCTGGGAATGCCCAATTGGCGGGCCGCGGCGCTCACATTCCAGCGCCCGGTTCCAGGGTATTTGGTGGCCTGGAGGGCCTCTAAATATCGTTTCCGTTCTTCCTCTTTTAAAAAATGGCGACCTTTTTCCGGCAAAGATTCCAGTTCAGGAGGATGGCTTCCGGAAGGGTAGGTCATTTGTTGTTTTGCCTGGGACGCTGCCGCCTCGCGGAACCAGGCAGGGAAATTGGCGGGAATGATTTCGTCCCCCTCGCAGAGCGCTGCCGCGGCGAAAAGGGCCTGTTCGAGTTGACGAACGTTCCCTGGCCAATCAAAGGCCACCAACATCTCCAGAGCTTCCGAGGAAAGGCGCAGGGGGCGTTTCAGGGGGACCTTCTTTTTTTGCTGGCTATAAGCCTTATTTAAGAAATGGATGGCCAGAAGAGGAATGTCTTCAACCCGCTCGCGTAAAGGGGGCATCCTGATTTCCAGGCCACAGAGCCGGTAATAGAGATCTTCCCGAAGCCTTTTTTCCTTCACCATCTCCGTCAAATTCTTGTTTGTGGCGGCAATAATGCGCGTATCGGAGGGCACCGGTTTCTCCGATCCGAGGGGAGTTACTTTTTTTTCTTCCAACACGCGCAGGATTTTTGCCTGGCTGGCTAAACTCATTTCCCCAATTTCATCGAGGAAGAGCGTTCCTTTCGAAGCGGCGACAAATTTCCCCTGGCGATTGTGGGTTGCGCCGGTAAAGGCCCCTTTGACGTGACCGAACAGTTCACTTTCGAGAAGCGTCTCGGATAAAGCGGCACAATTTACTTCTATAAAGGGCCCCTTAGCGCGGGGACTGGCCTCGTGAATCCGGCGTGCAGCCAGCTCTTTGCCCGTCCCTGTCTCCCCACAGATCAATACCGGAATTTCGGTTTCGCCGGCTTTGAGACATAAATGAAGGGCCTCCTGCACGGCCTGGCTTATGCCCACAATGACAGTCTTCCCTTCGGGAACTTGGGGGGACTTCCCTTCCATCCCCATTCTCATCTTTGAAGGGACTCGATAAGGAGTCAATCTTCCCGCCCTCGCCAGGGCGGCGCCGTACATAACGGCCAGGGCGGAGAGCCACTCTTTCCATTCGGGAAGGAAGAGCTTGTCAGAATGATGATTCAAGATGTTTATGACCCCGAAAAGATGGTCTTCGAAAACAATGGGCGCCGAAATCATGGCGTAGGTTCTGAGTCCAAATCGCTCGTCCACCCGTGAATCGTGGAAGGTTTGTTTCTGGGCGTTAGCCACAAAGACGGGCTGCCGTGATAAGACCGCAGCTCCGCTGATCCCTTCGCCTTCGCGAATGGAAATATCCATTACCCGGTCCTGGGGAATATCGGTACTGGAAATGAGGCGTAATTGGTTTTCCGTATCGACCTGCCAGATGGACGCGGCATCTGCTGCAGCGGCGGTCAGCAGCATTCGGCAGAAAGCAGCGTTATATTCGGGACTGCCGGGAATGGCGGTCGGACGCCCCTGAAAAAACTGGGCCATTTCTAAAAAGGAGGTCTTGTTCTTCATTTTGTTCTTCTCCGCATGAATCGCCCTCACCCCCCGTTCGGCTGTCTTCGACCCTGAGACTTCAGCGAGCTCAGTCGAGCCGCTCAGACCTAAGGGAGCTCACGGCCGAAGCCCTCTCCCGCGAGTCGATTAGACCCGACCACGGGGGGAGAGGGAGTTTCCGGATAAAAACATTCTAAATAAAAAATGGTGAAATTGCAATAATAATTAATGAAAGTGGTGAATATGGTATTACCAAAATTTACCAGCATTCCATTCCATTTTAACGAGTGTAGATAAAAAAATTGAATATAATCAAATAGATAAGAAAAAAAGGGGGAGGACGAATGGCTTGGCACGAGGTTTGAGTATTTAATGGAACTGAAAGGTCTTTCGAAGATGATCCGGGATCAAATCAAGTAGTGAGAACTTCATTGAACATGGAGGTGTGAAATGCCAACTCTTTTTGCGGTCTACAATTTGAAGAAGAACCAAAAAGCTGAGGACTATGACAATTATCTAAAGAAGACTAAAATTCCTGGGGTTCGAGGCGCACCCTGGTGTACCGATTTTAAAACCTGGAAGATCGACAAAGTGCTTGCGCCTGCGGTCTCGGAGCCCGAGGGGAAATTGCCTGCAGAACCTCCTTACCAGTATGTGGCCAAAATTGAAGTTTCCGACTTGAACGCCATGGTGAGTTTTCTGGGAACAGAAGCGGGTAAGCAATTTGTTAAGTCCTGGAGCGTGTATATCGATCCCACGGCGATCTTTACCATGGGACATGAAATGTGAAGTGGTTTCGAGTCCACTCCTAAATTATGAGCCGGATCGCACAGGAGGCCCGCCAACGACTGGAGCATCGCCGCTGCACCGCCAGAGACGAACTCACCCAGATCCATCCGGCTCGGACAGCTTCGGCTTTACTCCTGTGCGGCCTTGGTGCAGAATCGCGCCATTTGCTATTCATTACCGTTGACCGCCTTCTTAGTACTCTGAAGGATCAAGGACTCTTGTTCTGAGGAAAGCTTGAAATCGGTCCCCTGGACCAACGCTCCCCGATGGCCTAAAAAAGTCTCCCGAGATTTACCTGCGGTGGAACGGTTTATCTAAATTTCTGAATGGTCGAATATATTTACTTTTAAATTCGTGCTTAAAGATTGTCCCTTAGAATCGGCCCCGGGTTACTGCACTTTTCTGCTCTTTTCTTCCTTCCACAAAAATATTCTTCGAGATCATGGCGTGAATTCCCTTGTGGTCATCTACGAGCTGGGTGACCCGCAAATCTACTGCCAGGCTGCATAAAGAATAAGCATCATCCGCTGATAGCCCCTTGGTCGCGGAAATAAATCGGATGGCATCCCGCAGGGCAATTTTGGCGGCTTCATCCAGATCCTCATGAAATCCCATGGTGCTCCAGTGGGTCGGCGTTTCGGCCATGGGCCTTTCGATTTTCATATCTTTGCGGACGAAGAATTGGAGAACAGATTCTTTCATGGCCGTTTCGATGGCGGTTACGTTGACTTCTCCATCCCCCTGAACAGCATGAGCATCGCCGGCAGAAAAGAGGGCGCCGGGGACCTGAACCGGGAGGAATAAGGTGGTGCCGGCAACGAGTTCTTTGTTATCCATGTTTCCGCCGAAGTAGTCGGGGATCGTGGCCGGCCTTTTTTCTCCCTGCCGGGGAGCCACCCCCATGTTTCCAAAAAAAGGCCGGAGGGGAATCACCACCCCGGGCGTAAAAACAGTCTCTTTTCTTTCCCAATCGAGGAAAAGGGTTCTTATTTGCCCCTGGGGAAAATCTTCTGGCAGGGTTCCCCTCTGGAATCTTTGGGGAAAGTGGTAATTCACCCCGCAATCGGAAGGAAAGGAACTTTATGCCTCGTGAGCGAAGCCAGGTCGGAACTCCTCAAGACTAGCTGAGAAGAGCCCGAAGCAATCTCGCCCGGGCAAGGCAGCCCAAACCAAAAGAGACCCTTTGGGAGGATCTCTGCTTCGATGCCCAGCCGGCCGCGGAAAAATCATTAAAAGCAGTTCTGCTTGCCCATGGAATACCCTTCCGCTTTGTTCATGACATTTCTGAATTGTTGACCCTCCTTGGCAAAATGAGCGAGGAAAGACAGATACCCCCGATTCGGATGCGAATCGGGATCCACACCGGCCCAGTGGTAGTGGGAACCCTGGGCAATGATCTCCGCGTTGAATTTAAGGCGGTTGGAGATACGGTAAATCTGGCCTCCAGGATGGAAGGTCTGGCGGAGCCCGGTGCGATCTATGTTACGAAGGATACCTACAGGCTGGTAAGAGAATATTTTGAATTCAGGTCTTTGGGTGAAGTCCAGGTGAAGGGAAAGGAAAAGCCGATCGAGGCCTATCAGGTTCTCGGGCGCGGGCAGGTCGTTGGCATAATTGGGGATGCGGGGATTGGCAAATCACGCCTTGTGCTCGAATTCAGGAATTCCTTGGGGAAAGAAGATTTTACCTTATTGGAAGGGCAATGCTTTACCCTGGGGCAATCCACTCCTTACTTGCCTTTTATTGAGCTAATCAAGGGATATTTTGAGATCCAAGAGGGGGATCGGCCTTTTGTCATCCGGGAGAAAATAAACAGCAAAGTAGGGGCCTTCGATAATGCCCTGATGGGTACTGTACCTTTTCTGGATGATATGCTATCCGTGCCAGCAGATGATCTTGCCCCCCAGAGGGTGGGTCCGGAAGAAAAGAGGAAGCTCACCTTCGAGGCCATAAAGGCGCTTTTGCTCAGGGAGAGTCAGGCCAGGCCTCTGGGCATAGTCCTGGATAATCTCCAGTGGGTGGACAAAGCATCCCAGGAATTTTTGAATTATTTGGTAGAAAGCATAGCCAATGCCCGGGTTTTACTCTTGGGCATCTACCGTCCAGGGTATCTCCATCCCTTAAGCGACAAATCTTATTATTCCCATATCACGTTGAATCCTCTCTCCGAGGAGGAAAGCGCCACTCTGGCCAAGGTTCTACTCGAGGTAGAAAATTTAACAGTTGCCTTGAGGAGCCTGGTTCTGGCCAGAGCCGAAGGAAACCCGCTCTATGTGGAAGAGATCATTCACTGGCTTCTTGATATGGGAAAGATAGCCAGGTCAGAAACAGACTATGTGGTCGCTGAAACGTATTCAGAGCTTTCCGTACCTGATACCATTCAAGAGGTCATCATGGCACGGATAGACAGGCTCGAACAGGACCTCAAACGAACGATGCAAATCGCCTCGGTTATCGGCAGGGATTTCCTTTTTCGGCTGCTGAGCAGGGTTTCGGATATGGGAGGCGCCCTCCAGACCTATCTGATGAAGCTTCAGGGACTCGAATTCATATATGAATGGAATCCAAAGGATACGCGGGGTCGGGTTTATGGGTTAATTTATCAACTGGTAGTGTTAGAAAAGAACCTTTGGACCCTGATCTTGTCAGGCGATTTGTTGGTGGCTCAGGCTTCACTAACAAACTGGCCTATGACCTCATACCCCCGGGTGTGGATCCCTTATCTCCGGAAAATGTCGTGATCGTTGGTTCGGGGGCTCTCTCCGGAACGCTGGCTCCGGGGAGCACAAAGGTCATGGCAACAACGAAGCTGCCCATCAATAACGCGATCGGCACTCCCTTTGCTGGCGGCTTTAGCCATAGGCTTAAATATGCTGGATACGATTATGTGGTCATTATGGGACGGGCTGATCGGCCCGTTTACCTGAAGATCATGGACGATGATGTGGGCCTTATAGATGCCGGCGGTGTTTGGGGAAAAGATACTCTGGAAACTACAGACCTGTTGAGGGCAAAGCACGGCGCTGACAGCAGCGTCATTGCTATAGGCCAAGCCGGAGAAAATCTGGTGAGGATTTCGTTTGCCATAGTGGATAAATTTGGCACCCTGGGAAGGGGGGGCCTCGGTGCCGTTTTCGGCTCGAAGAATTTAAAAGCCCTCGTGGTGAACGGCACAAAGGGAGTCGGTATTGCAGATGCGGAAGGCTTTATCGAGGTAGCTGGCTCGGTAAGAAAAAAAATGCTGAAATACCCTTTTCGCAAGGAGTGGTTGAAGCTTGGGGTTGGCCTCGGCTTAATGGTATTCGCGAAGATAATGGGAACGGCCAGGAACTGGGCGGAACTCTTTACCCAGGATATAGACCAGCCGGCTCAGCTTCAGGAACTGCTGAAGATTTTTAAATCCGGCCATGCATGCCCTACCTGCCCATTAGCGTGCAGGGCGTTGGTCGGGTTGGAGGAAAAGGAATATGCGGATCTAACTGCGCCTGGCTCTACTTCTCTGTACTTTAATTATTTGGTTGGCAAATATGAGGCCTGCGATCTTAACAGGTCGGTCAAGTACCTTGATCTCTGCAATAGATACGGGATCGACGTTATTGAGGCCAGGGCCCTTATTGACTATGCCATTGACCTCTATCAGAGGGGAATCATCACGAGAGAAGAAACTGATGGGCAGGAGCTAAACTGGGACGGAGTAACCTTTGTAAGCCTTTTAGAAAAGATATGCCGCCGGGACGGGCTGGGTGGGATTCTGGCAGATGGCCTGATGCCAACCTCTAAGAAATTCGGCAAATTAGCCATAGAGCGAGTCGTTGCCATTAAAGGTCTTGATCCTTTCACGGACCCAAGGGCCCACCTGGTGGGATGGGAAATTACGGCCTGCGTTAATCCCAGAGGTTCTTACGTTTCCCCAGGAGTCTCGCCCGCGTTTGCGCCAGGCAGAACTCCGGAGCACATCGCCAAGTATTGCCGGAGGCTATTGGTCGCTGAGGAAGCGATAAACAGGATTTGTTATAGCCCTACGGAATTTAACATTGCCAGGCTTATCAAATATGCCGAGGATTGGTATTCCGTTTATTCCCTGCTTGGTATCTGTGTGCGCCAACCGGTAATGATGAGCTATGACCCTCAGGCTGCCGCGCAACTTTACACCTCAGCGACAGGGATTGACATAACCCCTGAAGAGCTCAGTAAAGCAGGGGAACGAGCCTGGAACATCTTAAAGGCTGCTAATGTAAGGGAAGGATTTACGAGAAAAGACGACAGATTTCCCGACAAATTTTTCGAGCCCCTCAAATCCGGAGACAAAGAGATCCGGTTAATGAACTACAGTCGAACCAAGGAGCTCACCCGAGGCGACGTGAAAAAGATGTTCGACGACTACTATGACGAGCGAGGCTGGGACATCGAAAAGGGTATTCCCACCAGAAAGAAACTTGAGGATTTAGACCTTAAAGACGTAGCCATAGACTTGGAAAAGAGGGGTTTCCTTTAGGAGAGGAATGTGGCCGTCAATTGACTGACCCGCCATCTCCCTTTCCCAGAGAACTCTCCTCACGGGTTGACTTTGCTCTATGTGCTTACTTGTTCAAACGCAGGGGAGACCGAGAAAAAGCCGTGGTAAAGTTTGGGAGGGCGATAGAAATCTTCAGAGAGTTTGGTGCCGATGGATGGGTGAGCAGGTATGAGAGAGAATTGGCCGCAATCGCATGAACGAGGACACTAAAATCTGTAACTCAGGGCTTTATCTCCGAGCTTTAGCCTTGAGAGGCAGCAGTGCAGTAATCCCCCGGAGCCCTAAAAATGAAATGCCCGAAGTGCCAGTTTGAAAACCCCGAAAGGGTGAAATTTTGCTAAAGAAAAGCAAGCTCTTTGGCAATGGCCGAATGACAGACCTTGATTTATTTGCCATTTCGTATTAAACTCCGAATTAGTTAAACTAATTCGGAGGAATCTCCTAAAATGGCAAACATCGACAGAATTCTTAAAATCGATCTCCCTCCTCGCCAGTCCGCGTTCCTTTGGGGCCCGAGGAAGACCGGAAAGTCAACCTTCCTCATGGAGAATTTTTCCAAGAGCATCGTTTACGACTTCCTGCAGACAGACCTGTTTCTCGAATTCTCCAAGAAGCCGTCATTGCTGCGCGAGCGGCTCCTGGCCAAGGAAAGTCAGATTCTCAGGCATCCGGTTATTCTCGACGAAGTACAAAAGATCCCGCAGATCCTGGACGAGGTGCACTGGCTGATCGAGAACAAGGGGATACGTTTCATCCTATGCGGATCCAGCGCGAGGAAAATCAAGAGAGGGAAGGCAAACCTGCTTGGGGGCAGGGCCTGGAGGTATGAGATGTTCCCCCTTGTTTCAGTGGAATTGGGGAAGCTTGATCTATTGCGGGTTCTGAATCGTGGCCTGATTCCAATTCATTATCTTGAAGACAGCTTCGAAAAATCCTTGAAGGCCTATACTCTGGACTATCTGAAAGAGGAGGTCCTCGCCGAGGGGTTAACCCGAAATATTCCTGCTTTTTCTCGGTTTTTCGATGCGATGGCCTATTCTCACGGCGAACTCACCAACTATTCGAACATCGCCCGCGACTGCGGCGTCGATTCAAAAACCGTACGAGAGTATTACCAGATCCTGGTTGACACTATGATGGGCCGATTCGTGGAGCCCTTTCAGCGAAGACAAGACCGACAAATCATCAGCAAAGCCCCCAAGTTCTACCTTTTTGACGTAGGGGTGGCAGGCATCATAACCAAAAGAAAAATATCAGAAGAAAAAGGTGAATCATTCGGGAAGGCTTTCGAGCACTTTATATTCATGGAGCTGGTCGCCCATTCATCCTACAATGATCTATGTTACGAAATCAATTTTTGGCGCACCAAATCGGGTTTAGAGGTTGATTTCGTCTTAGGCGGGGGAGAAGTAGCCATTGAGGTGAAAGGGAGTAGCCGCGTGGACCAGAGAGATCTGCGATCTTTGATGGGCTTTGCAAAGGAATATTCTCCGAAAAAGGCTCTGGTTGTATGCAACGAGAGAGAAGAGCGCTTGCATGAGAACCTCCGTATATTACCCTGGCGCCGTTTCCTGGAAAATCTATGGGGAGGAAAGATTATCCGTTGACGCGTTTAATTTTAGGGACTTATAAACTTCAGCAACTGTTGCCTGCCGGAGGCAAGAACTATGAAATGCCCGAAATGCCAGACTGAAAATCCTGATGTGAAAAAGTTTTGCCGAAAGTGTGGGGCAAAGCTTTTAAGGGCATGTCCGAATTGCGGTTCTGAAATCCTGCCTGAGGATGAATTCTGTGGTGAGTGCGGCCACCATTTGGCCCTTCCTCGGCAGGCCGTTCCCAAAGAGCTTTCCTTTGACGAGAAGATCGCCAAGGTTCAGCGCTATCTCCCGCAAGGGCTGGCGGAGAAGATACTCTCGCAGCGGGAGCGGATCGAAGGGGAGCGGAAACAGGTGACGGTGCTCTTCACCGACATGGCTGGCTATACCTCCATGACGGAAAGGCTCGATCCGGAGGAGGCCTATTCCCTCATGGACAAGGTCTATGAGCTTCTCATCCGGAAGGTCAACGAGTACGGCGGCACGGTGAACGAGCTTACGGGAGACGGGATCATGGCCCTCTTCGGTGCCCCCATTGCCCAGGAAGACGCCCCCCAGCGGGCGATCCGGGCAAGCCTGGCCATCCACCGGGATTTGGTGCAGTTCAACGAAAAGATGCGGCGTGAGAAGGCCGGCTTCCCGTCTCTCCGGGTTCGGGCCGGCATCCATACCGGTCCCGTAGTGGTGGGCACTCTGGGGAACGACCTCCGGGTGGAATTCAAGGCCGTGGGGGACACGGTGAACTTAGCCTCCCGGATGGAGGGACTTGCGGAGCCGGGGAGCACCTATCTGACCGAAGACACCTTCAAGCTCACCGAGGGGCTGTTCCGCTTCGAGGGTCTGGGGGAGCGGGAGGTGAAGGGCAAGGAGAAGCCCCTCCGCATCTACCGGGCGATCGCCCCCAGCACAAGCCGTACCCGTTTTGACGTGAGCGCCGAGCGGGGCCTGACGCCCTTCGTCGGAAGAGAACGGGAGCGGGAGTTGCTTCTCGACGCCTTTGAGCGCGCCCGGCAAGGAAGGGGCCAGGCGGTGTCCATTGTTTCCGAGGCGGGGATGGGGAAGTCCCGCCTCCTCTATGAGTTCCGGAAGGCCGTCCTCAACGAGGACATAACCTTCCTCGAAGGGAAGTGCCTCTCTTTCAGCCGTGCTGTTGCCTACCAGCCCATCGCCGACATCCTGAAGTCGAACTTTGACATCCGGGAGGGTGATCTGGACTTTGCCGTCCGGAACAAGGTGAAGCGGGGACTCCAGGCCATCGCCGTGGAGGAAGCCCCGGCCATGCCCTACATCCTGGAGCTTCTCTGCGTCCAGGAGAGCGGCATTGAGAAGATCGCCCTCAGCCCGGAGGGGAAGAAGGATAAGACCATCGAGACCATCAAAAAGCTCGTACTCAAGGGATCAGAGCAGAGACCCCTCGTCATTGCCATCGAGGACCTCCACTGGATAGACAAGACCTCGGAAGATGTCCTCAAATATCTCCTCGAAAGCATCGCCGGCGCCCGGGCGCTCCTCATCCTCACCTACCGCCCGGAGTTCATCCCCACCTGGGGCGGCCGGTCGTACCACAGCCAGGTCCTCCTGAACCGCCTCTCCAACCGGGAGAGCCTCTTCATGGCCTCCCACCTCCTCGGGACGGAAGACCTGGAAACCGCCCTGGAAGAAGTCATCCTGGAGAAGACCGAGGGCATCCCCTTCTTCGTCGAGGAGTTCATCAAGTCCCTGAAAGACCTCGGCTTCATCGAAAGAAAGGATCACACCTACCGCATCTCTAAAGAACTCCAGACGATCCGTATCCCCTCGACCATTCAGGACATTATCATGGCCCGGGTGGATGCCCTGCCTGAGGGGGCGAAGGAACTGCTCCAGGTAGGCTCCCTCATCGAGCGGGAGTTCGGCTACCGGCTCATCAAGGCGGCCATGCACTTACCCGAGGAGGAGCTCCTCCGGCGCCTCTCCGTCCTCAAGGATGCAGAGCTCCTTTACGAGCGAGGCCTTTTCCCCGATTCCACCTTTGTCTTCAAGCACGCCCTGACCCGGGAGGTGGTGTACGGCACCCTATTGGAGAGGAAGAAGAAAGACCTCCATATGGATATCGGGCGGGCCATCGAGGAGGTTTACAAGGACCATCTTGAGGAGATGCATCGAGCCCTGGCAGAACACTTCGAAGAGGGCGGCGATTGCCAGAAGGCGGCACACTACTTCCGTCTGGCGGCGAGGAAGGCTTGGCGTACGTCGGCGTACACGGACGCCATAGCCTTTTCCAAAAAAGGAGTCGCCTGCCTGGAAAAACTCCCCAAGAACGTTGAGGTGCAGAAACGGCTCATCGACGCCAGGGTCATCGTGGCCAATAACTGCATTTTTCTTAACCGTTATATCGATGCAAGGGATGCCGTCGCCCCCGTCGTCGATCTTGTTCACCAGCTCGATTACCGGAGAAGGTTGCCCTCAATCTATGCCATCATGGCGGCTTATCTCATTATGGTTGAAGAAAGATACAGCGAGGCTGAGGCGCGTCGGTACCTGATGGAAGCGCAGAGGCTTGCCCCCGAGGAGAGGGATTACTTTTCTCTATGGAATGCATATTACCATGAAGGCTTAGCCCATGCGTTCAACTGCGAGTTTGCCGACGGAGAATCCTGCTTTCTTCGCATCATGGAAATGTCCGAAGCGGCAGGGAACGTGACGGGGCCGGTAATGGCGAAGTTCAACATAGCGCATGCCATTCATGGTCTGAGTGGAAGGATCGAGGATGCTTTGAAGTGCAGTCAAGAGGCCTTGCAGCTCGCCCTCCAGGCCGACGACCTATACTTGAAGGGTGGGGCATACGGGGCTTTCGGTTCGGCCTTTCTCAGGAAAGGCTTATTCCCGGAGGCGGAAGAAAACCTGACGCTGGCCATCGAAATGACCCAGAAAACCGATTTTGTGGGTATACTGCTTTTATCTCTCTGTTATTTAGGACTACTCCGTTCTGAGATGGCCCGGTATCGGGAGGCGCAGGAATGTTATGATGGCCTTCTTGCAGTTTACGAACGTGTAAGGACATGGCCTTCTATGGCGAGATTCGCGACAATCGCGAAAGTTGCGGCAGGGGTTCGGGGGGGCCTCAATCTCGCGCTCGATGCGGCGCTGAATTTTGACTTGCAGGAAATAAGAATGAGGATTTTCCAGGGAATGGCGGCTCATGTCATGGGGGAGATATTTCTCCATATGGACGATAAGCACATGAATGTGGCCGAGGCATGGATCAGGAAGGCTGTCGAAGTGGATGAGCGAAACCGGATGCCCTGGGATCTGGCATGGGACTATGCCCTCTACGCCGATTTCTTCAAGAAGAAGGACGATCCGTCGCAGGCCAAAGAAAAACTGCATAAGGCCATCGAACTGATGAGGGGGTGCGGTGCCGATGGATGGGTGGAGAAATACGAAAAGGATTTGGCTATGCTGCGGTAGGAGGCGGGATGGATTTGACAAAAATAAAGTTATATATTATATTTAGGCCATAAAAATAAAATGCAGTTTATATTTGCAGGATGGAGCTGGAGGGATGTTTGATCGCTGGTACGGCGGCCCGTTGCGAAAAAGGCTGCAAAGACCATTTGTCCATTTGATGTTTGGTGCGCGGCAGACGGGGAAATCCACTCTGCTGAATATGCTCCTCCCCCAGGACACTCTCCGCATAGATCTTTCTGATCCGGCGGAACGAAACCGGTTTCTGCTCCACCCAGAAGAATTCATCAAAATATGCCGGGCTTTGCCGATGAATAAACGCGCTCATTTTGTATTTGTAGATGAAGTGCAATCCATCCCTTCCATCTTCGATGCCGTTCAGCACCTTTACGACAGCGACAAGAGTCGATGGCGCTTCGTTTTATGTGGAAGTTCCGCCCGTAAACTTCGACGCTCCGGTGCCAACCTCCTTCCCGGCCGCAGCTTCATTCATCACCTTTATCCTTTGACCCTAATTGAACACCCGGCGGCCGAAGCCAAAATGCACCCATTGCTATCTCCCCTTCCTCTTTCCTGGGAAAACGGGGATAAGCCTGCCCACCCATTTCCGGTGTGGGACTTGATCCAAAGGATGGCCTATGGTTCCTTGCCGGGTATCGTGGCCAGCGAAGAAGGAGATCGGGCGGGCCTGCTTAAGGCTTTCTCAGCCCTTCATTTGGAAGAAGAGATCCGGCGGGAAGCATTGGTGAAAGATTGGGGAGCCTTTATTCGTTTCCTGCACTTCGCGGCCATGGAATCGGGTCAGATATTAAATTTTGCATCGATCGCCAAAGAGACGGGGATTTCTCAGCCTACGATTAAATCCCATTATCAGCTTCTCGAAGACATGTTTATCGGTTTTCGCGTTCCCGCCTATGCAAAAAGCCCTCGCAAGAACCTTCTTTCAACCCCCAAGTTTTTCTTTTTTGATTTGGGTATACGCAACGCCGCCGCAGGCCTGGAGCCGTCGCCTGAGACGGTTCGAGCCAATCCAGGCCCCATTTTCGAGCAGTGGGTAGCGCTCGAATTATGGAAACGGCTCCAATATCTTGGCAGGGGGCTCCTCCATTATCAGCGCACGCGCGATGGGGCAGAAGTGGATTTCATCATTGAACAGGGCAAAAGAGTAATTCCTATCGAGGTAAAATGGACAGAACACCCCAATTTGCGGGATAGCCGTCATCTGCTGAAGTTCCTCGAAGATCATTCATCCACAGCAAAAAAGGGGTATATCATTTGCCGTTGCACCCAGCCGATGGAAATCCATGAAAAAATTACCGCTCTTCCCTGGTTCTGTCTTTGATCGGAATCCGGAGGAAACATTCAGACTGAAGGTTTTCCCATTGAAAATTCAATCATCAAGAATATGAGTCGAATCGGAAAAGCTGGGAGAGCTCAAAGGTGAAGTGTCTCAAATGCCGGGCTGAAAACCCGGAGACAAAAAAGTTCTGCCATGAGTGCGGGGCAAAGCTCACAACAGGCTGCCCTAAGTGCGGTTCCGAAGTCCTTCCTGCAGACAAATTCTGCGGGGAATGCGGCCACCAATTATCAATTCCCACAAAGCCAATCCCCAGAGAACTCTCCTTTGATGAGAAGCTTCAAAAAATCCAAAAGTATCTTCCCAGAGGACTTACGGAAAAGGTCTTATCCCAAAGGGGCAAGATAGAGGGCGAGCGCAGGCAAGTCACGGTCATGTTTGCCGATATGCAGGGGTTTACTCCTCTGGTGGAGAAGCTAGGCCCTGAAGAAGCTTACTCCATCATGGATCAAGTCTATGAGATCCTCATCCACAAAGTCCATGACTATGAAGGAACAGTCAACGAGATGACCGGGGACGGAATCATAGCCCTTTTTGGAGCACCCATTGCTTTGGAGGATGCCCCGCAACGAGCCATCCGATCCGCTCTCGCCATCCATAGGGAGATTACCAGATTCAGCGAGGCGATGAAACAGAAGGCGGGGACACTTGAATCTTCCCCTCCCCCTGTGATGGGGGAGGGAGAGGGTGGGGGTGATAAAAAGAGAAGAGTGCCCGTCTTGACATCGTCGATCCGGATGCGGATTGGAATCCATACGGGTCCTGTGGTCGTAGGCACCTTGGGAAATGACCTGAGAGTAGAGTTTAAAGCGGTTGGGGATACGGTGAATCTGGCTTCTCGGATGGAAGGTTTGGCTGAGCCGGGGACTACCTACGTAACTGAAGATACTTTCAAGCTGACGGAAGGATTCTTCCGTTTTGAGGGTTTGGGAGAGAAGGATGTCAAGGGGAAGGAGAAACCGATCAAGGTTTACCAAGTGATTGCTCCCAGCAGTCGGAGGACGAGGTTTGATGTCAGTGCAGAGCGGGGCCTGACTCCCTTCGTGGGTAGGGAACGAGAACTGGAACTACTCTTGGATGGTTTTGAGCGGGTCAAAGGAGGAAGAGGCCAGGCCTTTTCGATTATGGGGGAAGCGGGGGTGGGTAAGTCCAGGCTTTTGTATGAATTACGGAAAGCGATTACCAATGAAGACGTGACTTTTTTGGAGGGGAAATGCCTCTCCTACGGTAGAGGCACGGCTTATCACCCCATCATCGATATCCTGAAGTCGAACTTCAATGTCCGGGAGGGGGATGGAGATTCTGAGATTCGAGGAAAGGTCAAAAAGGGCCTGGAGGTTTTGAAAGCCGAGCAAGCCTCTACTCTTCCTTACTTTCTGGAACTGCTGTCGGTCAAAGACAGCGGTCTTGACAACATCCTCATGAGTCCAGAAGGGAAAAAAGACCGAATCATCGAATCGTTAAAGCAAATTCTCCTAAAAGGTTCAGAGATACGTCCCTTGATCATGGCCATTGAGGACCTTCACTGGGCCGATAAGAGTACAGAGGAGGCCTTGAAATACTTTCTGGAAATCATCCCCGGGGCGAGAGTCCTTCTCATATTTACGTACCGTCCGGAGTTTGTGCATACCTGGGGCGGGAGGTCCTATCACAATCAGTTAACTTTGAACCGGCTCTCCAACCGAGAAAGCCTTTTCATGGTGGCTCATCTTTTAGGAACCCAGGAAATGGACAAAGATCTGGAAAAATTAATCCTGGAGAAGACCGAGGGGGTGCCCTTCTTTATCGAAGAGTTGTTGAAGTCTCTGAAGGATTTAAAGATCATCGAGAGAAAGGATAGCAAATATCAGTTGGCCAAAGATGCAAAGGCGGTGACGATTCCCTCCACCATCCAGGACATGATTATGGCCCGGGTGGACTCACTTCCTGATGCTACCAAGACCGTGCTTCAAACTGGTTCAGTGATTGAAAGGGAGTTTACTTATGATTTGATCAAGCGGGTAACCGGACTTCCCGAACAGCAGTTGCTCACCCATATGTCTGCTCTAAAGGATTCCGAGCTTCTCTATGAGAGAGGGATATATCCCCAGACTTCTTATATCTTCAGACATGCCTTGACACGAGAGGTAGTGCACGAGTCCATCCTGGCGAAGAAGAAAAAAGAGATTCATGGGGAGATCGGGAAGGCTATCGAGGAGCTAGACAAGGATAATTTGGCTGACCATTACGGGGTTCTGGCTGAGCACTTTTTTATGAGTGAGAATTATGCCCAAGCGGCTGAATATTCAAGGCTAGCAGGAAAGAAGGCGCAGAAGTCTTCCTTCTGGCCTGATGCCATTGCCCATGCCCGTAAGAGAATCGCCTGCCTGGAAAAGTTGCCCATGAGCGAGGAGGGACAAAAGAGCATTATCGACGCCCGAACAGTTCTTGGCCTCTACCTCGCCCAACTTAATTATTATTTCGAGGCTAAAGAAGCTATCGATCCGGTTATTGATTTAGCGATAAAGCGAGATTATAAGAAGAGACTTTGCCAGGTATACACAATTCTGGGCGCATATCATGCATTTATCAAAGAGAATTTTTCGGCGGCTTTTCAAGCCTTTGAGCAGGCTCTAGAGACATCAGAGGAAGTAAAGGATTTTTTTACTTCAATACAAGCAAGTTATTGGTTTGGTTGTGTTTTAGGCTTAAATTGTGAATTCGATAAGGCAGCAAAATATTTGCAGAGAACCCTTGATGTCAATGTTACAATGAAGAATCCAGGGGGAATTGCACAAGTAAAGGCGACTATGGCTTATTTGTGCTATTTCTACTCAGGACGGATTCATTTGGGATTTCAAACCTCTGCTGAGGCTGTTCGTCTAGCTGAAGAGAGCGGGGATATTTTTTCTAAAAGGTCGGCATACACTATCCACGGTATTTCCTGTTATTCGCGTGGATTGTTGGAAGAAGCAGAGAAACATCTGCTTACGGGAATTGAGTTTTGTGAAAGAATCAATGAGAAACTTTGGAATATGGCGGCACATGCCGGCTTGGGCTCTACTTATTTTGCCATGGGAGATTTTCCAAAAGCCCAAAATTATTATGAAAAAGTATATCGGATTTCGGAACAAACTCGAGCACTACCGTCTTGGGGCAACTGGGGAAAGGTAGGGTGGGCCAGATCGAGAGTGATGAACAAAGAGAAAGATCTGGATTTAGAATCTCTATATGCTCATGCACGAAATAACAGGGTGAAAGCAGTTGAGGGCTGGGTATCCAACTATATCGGTGAAATTCTATTGAATATGGATGACCAGCACATGTCTGAAGCTGAAAATTGGATTCAGAAGGCAATGGAGGCCGATCAAAGAAACGGCATGAGGTTTCATTTAGGAAACGATTACGCCCTTTACGCTGAATTGCTCAAGCGAAAGGGAGATCGCTTAAAAGCCCAAGAAAGCTTGGGCAAGGCCATAGAAATTATGAAAGAATGCGGTGCCGATGGGTGGGTGAGCAGGTATGAGAAGGAACTGGCCGCCATTTAATAACTTACATTCGGAAACCCTATTTTCCCCTCCCCCTCGATGGAGGAGGGTTAGGGTGGGGGTGATAACTGATTAAATTTTCAGTTCTTTTCATCTTCACCCCCCTCACCCCCTCCCTCTCCCGCAAGGGGAGAGGGTGTTTCCGGATGAAAACTAACTAACGTGAGATCCGCTCAATGATTCAGCCTTGAATATATCTTCCTGAAGGGATCGATTCAGGAAAAGAACTTCGTCTTAATCAAGACTTCGGTCTTGAAACTCTCATGAGAGGAGGTAGGAAAATGCCATTATTCACAAGGGATCAGAAAATGGATCTCCTAAGAAAGGTGCCGATGTTCAGCGAACTCAGCAACCGCCATCTTAGAGAAATCTCTAAACATTCAGACAAAGTGGGTAAAAAGGCAGGAGAGGTTTTAGTTCGGCAGGGGGATAAAGGATGGGAATTCTTTTTTATTATTGAAGGTAAGGCTCGGGTCGAGAAAGACGGGCGAGTTATTAGGAATTTAACTTCGGGGGATTTTTTTGGTGAGATTTCTCTCATCGATAGAGAACCCCGGACTGCCTCGGTAATTGCTGAAACTGATATGGATTTATTAGTTGTACACAGCAGGTCTTTCCATCATTTGCTTGATACGACTCCGGGTTTATTGGGAAAAATACTGATCTCCCTCTGCAAGTATATCCGAAGAGCAGAAAAAGACCTCAATCTGTAGCGAAGTCTGCAGGATGAGAAATAGCTCTTCCTTTTTCCGGATATCTGGCTGGAAGGGGAACTCATTAAAGCGCCTGAGTGACCTGAGGGTGGAAGAGTTTTATCTCGATCACGG
The DNA here is from genome assembly GCA_016875165.1 of Deltaproteobacteria bacterium. Classification (GTDB taxonomy): domain Bacteria; phylum Desulfobacterota; class SM23-61; order SM23-61; family SM23-61; genus JAHJQK01. The sequence continues at coordinate 31,242 of VGSF01000056.1, forward strand.
TAGGATCTTGACCGCCCCGCAAGAGGGTTTGCAGAAGGCGGTAGAAGAGTCTCGGGCAATTTGGGAAGATCCCAAGGTTCTTTTCGAAATCTTGGACACCAAGGCATCTTTTGCCCGCTTAACCTTGGTAGTGAGAAAGGTCCCAAAATCCCAAAAGATTTACCCGTATCCGTTCTAACGGAGATCTTTAAAATGCAATGCCCCAAATGTCATTTTGAAAACCCCGATACGGTGAAGTTCTGCGGGGAATGCGGGGCGAAATTGGAGAGGATTTGCCCCCAATGCAATTCGACCAATCCACCCCAATTCAAGTTCTGCGGCCAGTGTGGCCATGCATTAGCCCTTCCCTCAAAGCCGATTCCTAAAGAGCTCTCCTTTGACGAAAAAATCAGAAAAATCCAAAAGTATCTTCCCAAGGGGCTGACCGAGAAGGTTCTTGCCCAGAGGGGCAAAATCGAGGGCGAGCGCCGGCAAGTCACGGTGATGTTTGCGGATATGCAGGGGTTTACTCCCCTGGTGGAGAAATTGGGGCCGGAAGAAGCCTACTCGGGAAAAAGGGGACGCCCTTAAATAATTCAGTTGACGGCAAAAGGGATTGGGTGATAAGAAGGGAATTATGCCGAGATTAGCCCGCCTGGATGCTCCAGGAGTTCTGCATCATATCATCATCAGGGGGATAGAACGCCGCAAGATTTTTCGCGATGACCGTGATCGGGAGAATTTTCTGGAACGGTTGGGAAGGCTTCTGATGGAAACAAAGACGGCGTGCTATGCTTGGACATTTCTTGGGAATCATGCCCACTTCC